>DASUGQ010000492.1:0-3206 GCA_036273935.1 Cyclobacteriaceae bacterium | reverse complement strand
TCAATGCCCAGGAGAATTGTAAGCTCAAAAAAGATAAGGATGGTATCAAGGTATATACCTGTGATGAAGAAGATTCCAAATTCAAATCCCTGCGGGCAGAGTTTTCATTAGAGCGGATCACAAAAGATCAATTAAAATCATTCCTGCTTGACGGTGACAATTATTTGACCTGGCAGTACAAGATGATCGAGTCGAAGGTACTCCAGCCATTAGGTGACGACGAAGTGATTGTCAGATCTGTACTCGACGCGCCCTGGCCGGTTACCAACCGTGAGATGATTGTTAAGGTGTCGATCGTCGACAAAACGGGAGGGCTGACGGTAACTACAAGCAGCATCGGTTACACCTATCCGATGAGCGATGACCTGGTCAGGGTGCCGTTCTCACAGGCAATTTGGGAAATTGCTCCTGTCGATAAAGGCCTTTCTGTGCGCTATTTTCTCCGGATTAACCCCGGAGGTTCTATCCCAACCTGGCTGGTGAACATGGCCATGGCAGAAGGACCCTATGAAACGTTTAGAAATCTGAGAAAGCAGTTCGTGAAGTAAGTGAAGAAAAAAAAGTCTTGCTCCTAACACGGAACAAGACTTTTGCCAGGATAAAGAGCGACTGACTAATTGAAAACAGGTTCAACCTGCTTCCCGTTCACATCAGCTTTTTTTTTGGACTTTGGCTGTTTGTCGGAGGCCTTGATCGCTTTCTCAGCCTTCTTCGATAATTTTTTGAGGTCTTGCTTTAACTGGCTTGAAATTTTCTTTGAAGCTTTCTCAACCAGCTTTTTGGTTTTTTTTGAGGTCGGCGATGCCTCCAATTGTTGCAATGCAAGATTCATAGCATCTTCAACCTTATGACGAATCTCTTTCTTTGAAATCTTTTTCATTTGAGTCAATGGTTTTGTTTTAATCCTAAGTGATTCTAAGGGGTACTAAATTAGACAACATTAAAGGAATGTTATCTATGTTAACAAAAACTTAATATTGGTGATTGTAATTGCCTGTAATTCTGCTAAATTGATAGCAAAGTTGATTGAAAGTAAACACTCACAAAAAAGATAAATCCCCTCAACTTATTGCGTTGCAACCGGGTTTTAAGCTTAATAACACCTGCTTAAACCGCAGTGGCGTTATTAATAATTCTGATTAATTAAACAAAAAATGCCTGAGTTCTTATCGAAACCGTGGCCCTGGTACGTTGCCGGTCCTTTGATTGGTTTAATTGTTCCACTTCTCTTGTTGATAGGGAACAAATCGTTTGGGATTTCTTCGTCCCTCAGGCACATTTGCGCAGCCTGCTTCCCTGCGAACATTTCTTTCTTCAAATACGAGTGGAAGAGAGAAGCATGGAATTTGTTCTTTGTTGGAGGGGTGTTCCTGGGAGGGATAGTCGCTGGAACAATGCTCAAATCTTCTGATGCTGTTGCAATAAATGAAAATCTCAGAACAGAGTTACTTCAATATGGCGTGACCGATTATAGCAATCTAATACCGACACAGCTTTTCAATCCTGAAAATTTATTGAATGTAAAAGGATTTTTCCTGATGATCATTGGCGGTTTCCTTGTTGGTTTCGGGACCCGCTATGCAGGAGGGTGTACCTCCGGTCATTCTATTATGGGTATTTCTAATCTTGAGCTGCCCTCCCTCATCGCGACTTGTTGCTTTATGATCGGCGGAATATTGATGGCCAATTTTGTTTTGCCTTTTATCTTAAGCCTGTAGACATGGAATCGACAAAAAACATCAACACTAATTTTCAACAATTGGAGGATACTGATTTCGAGGTTCGCTCCCTGGATTCCATGTGCATCAATGAATCTCAGCTCAATCATCCATGGTGGCATAATTTTAAATATCTGTTCGTAGGAGTTTTTTTTGGCATCGTACTGGTCAAGTCAGAAGTAATTTCATGGTTTCGTATCCAGGAAATGTTTCGGTTTCAATCGTTCCACATGTATGGCGTCATCGGATCAGCCATCGTCACTGGTATGCTATCGATTTGGTTTATCAAAAAATTCAAGGTCAAGACGATTTACGGCGAGCCCATCGAACTCTTTAAGAAGAGGTTCAATAAAGGAAATGTAATTGGTGGACTCCTCTTTGGATTTGGCTGGGCGCTGACGGGTGCCTGTCCAGGGCCTTTGTTTGCGCAGATAGGAACGGGAGTGTGGGTAACTATAGTTACTTTGCTAAGTGCAATCGCCGGTACCTGGGTATATGGATTGATACGGAACAAACTCCCCCATTAATCAAATTCCATTGCTCCCTTGAAGCAACCGCCCCTTTTCTGAACTGTTCAGTATGTTTTTAAAAAAATTCAAAATAAAGATCCTGCCTTTTCATAAAATCGCTGTGCTCACTTTCTGCTGCCGGAATTTGCGCCGGCTTGATTCATTTTCTTATTTCGTACGGCGTGCTTCAAAATGTGTGGCGCTTTGAAATCAATATTGAATGATTGGATAAAAGAATAATTGAATAAGTGTAGAGAATTAATAGAGGCGATTTAATGCACGAATTCTTTTTTCTGCATTCTGTCTCAGGGTTTATGAGATTCAATTTTGTTTCGTGAGATAATGAATGATCAATGAAATTTGAATGGAGTTGTTCTCGACGCGCTAATTCTTGACGCTTTGAAAAATATCAATTCTATTTAATGATTAGCCCGGCGCTTTGGGATGTTGAATTGCCTGGCATTAATTATTCAACAATTTGTGAATCGAACCAATCTACTACCACCACGGCAAGGGCAATTCAATATCATTCACCGAATTCACAATCATATCCGGTTTAAAAGCATAATGAATAAGGTCTTCTTTCTTTGATATGCCCGATAAGACAAGGATGGTCTTATAGCCCATGTTCACACCTCCATGAATATCGGTATCCATGGTATCACCGATCACAGTTGTAAAGGCTGTTTCCAGTCCCATCGCCTTGCGTGCGGACCGCATCATAACAGGGCTGGGTTTGCCGATCACAAAAGCTCTCTTTCCTGTAGCCTCTTCAATCATCGCCGTCGTTGCGGCTATTCCTAAGTTATTCCATCCTTTTTTCTTTGGTGAAGGATCTCGGTTTGTCGTGATGAACTTTGCACCGGCAAGGATCATGTCTACAGCGCGCTGAACCATTTCGAGTGTAAAATTTCTCCCCTCGCCAAGCACAACAAAATCAGGATCTGTCTCTACCAGGTTAATCCCGTTTTTATTCAGA
>DASUGQ010000491.1:0-45613 GCA_036273935.1 Cyclobacteriaceae bacterium | reverse complement strand
CTGTTTGAAAATAACCTCTCACCTGAGTGGCCGCCTCATTGATCCCCGCATTTCCATCTTGTGCATAGGCAATAACGTACGACACGCAATACACGGAAAGAGCCAGCATAAACGCCCTTCCTTTTCTGATGACCTCCATTTTACTTTTCATAATTATTTTTTGGTTGTTGATTGATGAATAAGCTCTTCGTTCTGATCAAGCCACAGAATATTGATTTCCTCGACAGTGATGTTTATCTCGCTCTGTTGTTTCAAATGGTTATAAATGAAGGCCGATACTTCCTGTTGAACCGGTGTACCTTTAAACAGCGGATATTGGACGATGAGCGTTTTGATGCTTTTGAGATAATTAGCCTTCTTGACCTTCTTCGTCTTCATGATCAGGAACAGGCTTTCAAGTCTATCATAAAGTTCAGCGGCTGGGGAGTCTATGCGTTGCCCGGAAAGTAATTCTTCAGGATCGGATTCAATGGTCAGCTCGTCTGAAGCAGCAACACTTTGCTTGATTGGAATTTTCTTGAGCGGAGCATTTGAGATTGCTCCCATAAACTTCCCCTTCTGAGGCACCTGATTCGCTGGACCATGTTTAGTCATAGCGACATTCGCTCCTTTAAGTCTCAGAAGAATGTCTCGTGAATAGAAAGCAGCAAGTACAATAGCATAGTATGCCGCGGCAATAAACCCAATTGTAAATAAGTACTCCTCCCAAGAAATTGAATTGAACATACATCCTCCGTTTTTGCGTTACGGAGGTAAAGGTGAGATGCGTCAAAAGGAAAAGATACACAGTTGGGGCACGCCTTGGGAAGATTTTCCTAAAGAATTAACTAAGTAGGCATCCAGACTCTGGCAGGTTGTGAACTCGACAGGATCACACATTGGGCTTTTCGGTGTAGAAAGAGCATGTTTGGCTCATCGGGTTACAGGATGGGTGCAGGCTAGCAAGGTCGATTGAGAATCCTGAACTAAATTGTTGCCCACATTGCATTTATGCATCACCAGACAGAAAAAAGACACATTAGGTCGACCCTGAAAATGCTCAATGAAAAATTGCGTGACTATGGCGCAGCCTATCTATTACCGTTGCTTTCTGAAAGTGGTAAACGATTTGCGCTTGAGAGCTATAGATCACAGAAAAAGCACTTAGATGCTATTTCTCCACTAGGCTTGCCATTCGAAGTCGAGAAGCAATCAATCGACGGGCTTCTGTGTCTTGCTGACGAGCTTCTTAACATGGGACTTGCCGATTTAGATCGCAGTGCTGCTGCTAATAGCTTTGCCAAAGCGGTAATGGACTATGAAAAGAATCAAAAGAGAAAAGCAAGACGAATGGGTTCCGTAATTGATAACGAAACTGCTGGAAGGAAGTATAACGTTTATAACCAATCATACATGACTTGGGTACAACGGTTGTTACCATGGCTAAGAAAACATAGATCAATTGGGAATCAAAAGGAGGCGTTAATTTTTATTGGCTTCTTACTGGAAGCATCTGGCCATGATGAATTTCGAAGACAATATGGAAAAGGAAATAGGGAAACAAGGAAGGAAGTTAAAGTAAAGAGCCAAAGTCGTTGGCAGGAATTTGAGACCAAGACTGAAGATGTTCATGTTCCGTATAGAGAATATCTTCATAATAGAATGAAGACAATAATGAAAAGGTCAGAGACGGTGACCGGTTCTGTGGCTTCTGCGTAGGCACCGAGCCTTTCCGAAGGCTGCGGGCCTGCAGGGCCTGCAGCCTCCATTTTGTTTCGCTCCCTGGGACCAAAAGACAATTACTGTCAAGCCTGTTTGTGAAACGCTGTTTCTACATTCTATTTTGTTAAATTCCCCAAAAAATGAGTATCGCGAGTGTTCAGAATAGCGCCACCGGGTGTAATAGTTTCCTTACTTAATGATTCAGTTAAGCCAGTCTTACTTTTGGGTGCGGGTGCGTCTAAACAATCGGGAATTAAACTAGTTGTTGAGATTGTCGAAGAGATCGCTAAATGGGCATACTGTGATCAAAATGGATTTAAATTCGATGATCCACGCGTCACCTTGAGCGATTGGACTAAATGGCTGAAGCAATTTCAATGGTATACTGACAACTATAGTGATCTATATCCGATCATTATCGATCAACTTTTAAACCCCTCACAAAAAAGAAGGGACTTCTTTTTGAAGATTATCACTCCAAATATACCAGCGAGTCGAGGATATGAGATACTATGTGAGCTAATAGCACTTGAATTAGTTGATACTATCTTAACTGCAAATTTTGACAATTGCCTCCACTCTGCTCAAAGCCAGTTAAAGCGTCCCTCATTTATACAATCAATAAAAACACCTTCCGACTTTACAACATTTTCATCAGCCCCAAGGAACGGTCAATTGGTCTACTTGCATGGTTCAGTCGAACACTATACAGATCAAAACATCATATCCGAAATCCAAAATCTAAATGTTGACCTTGTTGATACTGTTAAACCGATTTTAAAAGACCATCCTCTTATTGTGATTGGATATCGAGGCGCAGAACCATCGGTGATGAACGACCTCTTTATCAATCAAATTACTTATACAAATAAATTCAGACAGGGTATCTACTGGTGTATTTTAAGAAAGGAGCTGGAACAGATTCAAACTGGAGCGGCCACTCTTCCACCATTATTGCAGGACCTTGTCACCAAAGCTGAGCAGAACTTTCAGTTTATCCCAATTGAAGGATTTGATGAAGTATTGATAAAAGAGGTATGGGGCAGACTTCAAGCAAGTGAGATTGATTTGAAAGCGAAACCAATACAAATTGTTTCTGTTCGCGATTCAGATATCATCGCTAATAATACAATCGGGCCTGTAGAGATTGCCCTCATAAGAGAAAGAATAAGGAATTATTGTGCAAGACTTAATATTAAAGTTCATGAAGAGCAATGGTGGTTGAATCAGCAAATGGCAAGGTTGAAGGTGGCTCAGCAAGTGAGACAAGATGGCTATGAACTCACTTCTTCAGGTATCTTGTTATTCTCTTCTACAACCCAACAATATATTCCTAACGCTTATGTCATACTGAAATTTGTTGGCAGCCCGGAATGGTTAAAAGAGACAACATCTTTTTCAACGGAAACAGACAGCATCCAAGAGGATTTATCTAAGGGGTACGTTGAAAAGAAAATTGATGGGAATCTTTGGAGTCAGCTAAATGAGATAACGGATTCATTAACTCTTATAAATCGACCATTTAGATTGAAATCTGAAGTTTCAGAAAATGTTTACCCCTACCCAACGCTCGCACTAAAGGAAATAATTGTAAACAGTCTGGTTCATAGAGACTATTCGGCACAGGCCCCAGTAGTCATTGAAGTTTTCCAGGATAGAATTATATTCAGGAGCCCTGGCGGTCTGATTGAAGAAGTAAAAAGGCAAGTCAGTGATTCTCTTGAAGAAGAGATCAAGCGCGGTAGACGTGGTATAAAGGGATATCGTAATCCTGTGCTGGCTGACCTTTTCTATGGTGCCGGTGCTATGGATAAAGAAGGATCTGGGTTGGCTGATGTTGTGAAACAAGTAAGTACGAACGGTGCGGCAATAACTTTTGGGCCATCAAAGGATGAGTCTGAATTCCAGGTTACGATCTTCCGGAGAGTTGAGGAAATTAATGAACAAACCAGAACAGCCACACCCCTTGTAATCAATGAACCAAGCCGATTCGCATGTAACTTATTTGAAGTCTTGGAGCTGCCGCCAATAATTTATCATGCAGCAACTGCATTAAGAAGCACCTATCAAATCCCTGCTGTACAGAACGATCAGTGGCATGCAAAATTTATTTTGCATCGCGAAAGGCTTTGGTCATTCTATGACATTGACCACGCAAAGTCGAATTTGAGACAGTTCATAGATCAGGGTACAGTAGAAGAGATGTCAATTGATGAATTTATCGAGCTCAATGGAGGCACAAGGGAATTAGTGCGCATGTTAAACGATTGCTTTATTGATCATCTTTTTTCAATTGGTTTGCGTGTTGATGTCGCAAAGAAACGAGCTTATTTCACAAAGAACTTTGATGGAACTCCAAAGGAGATAACTTACCAAGGCAGGTTGAAGCGTGCGACAAGAACTGTTGCAAAGCCGAGAGCCAATAAAGTTACAGGTAAGATTTATTACTGGGAGCACAAGTCCATCTGGTTTAGTTTTGATGAGCTTGGTTCTGTTTGGTATTTGTGTTTAAATCCCTCCTATGTCTTCACAATAGATGGAGTTAAGAGCTTGCTAAAATCTGAGAGAGTAAACGTCCTTTCTACAAGACGAGCAAGTAGGGACTATAACATGAACATTCACAATGACCTTACCTTTTGGGCGAAATACATTTCACAAAGGGAAGAAGGTGCATTTAAATTGAGACCAAATTTTAAGGGAGATGATGACTTATTGCCGGAAATTCCAAACATAGTCCTGTCTTCGAAGTTGCCTATTGTAACAGTGCATGATATCCTCTTAGGCGGTGATTATGTAGAGCCAGAAGACATAGAAGATGTCGAAGAAGAGGTTGATTCTGAATTGGAACAGCTTGCTGAAGACCAAGTAAACGAGAATAAAGATGGCGACTGAAATTGACATAGTCCATGTCAACGATCCTTACCTTGAATTTGGGGGTGTAGGGGAATTCATTGATCCAAAAGAAGGATTGAAACAAGGGGGGCCGTTCGATCTTCGATTTGGCACAGCAAGGAAGCGCATCGCTAACATTGGATTTGTGGGAAGCGAAGCAATGATAGCAAAAGGAATTAAATGGTTCGAACACTGTCAGAAGGGTATCAAATCAGGAATGACAAATATTGCGCAGTATCCGGACTTTCCTGGATTTGAGGAAGTGTTTCGATGTAAGATGGAGTTCAACCCACGTTGGAACTATATCATCGACGATGAACATTTGGAAAACGCTCTTTCAATCCGTAGTCGTCAGGAATGTTTCAAAAATGTATTAGCACTTTTTTCCAACGGTCTTGAGCACTTGTCCAAAATAGATACGATTAAGCCTGATGTGATTATTTGCTGTTTATCGGAGAAAATTGTTGAAAGATGTTGGAGCATAACCAATGAAAAGGTTAAGAGGGAAGATAGAAAGAAAATTAAGGCTTTAGCAAATCAACTATCCTTGTTTGAAACCTTCGACAAGGAACCTATTGAGGAACAGCAGGAGGATATATTAAATCGTGATTTTCGGAGAGCGTTGAAGGCGAAGGCTATGCGCTTCGGTATTCCAATTCAGATAGGAAGAGACACACTATTTTTAGACCTAGAAAAAAACCAGGACGCATCAATTCGTGCGTGGAATAGTAATATTGCTCTTTACTACAAAGCCGGAGGGATACCATGGAGAATTAGAAAGAGTGAAGTCGAAACATGTTATGTGGGAATCAGTTTTCATCATTTGTACACAACTCATGGCAAACATTTGGTTCGGTCTTGTATCGCACAGGCATTTTCATCGGAGGGCGAGGGGTTTGCAATCCGTGGTGTGAATGTTCCCTGGACTGAGGATCAAGATCGGAATGTGCATTTAACGCGAGAGCAAGCCGGACAATTGGGAGAGAAAATACTCGCTGAATACCGATATAGGACAGGAACCACGCCACTCAGAATTGTGCTTCACAAATCAACCGCATTTGATATCAACGAAAAAGAAGGACTCTATGAATCATTGAATAATGTTCCAATTGTTGAACTTATTCATCTTGCTCCCACAAAATTTCGACTTGTGCGTTTTGGAGTTTATCCGGCTTTGCGAGGTACGCTTTGCAGAATAAACAATGACGCATCATATCTGTTTACTACTGGTTTTATGAAATCATTGGGCACCTATCCAGGTCCACATATTCCCGTTCCCGTACAAATTAATGTTGACCAAGATCGTGAAATTGACATAGTCCAGGCGGCATCAGATGTCATTGCACTTTCCAGAATGAATTGGAACACAGCGAGTATTACAGGAGGTCATCCTGTTACTTTACTATTCTCTCGAAGGGTTGGTGGTATTATGGCTGAATTTGGGGATGAGGAACCTCCGTCATCCTTTCGTTTCTATGTTTAGAATTGTGATTTATTGAAATTGATCACCGTATGACAAATTCAATTATTGACATCTATGGTTCTGATCAGATTCACACGGATTACCTGAGGTTTACCCTGGCAATGGAGAAGGAACTTTTGAACGACTACAAGCCCGCACTAGCATCTCTTGAAAAGCGCTATGGCGAAGAGTCAGAAAAAGCTAAGGTTTTAGGAAGTTTGTTAGGTGTGAGTAAAGACTACCTATTAAACTTAGTCGCTACGAATGACACTTTCTTCGTTTCACGATGGTGGGAAACGTGCGATCAAATGCCAGTGAGCGTAAGAGACAAGTTTATAGTAGATCAAATAACGCATTTGCGATTCTTTTTCTTTTTGAAAATGGTTGCAATGGTTGAGACCCAGCTGAGGATAATAACCAGAGCAATTGATCCTGGCAATCCAGGTACTAAGGAATTCTATAAGATATATTCGGAGCTTTTAGCAAAACTAAATCTTCAAGCGCAGTACAATCAAGCCTATGATATTGCAAGGTTAATAAGGAATACCATTCATAATATGGGTGTTCATACTTCAGCTTCAGTAAGCGTCCAATTCAATGGACAGACTTATCAATTCACCCAGTGGAAGCAAATTGATTTTCTTTCTGACAGGCTCAATTTGGACCTTCAGGATGAATTGATAAAATCCGTAGTGGACATCACAGGCACCAAGGCATTCCAGAGCTCAACTCTATAGTCTTTAGCCCGTTCAGACATGGAAAGGGCTATTTAAATTCAAATTCGTGTCATCCGGTACTAAGTCCCATCCAGAATGGAATATTTTATTGATATTTGGTGGAATATTATTTGCATTTTTGGAAAAATGACTACCTTCGTTGCAACAACAACCACTTTTTAAACTAAGGACTTAACAAAACGAATGGAGTCAAATGAAAACATTATCACTTAATGAGGCAGAAAAAATGCTTGCACCATTTTTTCTGCCGATAGCCACTTCCATAGAGGGCGGCTTTAATGACTTTTTGAACTTGCAAACAATGCAAAATGGAAACGGTCGGTATGTCGAGTATGAAACACATACAAAGGCCAGTATTGTTCATGACTGTACCAAGTCTCACATTATCCAACACTTCGATGGGCTTCCGAAAGTCAAGGTTGGTGTATTCAATCGAATCTTTGGATTATGCATCACTGATGTTGCTTTTATTCGATTTAAGAAGTTCAATTCCGATTTATCAACGTCTAACATTCTTACAGAGCAAACAAAGCTTTACAATCAACAAGCCCAAATCGATGGCCTTCCAGATGCACCAACTTATTTATACGCAGGATACAAACCTAACGTTACCTGGACAGGTCTGGAAGAAATTTTCATTATAAATCGAATTAACGAAGTGATTCAATGGCAAATTAGCCTCACGAAGTATAGCACTGAACAGGTTGTAATACCATTTAGCGCACAGGAGAACTCTCGTGAATCAAGAGTGAAGATTAAGTCGGAACTACAAAATCAAAGAAAGAGCAGTTAAACTAAATCTTATGACGGAATTCAATCCTGAAATGTTGGTTCTTGCCCGTGAATCAAGGGGACTAACACAAAAGGAACTTGCACAGAAACTGAACATAGCCCAGGGGACTTTATCAAAAATTGAAAATGGCCTGTTATTGGAGACCGATGAGTATCTTGAAGCATTCAGCCAAGTGCTTTCATATCCTCAGTCATTCTTTCATCAAAGAGAAGAACTTTACAAGCCTGGAGAATATTTCTTCAGGAAGAAAATAAGTGCCAGTAAGAAAGACGTTGATAAAGCTGAGGCACTAACAAATATTGTAAGGCTCAGCATAAACAGGCTACTCAATTCGGTAGAACTAAAGGAGCCAGAAATTCCGATATGGAATGTTGAAGAGTTCGGCCCGCCTGTAATGGCTGCGAAATATCTGAGAGAATATTGGAAATTACCTAAGGGTCCAATTGAGAATTTAACCACATTACTTGAAGATCATGGGATACTAATAATTGATCTTGATTTTGGATCACCAAAGCTGGATGGATTGAGTTTATTTAGTAGTGGAGGCAACCCGATCATATTTGTAAATAGAAACATGCCGTCAGATCGACAACGGCTAACCGTTGCACACGAATTGGCGCATTTGGTCCTGCACTGTAGACAAATTATTCAAGAGTCAAGAGATGTTGAGACCGAGGCTTTTGAATTTGCTTCTGAGTTTCTTATGCCATCCAGAGAGATTTCTTCGAGACTCTCAAAACTAACGTTACAGAAGTTGGCCGATCTGAAACGCTACTGGAAAGTCTCTATGGCGGCAATAATTATGTACGCAAGGTCTCTTCGTACAATAACCGACAATCAGTACAAGTACTTGTGGATTCAAATGGGTACAAATGGATATCGAGTTAAAGAACCAGTTGAACTTGATTTCCCACAGGAGATACCACTACTAACCCGTGAGATTATAAATGCACATCTCGATGATCTTGGTTACTCGATAGAAGAATTGTCTTCTGTTGTTCATATGGCTGGAACAGAATTTAGCGACAGATTCTTATTTGAACCGCCCAAGTTCTTTCTTAAGCGTGCGATATAGATATCACCTCCTATGAATCTGACCTGCTGGCGTCAGTTTGTAAAGTGTTCCATGCTTTATCGACCTCGTGTTTTAATCGTTCCTTGGTAGTGTTAATATAGAGATTAAAGGATTTTACGTCCTTATGTGTACTAAGCTTCATTACAGTGCTTGGTAGCATGCCCCGTTCCAACGATTGTGTGATAAATGTTCTCCTGGCCATGTGGGTTGTGAGGAGCTCATGGAGAGGCTTCTTACTAACCCCTTTTATCCCCGCTTTGTAATTTATCACTTCATGTTCTTCGTTCAATTCCGCCAGCTTACCCAACTCCTTCAGATAGTCATTCATCTTTTGGTTGGATAATCTTGGTAGCTTGTCTGGATAGCGATTCAGAATAATTCTTGAATAGTCATTCAGCGGAATGATCGCTGTGTCATTGGTTTTCTTGGTGTTGATGATGATGTGATCGTCCTTGATATTAGCTCGTTGAAGACGAACTGCATCAGAGTAGCGAAGTCCAGTCGCACAACACAAGCAAAACATGTCTCGAACTCGTTCTAGCTTCACGTCCGAGGAAAGATCAAGGAGAAATAGTTTGTCCAACTGCGCGTGAGTTAGCGTGAAGATTTGGGTTGGACTTTTGGGTTTCGTGAATTTTGAGTAGGCCATATTCATTGTTAGTTTTTGATTGTTGACACACCAGTTCATATATGCTTTGATGAATTTAAATTGATTCCCCACTGTGCTTGGTGAACATCCTCTTACCGAGTAAAGGTGGTAGAGATAGCTTTCATAAAACGACTGATCAATGCTCTTAAAGGTGAGCTTGACTTTGTTCTCTTTCTCGAAATGCTTCAATCGACTTTTTGCAGGTCGATACTGTCGGGTTGTCCCGGAACCTATCTTAGTGATGTTAACCTAGAATTCTGTAAACATGTCCCAATGATCAAGAAAGTACGGTGAAACCTTGACCGCAAACTCACCTTTGCCGTACTTCTTGTTAAAGGCTTCCTTGACATTCTCGATTGTGGGTTCAACATCAGTGAGCTAAGAGTGATCCGAAGATCATCGATGGTTCTCTTTTTCTTCTCGATGAGCGCATTGATGTTCGTGTATCCACGCATAGATTTTTTGACGAACCCAATATCATCCCAATGGTCGGGATTAATCATCTGACCTACTGCAAAAAGTATTGAACGTTGGCTGTGGGTATACCTGATGTATGCAGGTGTCAAACCCTTTTCGTTGATCCTGTTTCTCCTTATGACTGCTTTGGTTGTTGCCATCTTCTGCAACAGATTCCCAAGTGATCTCTACTTGCAGTCAAAAATATTTTTACTCTCCAGGATAGCAGGAGGTATTTAATTCTACCTTGACGAGGTCAAGCAAGAACCGATAAACTTGGTTAAAAACTGTTACTGATGTTCGGATCACTTCGCCTGTATGCGGCTAAACAATATTGTAGGGTAAAGACGAAGTAAGTAGCGGAAAGCGTGTTTCCACCCCAGCGGGATCACAAAATGTGCCTCAGATTGCATTGGCCACTGCAAGAAGTCTTTTCCTTTGTTCATCATCCAGATTGATGATACTTTAGCCATATTTTTTGAATTTAGTTGTTTACTAAAAGGAATTATAATACTTCCACTTTCTTCTTTACTAGGACGGACGCAATCATAGAAATAGCAAGCAAGAAACAAATCACGATTAATGAAATCTCAACCGGGATTTTGTAAAAATCAATGATACACATTTTAACACCAACAAACACCAGAATTGTTGCTAACCCATACTTGAGGTAAGTAAAATATTTTTCAATTCCTGAAAGAGCGAAATAAAGGGAGCGCAAACCAAGAATGGCAAACACATTAGACGTGTATACAATAAATGTATCGTCAGAAATAGCAATGATAGCGGGTATAGAATCTACAGCAAATATTAGGTCAGTGCCCTCAATTAAGACAACAACAATGAACAATGGTGTTCCCCAGGTTTTGTGATCTTTCTTAACAAAAAAATTATCGCCTTCAAATGAATCGGTAACGGGAAATATTCTCCGAACTAACTTCACCAACGGATTTTTCTCAGGCTCCATTGGTTTATCTTCGCCAATTACCATCCGCACACCAGTAACTACCAAAAATCCTCCGAAGATATAAATCAACCAATGAAATTTGTGAATCAACTCTATTCCGGCAAAAATAAAAATAACACGCATGACGAGAGCACCGAAAATTCCCCAAAAGAGCACTTTGTGCTGATAGGAATCAGGGACGCTGAAATACGAGAAGATCATAATTATGACAAAAATGTTGTCAATGCTCAATGATTTTTCAACCAGGTATGCGGTGAAAAATTCAACCGCTTTCTCCTTGCCAAAGTAGTAGTATACAAAAAGATTAAATAACATGGAGAGCGTTATCCACACGCCAGTCCAGATCAGTGCTTCTTTCACCGATACCGAATGTGATTTGCGATGAAATACACCCAAGTCTAACGCCAACATTCCAATTACAAAAAGACTGAAACTCAACCAAAGGATAGCTGATTCACTCATAAATTTTATAGTTACATTTACGAAAATAGTTCAGGTGCTGGACTGGCCGAAGGTCGTGAACGATCTTCCGGTAATGGAATAAATTCTTTGTTATCGTTGGGTGGAAGAATTATTCTGCCTTCCTGCCAATCCGATTTAGCCTGTTCAATCCTTTCCTTTTTTGAAGAAACAAAATTCCACCAAATAAAGCGTTCACCCACTGGCTCACCACCCAATAACATGAGTGTTGTTTGCTCTAAGGCTTGTATCGTTGGTTCGGAGTTTTTTTTGAACACCAACATCTGACCTGCATAGTACTTTCTTCCTCCAAACTCAATACTTCCTCTTGCAACATAAACGGCACGCTCTTCATGTTCTTTTGATAATCCTAAAATGGCTTGCTTATCCAATACTACATGCATATAGAATAATGGTGAATGTATCTTTACATCATTCGTTAAACCATACGCGCTACCGGCAATCAATCTCATCCATACTCCTTTGTCGGTGAAGATGGGAAGTTCATCTTTCTTATAATTGGAAAATGCAGGGTCGGACTCTTCTGCCTTTTCGGGAAGTGCCACCCAGGTTTGAATCATTTCAAAACCGCCCGCTGCCCAAAGATTAGGATCTTCAAAACGTTCGGAGTGTGCGATTCCTTTTCCGGCAGTCATCCAGTTTACTTCACCGGGTTGTATAACCTGCTCTACTCCTAAACTATCGCGATGCGTCATTTTACCATCAAACAAATAACTCACCGTTGATAATCCAATATGTGGATGTGGTAAAACATCAAGCGATTGAACCATTGATGGCTTTGAGGTAATTGGGCCCCCATGATCCATAAAAATAAACGGCCCCACCATTCGCTTGCGTCTAAACGGAAGTATCCTTCGAACTTCCATACCCGGTGCGATGGACGCCTTTCTTGCTTCAATGGTTATCTCTAACATAAAACCACTAATAAGTATTGCTAATATTCTATCGTCTGATCGACAATTTTTTAATCATGTCATCATTGAGATTGCTGGCATAAACACCATAGGCATCCACCAGCACCCCTTTTACTCCTTTATCAGAAGTGATGGCAAAGGCAATGCTGTTGTCATCAGTACTTGACATACCTTCAAATCGATGGAATTCATCCACGACAAAATTCTCGGGACTTAGCTGTAAATTGCAAACCCGGACATTCAATACAATCCGGTTTTACATTAAAGTCATACATGTAGCCACGGGCTTTTAAATCATTTGTTGCTTCTGAAAGACTGGTGTAATGCTTCTTCATAGTTTTTTACTGCAAGGTATTCAACATAAATGCTTTATATCAATACGTCCACACCTGGGGTGATAAGGTTTCTAATGACGAGTCAATCGATTTCTTGGCATTTCTGCTTCTGTTGAACAGCCCGTTCGCCATCAACCCTAACAGTTCAACATGTTTTTCGCTATCGGAAATCCACAATGTTATTTTAGCACTATCTCCTTTCAACGAATACCCTCCTTTCAGGATAGGTAGTTGGGGTCTGTGGTCTAGCAGACAAATGTCCCAACCTTTACAGTCTCCGTATTGAAGGCGAGTTCCATCTTCAAATTCAAATCCGCCTTTCACTTTCTTTGCCGTCCATTCCCCCTTGTCCGTTTCTGATTTGAAGATGATCACGGTTTTTTCATAATCAATGTGACTAATATTATTATTGAAATTAAAAGTCAATTCGTGTGGCCCCGTCATGTTAAGAATGATGTCCTCCTTGTTATCTGCATTGGTTGCCGTAAATTGACGAATCCTACCTTTCAAGTTTGCATTTCCTGAGTAGACAACGCCTATCGTATCATAATCCTGCGAACAGCTTGCGAAGTTCGTTACCAGTAAAAAGGGATCACTCCTTTCATAGCTCTTTCATTCTTTTAAATTTAGTAGACTAAGTCAATTCAAAAATCTCCGGCCAGGAATTAGATCAATAATGACCTTGGCATTTGACACATGCCTGGCTAATCGGATGAAGTAATTTACAATTATTCATTTTTCCTTTGATTGGGCTGCACTAAATTTTGGTTTAATTTGTACGTATGGGACATCTACCTGATTTGATTCGTGATTTGGCGCTGATACTAGTAGCAGGTGCGGTGACAACTTTAATTTTCAGAAAGATCAAGCAGCCCTTGGTGTTGGGTTATATCATTGCAGGCTTTTTAGTGGGTTTATCCGAGCCTTTGATGAGTTGGGAATGAAAATCAAACACTATGCCCGAATTGTTTTTGGTGTACTGGTGGTAGAAGATATAGTGGTGATGCTGCTGATGGTGCTACTTTCTACCATTGCCGTTACCAAGCAATTCGCCGGAACAGAAATTTTATACACCATTTCAAAGTTGGTTTTCTTTTTAGCACTATGGTTTATTGCTGGGATTTTTCTCCTGCCAACATTGCTTAAGAAAGCAAAGTCTCTCATTGATGAAGAAACATTACTTATCCTCCATTGGTCTTTGCCTCGGGATGGTCGTCTTGGCAACACAGGTAGGATTTTCTGCCGAGTTAGGTGCGTTCATCATGGGATCAATTATTGCTGAAACAACATCCGCTGAAAAAGTAGAGCATGTAACGAAGCCTGTTAAAGATCTGTTCGGTGCAGTATTTTTTGTATCTGTTGGAATGATGATCGACCCACAGGCTATTATACAGTATGGATGGCCTGTAGTTATTGTAACGCTACTGACCTTGTTTGGAAAGCTTTTCAGTACAACACTGGGCGCGCTACTTTCCGGTCAGCCACTCAAGCAGTCCGTACAGGTAGGTATGAGTATGGCGCAAATTGGCGAATTTGCATTTATCGTAGCCACATTGGGCCTGTCGTTGGGTGTTATTTCAGACTTCTTGTTTCCGGTTGCGGTGGGTGCGTCTGCCATCACAACATTTACCACTCCGTACCTTATAAAATTTTCTGAACCTTTTTACCGTTTTCTGGAGCGGATACTTCCGGTGAAACTTGTAAAACGACTGAATGGATATTCTGCAAGTACTCAGGATATCCAAGCAGAAAATGAGTGGAGAGTTGTGTTGAAATCCCACGGCACCATTATTATGACCAATGGCATTATTCTATTGGCGCTGATCATATTCTCCTTAAATATTATGACACCATTTTTTTATCAACAGATTGAGAACCCAACCTTGCGAAGCGTTATTGGTTTGCTTATTTCATCGGTTGTCGCATCACCGTTTTTATGGGCGCTGATGGCGAAACGCCCCAACAACATGGCGTATAAGGAAATGTGGCTGGAAAAGAGATATAGTCGCGGGCCACTTTTATTGACCGTTTACTAAAGCTACGGCTCCTTCCGTTGCGAAAGCCTTCTTGCCAAAATCTAAAGCACGGAGGGTTTCAATTTCACTTTCTCGTTGCCGAATCTGATGCTCGAGGGCCTCTAAATATTCTTCGGTTTGCGTTTTGTGTGAAAAATCATCGGCGTCTTGAGCCTCCTCAGGATTATCTCCAGACTGGTAGCTTACATAGTCATCTTTTAATCGCTGCAGTGTCTCCTGATGTGCTTTGATAAGAGTCACTTTTAATGAAATTTTATCCATTTATTTTCTTTTGTGGTTGTCTAATTATTAAAGGCAAATCCAAAAAAAAGGGAGGGACTAATACCCTGGCCTATCCTTTGAAATATCTCTCTTCAATAGCCTGACCGTTTTCCCATAGCGCTCGAACGATCTCATGCAAATAGAGGTTAGTACCATCTTTCATTTCAAAATCTAAAATAAATTCTGAAAAAGAAGCTTGACCATCGGATACAGAACGCAGAAGATCAATTCGTTTTACCCGTTTAATTGTAGCCATAAAATCAATGAGCTTCTTCATTGCCGATTCCTTTCCATAAGTCACTGAACCATCAAATTCTATGGTCTTGATGGCGGGTGCATAATATTTTTCTGCAGCCTCAACAAGCTTGCCTTGCAAGACCATTTCATTCATGTCTTGCGCGAATTCTCGAATGTTTTTTCCCATTATTAAATTTTAGTATGTGAGTAAATAGGTAGCTTACCTTTATATGATTAGTTAATGGCGAAGCTGGATAACAGTCTTGCCCTTAACTTTAACGGAAGGGTTTAAGGCAGCGACAGCGGTATCAAAGTTGGAAATCGCGCCGATGTTTGTCTTCAGCCGCCCATCCCGGACACGCTGAATTATCTCAATCAGTTGTGTGCGATCTGCCTCAACAACAAAGTCTTTTGATACGCCGTGCTTTGGCAGGACCTCAGTTGGGCCGACGATCGACACCAGGGACCCACCCGTTCGAATTAGATTTGCAGACCGTTTACCGATTTCAGCGCCAATAACATCAAATACCAAATCAACACTACCGACATCCTCCAGATTCTCATTCTCAAGGTCAATGAAATCATTGGCGCCAAAGTCGAGGGCTTTCTTACGGTCGGCTCCGCGACCGGTACCAATAACATAGGCACCGGCTTCTCGTGCCAGTTGCGTTACCATTGAACCCACAGCACCAGCAGCGCCGTGTGCTAACACGCTCTGACCCGCCTTAAGTCGGCCATGCTGAAAAAGTCCCTGCCATGCGGTCAATCCTGAAATTGGAAGGCTCGCGCCAACCGTGAAATCAACATCACCAGGAAGTGGTGCCAAATTACGGGACTCTATTACGACATATTCTGCTAACGAACCATCGCGATACCAATCGGCAAGGCCAAACACGCGCTGTCCGAAGGAGAGTCCGGTTGTGCCATACCCCAACGCAGTAACTATACCGGATACCTCGTGTCCTGGAATCGATGGTGAGCGATTGGCGCCATCCCGTTTCGTCCATGTTGAGGGCCACTCCAACTCGGTCCCCACAAAACCCGCAGCATGAACCTGTACAAGAACATCATTTATCGCCGGATGCGGTATAGGACGGTTCACTAAATTCATTCCGGTAGTCCCAGCTTCTTTATCTGTTACTACTATCGCTTTCATCGTCTTCTCTTCCTTATTATCGCTCTTCATAGCACCTGTATATTTTGTTTTTGTTTTTAGAAATAGCCCCGGCAGAATTCATTTTCAGCAGCATTCGCCCCTGAAACTACCTTGTATGTTTCTTCGCAAAAAAATCATCCGCACTCCACCGATACGATGGAATACATGCCAGTAAAAAGGCAGCCGTTGAGTCGACAAATACACTGTATTCCAACGGATTTTTTATACCAAAAGAATAAGCCATAGTTAGCGCAAAGACAAGGGTGAGTAGGGCAGCACCCAATGCAACCCACCTGGTCTTCCAACCAATGATCAATAAGGTCCCTATCGTAATTTCAAGGAAAGTAGCGCCGAACGCCAGAAAGGGAATTACTCCCTTTGGTGCATACGAATTTACCATCGCCGTGTATTCCAAAAACCCATCCCATCCCGATGAACCTTCCCACAAACCAAACCTCGATGCAACGGCCGATAAAAATGTGATCCCAAGACCCAACCTTAATAATAGCGACGCAATCGGTAATTTTGTCTCCATAACACGCAAATTTCAGCCACAAAGTGATAACTTTTCTGGATGAATAAAATAATCCAGTTTTTAGATAGCGCCTAATCCAGATGATAAACTTTAGTGACCTTATCAAATTGGATAAATCATCCAATACACCGATCTATTTGCAGCTCACCAATGAAATAATTCGCCAAATACAGAGTGGACAACTGCGTAAAGGACTGAAATTGCCAGGCTCTCGAAGATTATCTGACCAACTGGGAATTAATCGCATGACAGTCGTTGCTGCTTTTGATGAATTACAAGCACAAGGCTGGATAGACCAAAAAGCAAGAAAAGGAAGTTTTGTGCTCGAAGAACTACCCGTATTAACTCCGAGATCAATCCTGGAAACAAGGAGTAAACTAACTGGAACTAAAACAATTCCATTTGAAATCAACAATACCCTGCTTCCGGTACCTCAACTTAAGGCAATCGAAGGCAGGCAGCTTGTTATTGACGATGGGTTTCCGGACCCGCGGTTAGCGCCACTTGAAGAATTGACACGATCTATGAGAGGCCTCTCGAAAATACCAACCTATAAAAAATACTTGCTTTACAGTGATACGAGAGGAAACCAAATGTTGCGTGAAATACTGGCAAACTTTTTAAATGACACACGAGGCCTGCCAGTTACCGCAAATAATTTGTTATTAACAAGGGGGGCGATTATGGGAATCTATCTGGCCGCCCGTGTGATTACACAACCAGGCAATCATATTATTATGAGTGAACCCGGCTTTCGATTTTCACGCGAAATGTTTTTGCAATTACAACTGAACATTCATACAGTGCCCGTCGATGAATATGGGCTTGACATAGAAAAAGTTGAACGCATTTGTATGTCGAAGGATATTCGTTTCGTTTACACCGTACCACATCATCACTATCCAACTACAGTAACGTTGTCGCCGGAACGTCGAATCAGGTTACTGGAGCTGGCAAAGCATTACAACTTCGCAATCATTGAAGACGATTATGATTATGATTTTCACTTTGCCAGTAAACCTATGATGCCAATGGCCAGCATAGACAGAAATGGCAACGTGATCTATGTCGGTACATTAACCAAAACGCTGGCCCCCGCCATTCGAATTGGCTTTCTGACGGCAACTGAAAAATTTGTTGATTATGCTACTTCTTATAGAAGATTGATTGATTTTCAAGGGGATACATTTCTGGAATTGGCTATTGCTGAACTTTATCGCGATGGAATCATTGAAAAGTGTATTAAGAAGTCGTTAGAAATTTACAAAAACCGGAGAGATTATTTTTGTGAGCTGTTACGAACCAGGTTTAAGGAAAAAGTAAGCTTTAATATTCCCAACGGTGGGATGTCCGTATGGACAAAGTTTAACGGAATTGATCTGCAAAAGCTTTCTGAAGCAGTCAGTAAAAAAGGATTACTGATCAGTGATGGCACAAAATATGACTCAAAGGAGGTAAAATACAATTCGATTCGAATGGGCTTTGCCAGTTTAAACATTTCAGAACAGGAAGAGGCGATTGAAATTTTAAAATCCTGCATAGAACAATGTCTTAAAGAATAGAAGGAACGACCGAATCCGCACAAATAGCGTGCGCACACGAACAGAATCAGCTCCTGTCTTAGCAATAAAACCCGAATCTGAACCATTCTCATGAAGGAATGAAAGGTGGTTTTGTAATTGCTAACTTGATACCCATAAACTGAATTCATGTTGCACTGCTACCTTAAAATCGCATACCGAAGCATTCTTAAAAACAAGATCTACACGGCGATTAATATTTTCGGCCTCGCACTGGGAATGGCGTCAAGCTTTCTAATGTTTAGTTATGTCCGATTTGAATCCTCCTTCGACACATTCCATCCAAATGCAGATAGGACATACCGCGTAGACCGGGTGTTGGAGGATGGTGTGTCGGGCTCTTCAGCACCTCCGCTGGCAAATGCCCTCAAATCAAACTTTCCCGAAATAGAGGAGGCAATGCGTGTAAACACCCCCGGGGATTTTATCATCCGGTTTTCAGATACGCCTGATAAGGTGCTGGCCTTTAATGAAAATCATGTCTATGCAGCGGATTCAAATTTCTTTTCGTTCTTTGGCTTTCAACTTAAAGAAGGTAACCCCCGAACTGCTCTGCAGGGTGTAAATAAAGTAGTTATTTCACAGGAAGTCGCCAACAAACTCTTTGGAGACAAGCCAGCATTAGGTAGGATTTTGGAATTGGGAGACAAGCGTACAGCTATTGAAGTAACCGGCGTCACCGGAGATCAACCCGAAAACTCACACTTTCACTTTGACTACCTCTTGTCTATGGACACAAATCCTAATGTAAAGCAACGTGACTGGAGTTGGGTCTGGACACAAGTTGTCACCTACGTTAGACTGACACCTGATGCAAATCCCCTGGCGCTTGAAGAAAAAATGGCTCAGTTGGGTGAAAGAGTGATTAAACCTGCGTTTGAAGCCAGAGGAATGAACTATCAGAACACGGTAAGTGGGGCTGGATGGGTTTTTCAACTACGCCCCATGAAGGATATTCACTTGTTGTCAGGAGACAACCGTCTGGGACCTGTCGGAGACATAACCTACGTATACACATTCAGCACAATTGGATTTTTCATACTTCTTATTGCCATCATCAATTTTATTAACCTCTCTACTGCCCGTGGCGCAAAAAGAGCGAAAGAAGTAGGTGTTAAAAAAACAATGGGCGCACTAAGAAGTTCACTGGTAACCCAATTCCAAATTGAAACGGTGTTATTGGCAATGATTGCGTTCTTGTTTGCCATTGTGATGATGGAAGGGCTTAGGGTAGGGATTGTAGAAACAGTAGGGATAAATATTCCCAGGGTGAATCTGAGCCCCATTGAAACGGTATGTGTATTTCCACTCATGCCCATGTTGATAGGTTTCCTGGCAGGCTTATATCCATCGTTCTACCTGACGGCATTCCACCCGGGTCAGGTACTGAAAGGAAAGCTAACAGCTGGAATGGGAAATTTAACCCTTAGAAACAGCCTGGTGATGGTTCAATTCACCATCTCTATTGCTTTGATAGCAGGCACAATCATTGTCTTTCAGCAGTTGAAATTTATTGGCTCCACAAATCTGGGTTTTGACCGTCAAAATGTATTGCTAATTAAACATGCGGAGAGATTAGGTGCTCATCTGGAAGCATTTAGACAGGAGGTCGAAAATTACCCGGGCGTGAGCAAAGCAGGAATTACCATGGAGGTACCGGGTGGGGGAGTCTGGAGTGACGACTTCACAAGAGAAAATGCGAACGTTACAGCAAACATAGCCATCGTTAAATCCGATGAACAATATTTGAAAACCCTGGATTTTGAGTTGGTGACAGGAAGAACCTTTGATGAAGACAGACGCTCTGACAAAAATGCAATCATCCCGAATGAAACCACGGTTCATCTGTTTGGTTGGACTCCAGAGGAGGCAATTGGTCAATACCTTATTTATCCTGGCAATAATAACACCAGGCATGAGATCATTGGGGTCATGAAAGATTTTCATTATCAATCCCTTCATCAGCCAATCACACCAGTAATGTTTTGTGGAGTAAATTCAGACATATGGGGGGATTGGCGTATCCTGACAGTGAAGTTCAATCGGGGTAATAGTAAAGACCTTGTTAGCCAAATAAATGAAAGTTGGAATGAATCCATAAATGATACACCGATGGAATATTCATTCCTGGAAGAGGACTTGGCAAAACAGTATGAATCAGAACAACACCTGGGTGGGCTATTCGGAATTTTCTCCGGACTCTCTATCTTGATTGCCATTATCGGGTTGACAGGACTTGTCTCATACTCCGTGGAAGTAAGGAAGAAGGAGATAAGCATTCGAAAAGTATTCGGAGCCTCTACCACACGAATTATGTATATAATGAATCGCCAATACGTACGGCTTATCTTCTACGCACTACTTGTCTCAACGCCACTTTCATGGTGGGCTATTACCCAATGGCTGGATACCTTCAGGTTTAAGATAGAAGTCAGTCCCCTAACGTTTGCAATAGCTGGAGCAGTTGAATTGATATTGGCAGTAACAAGTGTGGGCTATTTGTCACTACTGGCAGCCTCGGCAAATCCAGCAAAAATCCTGAGAGAAGAATAAAATTTAGACACACAACGCTGGACTTCTTTCGTATGACGCATTACTAAGTAGTCCCCATTCCCTTCTACTTAGGAAGGTGAGGACAAAATAGTTCAAGGTGTCCAATTTTTCCTGATACAATAACAAATCACACACCAATCTTACTTCTTTCACCTTTGTTCAAGCTAGAATCATTACTTTTTATTCGCTGCAGGCAATGAGAGATCTTACAAAAGTTTGTAGCTGAAAACATTGAAATTCCACAGCTATTATCTCATTTAAAGCAACCAACTATGATGACAAGTGCTTTACAAGAGATGAAACCTGCTTAAGAAGAACTGAGTATGATTCGAAATTCTCAAAAGGATATGACCTTACCCTTGGGAAAATTATGGCTATCCAAAGCGTCAAAGACTACTTGTTGAATCGGATGGAAAAATCAAACACTAATATTAAAGGTAACGGACTTACTTGGACTGGAACAAAGGTCGCTGATTAAGCCTTTCTATGCGCTTCACAGTGTGGATTCAATCAATCTAGAGCGCAACAATACATTAAGCTCGATCATCTCCAAACTGTTTCACAAATTAAGAAAATACGTTATGCGTAGCCAATAATGTAGGTGCGAAATCATGGCTTGACATCGAGTTCGTCAACCAAATCCTTTAAGCTAAGCGGTCTTGTGTACATGTCAAGCGACCCATCAGTTTTTTTTGGCCATTGTTCTTTTGGCTTGTCCCAGTATAGCTCTACACCATTGCCATCAGGATCGTTCAAGTAAAGTGCTTCCGATACCCCATGATCCGATGCACCGATAAAATGATAATGAGCATCTTTTAGACGGTTGTAAATGAAGGCCAAATCTTTTCTTGACGGATAAAGAATGGCAGTATGATAAAGCCCAACTCCTTCTTTCGTTGCTGGAGGTGCGTCCTTACTATGCCAAGTATTTAAGCCAATATGATGATGATAGCCCCCAGCTGAAATAAAAGCGGCTTGGTCACCATAAGTGGTAATGAGTTCAAAACCCAAGAGGCCACAATAAAAATCGAGAGAGCGTTGAATGTTGGAAACTTTCAGGTGTACATGACCTATTCTAGTTTGAGAGGGTGCTTTATATTGTTCCATACATGCTTGTATTTATTTCTATTGGATTGGTGAGAATTTTATGTATAGGACAAGCATTGGCTACTGCTAGCAATCTTTTATGTTGCTCCACATCCAGATTGCCAATGAACCGAACCTTTCGATTAATCACGGTCTTGTTGGCCACTTCATCTCTCTCCAGGTCAATATCAATCTTCACTTCATTCAATGGCCATTGCTTTCGATCGGCATACATACGCACCGTAGCACTGGTGCAAGCCGCCAATGCTGATGCCAACAATTCCTTTGGTGAAAACCCAGTATCTTTTCCTCCTTTATCCACTGGTTCATCGGCAATAACAACATTCCCGGTTGGTGATTTATTTCAATTCGATAAAGCTCTGTTTCAATTGTTGATGTTACTTTGGCCATAAGAGATTTTTTAAGAAAATGGTTCAGGTGCTGGACTTGTTGCCGGTCGTGAACGATCGTCAGGTAATGGAATAAATTCTTTATTATCATTAGGCGGAAGAATTATTCTGCCTTCTTTTTCTGCTTCATACGGAGTAGCCACGATGATAATATCCGCTTCCCACGATGCTTCTCTTGCACAACTGATAGCGAATACTTCTGTGCTTTTGGATGATTTTTCTATTTGTGTTTTCAGATCAACCAATTTGTCTTGCTCATTAGACATGAGCAGCAAACGATAATTGCCCTTTTTAGAAAGACTTTTTGCGATGGCAGAGCCCATATGTCCGGTTGCTCCAACAATTGCGATAGTCTTTATAGTAGCCATAATTTTCCTTGATTGATGAAACAAAGGTATAGGGGCTACCCTCCATGGGCATTGATATGAAATAAGAAAGCACTTGATGTAGATCAAGTGCTTCTTGTATTGGTTGAAAAAGAAAATTAATTATTTTTTTTGCAACACCTGTTTTCTGATTCTGCTTAATGTTTCAGGTGTTATAATCAAATAAGATGCAATGTGTTGTTGTGATGCCCCTGTTCATAATGTCCGGTGCAACATCCATAAGCCTCAGATATTTCTCTTCAGCTGACAGGCTCATGTAGGCAACCACTCTGCGTTGAAGCGCCACAATATTATTCTGCATGAGTAACCTAAAGTACCGTTCCATAGCCGGAAGTTGCTTCATCATTTCTTCCATTGCTTGCTTACTCAGATTCAGCACCTCCGAATCCTCTAACGCTTCGATGTTTTAAATGGCTTCTTTTCCCGAAAGAAAACTACCCATATCTGCAATCCACCATCCTTCAATCGCAAACTGTACAACGTGTTCATGCCCTTCATCATCTACTGTAAAGGAGCGAAGCATACCATTTTCAACAAAGGTTACGTATTGGCATGTATCACCTGCATTTAAAAGATACTGGCGTTTTCGGATTTTCTTGGGGATAAAGTAAGGTTTCAGTAGCTCAATCTCTTTGGCATTGAACTCTACTTTTTTGCCTATACTCTCTATTAACAACTCGTGCATGCTGGTGAAATTAGACTTCGAATCTAGGCAGCTTTAAACATTTCCTCTACCTCCGAAAGAGAAACTTTGATACCATATATCTAATTTTTAACACCGTTTTAAAACCAGAATGAGTTCTTAACGGTATTGCCTGATACTCATTGAATCTAATAATGCCTTTCCGACCTAAAATGGGTATCATTTGATACTCATTGATCCTAATGTCCTTGTTCCAGCGGGATCACAACCTAGAGTCCCAAGATGGAGTTCGCTCTTACCTTGGATAAATTCCTTCATTTGCAGCCCAAAGCTCGGATAAATGATTAAGAAGTTGGTTCTCCAGCATAAATGGGAATGCATGGACTTACAAATTGCTCGCTTCTCCTTTCTGACGAAAGTAAAAACAACTCTCAATTTCAAGGATGTAATCCTAATTCAGGAACGAACAGTTTTCCGATTATGTGTGATTTTATCGGCGAGTTTCCATGAGCAACGGTTCGCCCAACCTTTCACCCAACTTGCATCGAAGTTCATCTAGGAATATTGTCTTACCATTCTTCCTACCCCGAATGTCCTGTAAAGTCCTGTAGTAGTTTCCGAGATCGACATTAAATACCTTTTCAAAATAAGTGGCGATCATTTTCACATCCGTTGCCGACTTATTGAAAACTCCCGATGCCTGTAATGCATACATCAATTCAATCAATGATATTTTAGCACCTGTCCATTGCAAGGAATTTGGTTCTTGTTGGCCAGACGAGCCAAGTTTGTCAATCAATTTGGTCAAATGTTCTTTCAGAAGTTCGTATGCGTGCAGTGTACAGAACTTGTTGTCGTATGGTGTGCAAAATCGCGAGTCGTAAATGAGATCATTTCCGGTTTCATTGTTCCTGTCCGGGAGAAAGTATTTCGAATCTAGGTACGTTGAGCCTGAATGGAAGTATCGGTAGTACTCCATGTTAGCATTAATGAACGCTTGTCCTTTGTGCAAAGACTCAAGGTAGTGTTTCAAAATGCCATCCTTTTCCAGTGGCTTAGATACTTCGATCTCAAATAGTTCATTGTGAAATAAAAGCAGGCTTACAAACTTCGGCTTGATATTCTTGTAGAAATAGATCTCCTCCTGTGGAGAAGAAAACTCATATTGATACAGGTAGTTTTTTAGACGATAGGTGTGTGATCTCACGATCTCTATGTAATTACGCTCCTTTACAATCGAATCTTTAGGCGACGCCTCCACCTCATTCAGCTTTTCCTGCATGGTTGCGAACAGTTCGTGCGCAAATTCCTTAATATCCATAACTCTGCTTTTTGTTTAATTGATCCACTATGTATTCAATCTCCCGTTTTATCTGAAGGTAGTTCTCCATGATCTCCTGCTGCGTCACATTTCTCACGACCGGTATTGGTCGGTATGCTTCTTCCTCACGCCTTATTGCCTCGTGGTCATTTAATATCTCATTGTGGAAAATCTTCAATTGAATTTTCTGATCAGGATCATCAGCCACCATGCCGACAAATTCCCCAGAAGACAAAGAAGCAATCTTGGAAGGTGGTACTGCCGAATCAAGTTGAGTTGACTTACTGACGGAGGTATCCGAGCTGTTGATCGAAATACTTTCACGCTCCTGGACAATCTTTCCAAAACGTTCCGATAAAAGCTTTGCAGTCTCGCCCACGACCTGGCCGCTGATCACATTACCAACGATGTTCATAATTACCTCGGCTTGTTCCCTGCCATAGTCCTTCTTAAGCTGGCTGTAGTCTTGAACTGCCAGTGTAGTAGCAACTCTGTTCGCTCTCGCTGTAGCCATCAGACTGTCAATACCGTTGAAGTAGATGGTTGGAAATTCATCAAAAATGAGACTGCTCTTCATCTGATGTTTTTTGTTCACCAGCTTTATAACTCGCGTTATGTATAGGGACAGCACTGCGCCATAGATCTGTTGCTTTTGTGGGTTATTACCCATGCAAACAATTTTCGGTTTGTCCGGATTGTTGATGTCGAGCGTAAAATCATTTCCCGAAAGCACGTAATACAATTGAGGGGACGAAAGCCTCGCAAGACCGATCTTTGCACTGGCTACCTGTCCCTCGAGCTGTTCCATAGCTGAATTCCTGAAAGCCGATCTAAACGGATTAATCAAGACTTCCACTTCTCTTTCAGTTTCAAGTATTTTGAACAACGTTGGATAGTCAAGCTGCATCAACTCGATAACATGCGGCAGGGTACAGAAACATCCTCCTTCAAACTTTTTCAAAAACCAGATGATCGCTGTAACAAAGTTGATCGGTGATTCAACAAAAAAATCACCTTGCTTCTTGATCCAATCACGATTCAATCCAAGCATGATTGTCCTTGACGACTCGGTTGCATCGGTAATATCGAACATCGTTGCAGGATCAAGTGGATTGCACCGATGATATACGTGATCGAAATTAATGACGTAAAAAGCGGGTGCAACTTTGTAGCCGCTGCTACGCTGTCTCAACGTGTTGTATGCAATTCGCGACAAGTCATCGTACTTAAAATCGTAAATAAACATTGAAAATCCCTTCCGGATGTGTTGCGTAATGATGTGACGAATAACGAAGTAAGACTTACCAGCACCTGGCGTTCCTATCACTAATACCGACCTGAAAGGATTTATGAAGTTGATCCAACTTGACCGGTCCTTCCCTTTGATCATGTACTTCGCTGGCAGATTGATGCTATATTCATTTTCAAGCAATCTTTCTTCCTGCGGAAAGGATTCATTTTTTTGATTAAAAATATCACTGGTTAGCCTGAGCTTAAGCAATCTCGATAACCAGGTTGCTCCGGTTAATATTAATATATAAGAAACCGAAGTGACGGTAATGTAGACAAACACTTTCACTGACAGTCTAAGTGACAAATCAAAAATGTAGTGACTCGAAAAGAAAATCGACATTCCCAATATCACAAACATAGCCGCCAACGTGGGGTTCACTTTCTCCTCTTTCTTTCCCTTAAGGCCCATGACCGAAATCAACAGTAACAGAACCACTCCTATCTTCGAACGAAATATTGAATTGAATAGCCCGGTACTTGAAAGTCGTATTAATATCTTATCAGCTAACTCATTCGTATTTCCCCAACTGTCAAATGCATCATAGCAGAAATAATAAAAATGAATAGCGAGTAGGATCAGGCTTCCCATTCGCGTAAAGTCTGCGATCTTTCTTAATGCCTGCTCGTTCTCCCCTGTTTGATGTGCCATATATCTCACATTAAATAGACCTTCCTCTCCTCTTTCTCTTCCGTTTTAACTCATAAGGGGTATTCGAATGATCGAGATTCACTTCGGTCAGATCTTTAAGCATCTCCGACAATTCGTTTTTTGACCTGGAATTATCAATATAGTTTGGCGGCTCATAATCCTCCTTCGAAGGAAGACTCGGGATTGACTTCTGTGTAACCGCTTGAATGCTTTCAAAACGATTAAGAATCCCCTGGGCACTGTACTGTTTACCAAGGTCGCTACCGTTGAATACACACTTAGTTGTATTGTCAATAAATGTAATTCCATATATTCTGCCATCGTTGTTCTGCCTGATCACTGGATATATGCCATTTGATACCAAGTGCTTAATAAGGTCATCAAGTGTCTGTCGCTTATTTAGCTCAAAGAAGTCAATGATATTTCTAACCCTTTCTTTGTGAGGGGCACGTAGCAAGTCGTTCAATTCAAATTGATCAGACAATCGCGCCATCGTGGGTCGACCATAAATTGAGCTCGCCTTAATTGGAACTCCAACCGGGATTCCATTCTTATCAATTAGCGAATAGCGTAGACCATTCCTGGAATGAATCAGCGTTCCCTCCTTGCCACGGTCAGCGATCACATTATACTGTTTCAATACTGCATTCAATTCATGAATTGAAGTGAATTTATACGAGCGTGTAATAGCATTGACAATATTGGAGATTGTTCGCTTGGTTTCCGACTTTCCGTATGTAGCCTTAGAAAGATCGGCGGGCTTCATAACCTGATCTTCATGCTTCCTACGTTGCGCTCTTACAAGGCCGTACTCAATCTCAATTGCTTTTCGCGCTTGTTCAGACCGAACGCGACCGATATTATGAAGGTCGATTCTGCTGCCATCAATTTTGATATTTGTTGTGATCAAGTGGATATGAGGATGTGCCGCATCAAAATGTTGGTAGACGAGATACGGCTGATCACCGAATCCAATCTTAGACAAGTAGTCGGTTGCAATTGTCTCCAGTTTTTTCCGATCAAGTTTGTCGCTTTGGTCAAAGTTTAAGGAGATGTGTATGGCGTTCGTTTTTACTTTGGTGTTGAGAATGTGATAATCAAGGAAAGTCCGCAGCTTGTCACTAAAGCTTAAACCGTTTGCCTCAACCGGAAACCCCTCTGCCTTAATGCAAGCTGCAGTACCTTTTTTAACTTTGTTCTCGTTGTAGCTGAGAACACCCCGTATCGTTTTTCCCGTGATCACCTTTGCAACCATTTTCTTCCCAATTCTTCTACCATTCCAACCAACACATCAACCTTTTCACTTACCTTGGCATATTCCTCCCCGACCTTAAGTGCATGAAACATTTTCTGATGCACTGTTTCCGCATTGTTAAAATGATGGGTGATCTGATTAATGTTCACGCCGATCGCACGCAATTCAGATCTGATCCTGCCCAGTTGTTGCACAGGCGCCTGAAAAGAAATGTCGCGCTGAAGAACGACTACCTTCTCATTGGATAGAATCTTTCTTGCAAGCTCACCGACTGAATGACAATTACTTTTCCCTAAAAGCGACTGGAGCCGCTTTAAAGCTTTATCATTAATTCTTGTATTGATACGATGGATGAGTAACGCATCAGTCGTTTTCTTTTTTCGTCCCATAGCTCCTGCGATCTATGAGCGAAGTAAAAGTTTAGACTGGTTTGAAAACAGTTACAAGGGTACTAGTACCCCCGATAAGCCATTGAAAGTGAGCTAGAAAAAATTTTAGAAAGTCCTGGTAGAGTCATTTAAAAAAACAATTCTTTCAAGGTATAGATTAATCCAAAGAGACCGCCTAAAAAGAGAATTATTCTCTCTGACGCAATCATCAGTTTAACAATCCCCTTTTTGGTTTTCTTCTTCACATCTTTATGCTTTACTATATACCTGTGTGGTATCCCCATTTTGCGATACCAACCGTATAGGCGTCAAACCGGCTTGTTACACCACTCTAATTCACGATTTCTTGAAAGCTAATAAGAAGGGTTTCAAACTTTTAGGACGTGGTTTTCGGTCCGTTTTCATGCGTTTTTAGCCTGGAGGGATAAATACGCTTAAACTGGTATGGGCTAACTCCCTGAGTTCAGATGCCAAGTTCCGCGGCATTTTTGCGGACAAAAATACATCTTGCTGATGCTGGAAGACAAGCATCGAAGTCCTTCAATTGATGACATAAAAAAGCCCGGAAATTCATCCGGGCTTATAAATATTTAGACTTGCCGACTTTATTTTACGCCACTTTTTCCTTGGCCTTTTCTGCGATTTGAATTTCATCTTTTCTTCTGTATTTGTGAGCTTTTGAAACATGACCATCAAGCGATCTTTTATTTGAGAAGGGACCTGCGTTACATTCCTCACAGAAGAGTTCGACTTTCTCCTCTCTCACTCTCCGGTAAAATAATTCACTCAATTGCCAGATGGACAATGAATGTGTGAGGCAGACAAACAGGCTGATGATGGTTGTTTTCATATTTACAACAGTTGGTTGCTGAATGGAGATAAACCAATAGTCGTAGTAAAAGGCATTGAGGAAAAAACTCACCACAGCATAAAACTTTCCGGTGTTCTTATATCCGTTGATCAGGAAGATCAGGATCAAGAATTCAATAACTGCTGCCAATCCAACACCATAGACCCAATTCAAGATCGTATAACCTGAAAAGGTCATATCAAGGTGCTCCAGTTGCATGAAAAGGTTACCGGCATGCGGCACATAAAGCATCATAAGGATCAGGGCCCCATGAAAGATGGCCTGTTTACTTTCGAGATAGATCACAATGTGGTTCATAAAAATTCAGTTGCGGTGTCACGATGGTCAAATTCTGATTGAACGTTTAGCTGTCGGATGCGCGACACCCTGCTTTTGATTAACCAGGTATTCATTCACATCTTTGCAGGATGAGTAGAAGCCACTGCAATCCACGAAGGGAATATGCCGCTTATGCAGGTCTTTCTTCGCTTTAATTCCCGCTTGATCGTTGTCGAGGAAAAGAAATGTCTCATGTGACTTTAACAACGGGAGGGTTCGACTTAGAAAGCTCAGTGAATTCAGGATCAGGAAATTCGTCTCGCTCCCAAAAGAAGGTGTGTTACTTTTAAGCTGCTCAATGGACAGGAAATCCATGAATCCTTCTGCCACACATAACTTAGGTGAATCATTGTCGATGAATGATACGTCCTTCGGAGTAGAAGAACCTTTGAACCAATGGTTGCGCAATTCGTAACCTCCGGACCTATTCCCGAAGCCAACAGCACTGTAGACCTTATCTGCAATCTGAAACGATACTTCTTTGCAATACCGAAAAGCTACATCCTCATCTATTGCACGGCCTCTCAGGTAGTTGATCAGTTCCTGGCTGCGAAGATCGCTTACTGAAATAATCGTGAGTTTATTTTCAGTGGCCTTAGAATCGGGCTGGTGAAAAGAAAACCGATGATCTAAATTATCATTCGATAACTTCTGGACGAACTCCGCTGCGGAGCACGTATTTAACTTTGCGCCTAAATCAATGATTGTTCCTCCTTCTCCTGAACCATGATCATACCACAAATTGAGCTTTACATTTACCTTAAACGACGGGTCACGTTCAACGCGCAAAGGCGAACGATACCAATAATTGTTTCCTCTGATCTTTGCCGGTTCGATTCCAATCGAACTTAGATATCCGGCGATCGGAATCTTCTTCGCATCTGAAAAAGTTAGAGCCATATCCATTTCAATTTGGTTATGGCTCCAAGGTCTTAAGTTGTACTACGCGACGCTACAAAGGTGGTCAACACCTTGGGCAAATAAAGTTTATACTACCTTAGTCTATCTTAGTGAAAGCAACTTCTGATTTGCTACCGATGGACAATTTTCCATCTTCGGCAATAACGAGGTCCGGAGTCATCCTTGCAGTTTCGGAAGTTAAGGTTCGAGAGGTCTTGTCGTATTTCGCTGTAAAAGAAGGCAAAGGCCCAGATTCACCATGTTCCATGTTTTGCCACCCGTCATCATCATAGTCATTCATGCTCCATTTCGAGTTTCTCACCTTATATCCATTTTCAACTGATGTGATATACAATGTATCTCGTACCGTTCGCATTCCAACCATGTTTCCGTCAAGTTGATTTATTATTTCTCTTGAATATTCCCTAACATAGGTACCGGTTATCGAATCCGCTTCTCCCGCATTTTCTGCGTTTCCACAGGCATAACAAATTGCAACGCCAATAAAACAAATCGCAACACGTGTCATCATAATCAGAGGGTTTAGTTTTTATTTATATAACTTAATATCGATTGCAACATCTTTTTCACAGCATCTTTAGTGCCATTCTCTATACTATAATATTTAATTCTGAAACTGTCATATGAAATCGATTCAGATTTTTTGGTTCTCACGTATTTAGTAAGAAATCTTATTAGTTCGGAAGTATTTTTATTCTGAATAACACCTGTTTCGATAAATGTCCTGAAGAGATAAGCCAACACCGATACTGAAAGATCGAAACTCAATTTGAAATCAGAGGGCACCGCATCTTCAGCTTCGACCGTGTATTGGGTTAACTGCTGCTTGTGTTTCAAATATTGTATCTCCTCGGAAATCCAGTCCGCAATCTGAACATTGATTGGAACGTTCAAATGGTCATAAGCCACATTTTGAGCACGGCCCTCCTGATTGGCAAATTTTAAAAAGAGTGCCAGTTGATCGATCTTTTCGTTTATCGATACAGCCTTGTTAACTGCCCAACCGATATATCGAATCAAATACTGATAGAAATGATTTCCATTAAAATTGCAATGCATTAATACACTGATTACTTGTAAAGTGTCCGATTCTTTATCGATAGCATAGCCAGTAATCGCGTTCCTCAGAAATTTAAAATAGTAGTACTGACGAAAGCTAATACCCCCTTCGCTGTTGACAACCAAATCTTCAACTGCATTTTCTACCAGCTCAATTAGTCCAATATCAACGTTAGTACCGGAAAATTTCTCATTAATCGATTGGATGAATGTTCTTAGCTCTGATTCGGCATGGCGTCTTGAGGCAATTGGCATCTCCATGTCAAGATCAAAGTATTCCGGAAAATGTTCTTCAAGGTATGCGAGCAAACCGCAAAGTCGTATAATGATTGACTCGGAGAGATAATTGCTGCCAGTCCCAGGTTGAGAATTCGACTGAAGGTTATTTACAAGGTCGATCAATGATTCCTGGTGAAAGTGAAAATACCGTCTTATCAGATCATCATTTTCAAACGATACGACCTGTCGTTTGAAAGCACGTTTGATTTTTGAGCACTCTATGTCCAGTTCCTGCAGAAATACAGGAACATCGAAATTGAGATATTCTGAATCAGCAAGCGCAATATTTTCCGAAATCTTTAATTCAATATTTTCTAGCTCATACGCCACGGCCAAATCCATTTGAGTGGGAATGTCATGTTTCTGGAACTCGCATGCAATGGCTTCTTTATGGATTTTGACTACAACGTTTTAGTTATGGGTAGTCAACTGGACTAACAAAAAGTATTTAGAATCACTTACATAAAATAAGTACTAAGAATGGTTTCCGGATGGAACATGACTAGGTTCGTGGAGTTTATTCATCAATTCCACCTTGTTGTTTGCCTTAACCTTTTGAAAAACATTTGAAATATGTTTGGCAACCGTATTCACTGAAATGTTTAGACTGTCACCTATGATCTTATAAGGTTGTCCTGTGATCAGGAGATTAACTATCTCTATCTCTCTGACCGTCAACCCATATCTTTTACAGTTCGCATCATAGTCGGAAATAATGATGTCATTAATAGCTCTACCCCTTTGCTCATACTCGATAGAAAGCAATCGTGACGCCCGCTTAATTAGCGCTACTTGTTGTTTTTTAAAATTGACCAGGACGGAATCAATTTTTTGAATCAGCTGAGAGATCAGAAAGGGCTTTTCTATGTAATCAATTGCTCCCAGTGACAGTCCCAGCATCTTATCATCGGAGGTCGTTTTGGCTGTTAAGAATATCACAGGGATATGCTCATATTTTTCTCTCTTATAAAGCTCACGGCAAAATTCAAATCCATCCATCGGTTCCATCATTACGTCAGAGATAATTAATTCAAGCTGGCTAATAGCGTTAAGCTTCTCGAGTGCCTCCTCCCCGCTTTTCGCCGCATAAACGTTATAACGCGACTTAAGCTTGTCAACCAAATAACTGAGCATGCTAAGATTGTCTTCAATAATAAGAATATAAGGTTTCGAACTATCCGACAGCCGATCAGTAATTATACCAGAGATCATATAAAGACCAGTGCCGTTATCAACGTTGTATTGTTCTTCGTTGAATCCAGCCTCAGGTATATACTTCATAACCGATACTGCTACTTCAGTCCCGCTCATCTCCTGACTTTTCATCGAAATCTGTCCGCCAAGGTTAGATACAATTTTTTTGACTATGCTTAACCCTAGTCCCATTCCATCATTGTTCTTCCGGGCTGTCGAAAGCTGAAAATAGGGCTCAAAAATCTTTTCGTGTAACGTGTCAGGAATTCCAATTCCTGTGTCACGGACCCGGAATTCGACCACACTTTCCGTTGCACCTAGCTCAACCGTAACCACTCCGCCTTCAGGGGTATACTTGATTGAGTTTTCAATCAGATTATTGATTATTCTCTCGACAGCGCCAGGATGGGCAATTGTATACAAATCCGGTACTGCTTTGACCTCGAGGCGTATTCCCTTCTTTTCTGCCAAATTCTTAAACAGGGGGATCTTCATTGAAACAATCTTGCTGATGTTTGTGATCTGATTATGATCATAGATATCAAATCCGCGATCTAATCTTTCGATATCGAAGAAATTGATCATATCGGCTGTCAATTTTTCAATATTCGCTTTCAACACCGTGAGGTCTTCGTCTCTTTGCATTCCATTCTTTTGAATGTACTCGTTGAGGTAGTTATTTATTAAAGTAAGGGGCGTCTTCGTTTCGTGAGCGAGGTTTATGAAAGTATTAGTCTTGTCTTCATATGCCTTTTGTTCGAGCTCCATCTTCTTACTGCTCTCCAAAGCATTCTCAATATTTCCCACCACCGTTGGAACGATTTTGAAAATATCAACCGTGATTCCAGAAAAAAAATAGGCCGTGAGAAAACCCACAACTAAAAAGATCGACCAAGTATTGAAATATCTGGTAATCCTCGGTGAAACTAACCGTTCGCGCTGCAGTTCTGCCTGCCTTTCAATGGCCCATCGCTCACCCGCTTTTAGACCAGCCTGAAATTTTTGCACCTCAGATGGCGTTGCATAGTGATATTGATAGTCCCAACCTCTCCGTTCAACAGTAAAAATTAAAACACTCATCACTACCGCAAACCAGATTGCCACTGCAACCCTTCCAAGAATAAGAACCACAACAATCATCAGCGAATGAGCCAAAGCAAAGTCGGTAAGCAGGGCATCACCAAACGGGTTTCCAAAACCAATTTGATTCAGAAAACTCATTACCAGAATTGGTACCATACTGATATAGCCGAAGACCATGTCCAGTTTTCGCTGATGCCTATAAATAGCGTGGTCCTCATAGAAAATATTTTTTAGAATGCTCTTACCCTTAAGCCTTTTGAAAATTATGATATTGTAAATAGCTGAGCAGAGATTGAGAAGCATTGCTGTGCAATAAACAGCAAGAAGCCGGTCGTCATTTGCAAATTTTCCTGTTGCAATTTTTTCTGATATAAGGAAGAATGGAGTGAGAACGCAATAAACGAAATTGAGAATTATTAACAGTTTTCTTCTCGCTTCTCCCAAAGGATTAAGTAATTGCTCCTTTGATCTCTGTAACAACTGTTCCATAACGTTAACATTTAAGTGATATCTAATGCAGACACATAAGCCGGATGTTGTGTAAAGTGATCAATCTCTTGATCGGAAAAATTTTGAAATCGACAGATCACGTCGGTTGACACTTGTTTGCTGATCTTGCTCACAACACCAAGGTTTAATTTTTCCAAATGCCGGTATAATGGTGAATCATTATCGGATGGTATAAAGGCATTGAAGTACCTGAACTTTCTCAGCAAAAAACTGAGAAGCGTTTCTGTAAAATGCTCGTACCCTTCAGTGAAAAACAGCGCATCAACTGCCAGAAACCTGAAATCTTTGTTAACTAGTCGGTTTAACACAGGCACCCGTGTCAACAATGACAACAATATGGTACTCGCTTGATTGTGCATCTTGTAAATTCGCCAGTGAGTCGGGGAAACTTGCGCACCTACCACTACCTTTCCGGATGGATCTCTAACAACATAGTATTCATCAGGTCGAAAAAGATCTTCAATTGATACCATAGTAAAGCCCGCATACCTATCCAAGAGCAATCTCTTGATCTCTGGAATTTCTTCCTTCCGAACCTTACTAATCTCCACACCTCGTGCTATTCTTGGGTTAAGGCGACTAAAGATGAACGTTGTAAATTTTCTTACCTCTCGAAAACCGAATTCCTTGCACATCAGAACTGAGCGAGTGTTACGAGGGTCTACATATGCATAGTGGAAGAACTTTTCAGATGATACCTTCATCGCTCTTCCTTGCAATAATTTTTCAATCTCTTCTCGCAATTTTCCGGTTCGGCTTCTTTCGTGCGGAATGCTCTTAGCGCGAAAGGTCTTCTTAAAACTGAAATATCGAATGTAAAATGAATCATAAATTCTATCAATGTTTCGCGTTGCACGGTAGCAAAAGCAACACGTCCCAACCAAACCGAATTTCGTGTGGAGCTCTATAAAGGACGGTGCTTTGATGCTTGCGATCCTTGCTTCTACCGATTTGTGTTGGTAAAGCATACCACTTCCGGGGGTACCAATAACGCTCTCATTCAGCAGTTTTCCGATTTCGTTATTCACAGAATTTGTAATTTGGATCAGTTGCATAACATGGCCATTCGAATCGTTAAATAGACTAAATATCAACTCGCAGTAACTCGATGCCGGGTTACTGAAGATTGTGGTCCAAAATGATTTATTCTGTCATGACGGGGCGAGCATGATATCACGCAGTATCCGAGGAAGTTTTTTTCCTACTAACTCACGAATCCCCTAACCTAACAATCGCGGTTATTAGTCCTTTTTAATCTTATACTTGAAATCGAGGAGTGTCTTCGGCTCCTCGCCTAACCCTTCAGCCAGTACCCTGATCGTATTGAGTGTCGGGCTGCGCTCACCTCTTTCAAATCGTCCGATTTGGCTTGTTGGGATCACACATTTATACGAGAGCTCTTCTTGAGACAGATTTTTTTCCAATCTTAATCTCTTAAGATGTTTACCAAAAGCTTTGACGTAACCTAAATCGCGATTGTGACCCATTTGTCACGAATCTGCGTAAACAGGGTCTTTTATATTAGAGCCAATTGGCTCTATTCCCGATCAAATGTCACTTGTTTATGTTATTGACTTCTTTTTGCGTTGACCTTGCTTGCTACGACAGGCAAAGCACTTCTTTAACAAATATCTGATTAATCGTTCTGCAAAATTGTACTTTGTGCTTACTTGTCCCGACAAGACCAAAGTAGTTTCCAATTGAGAGTTAGGTACTTTTTTGATTTTAGACTAAGTCTTTACGGCGCCGAAGAACGCGTGGACATTTAATTCCATACTTTTGGCGTGATGGCAACCAGCGCGAAAGTGGCGCCACTTCAATGTCGTTCTCCTGAGGGGACCTTTTCCGGGATTTTGTAGCGACTTGCTAAGTGTCGACGGACGAGCGGATTAAGAAATTTTACGATTTTGCCTTTGGCTTAAGCGGAAATTCAAACCCGAACCTCATATTCAATCTTTCATAAGGGCTTCGATTGCTCGGGTCGTACAAATTATACATTAGCATCACTGTGCCTTTCACTCTACCGACAAAACGATAATCCTTCTTCAGTCCTGCCATTGTGCTGAAGACCCATTCACGTCCCTTGTCATCAGTTTGACCTGAGGAGAACTGTGAAGGAACAATGGTCTTCATGTATTCGGCTTCCAGTCTGCCGCTGAAGCCTTTGCCGACTTTATATTCTCCATAAACACGGGGGCCGAAAATCTGGAAGTGTTGCTGGAATTCGTTGATGTCAAAATTATAAGCAATGCGTTGGTTCCAGCCCAGGCCGGCTGTTAGGTGTTCATTGAAACGATAGCCAACATAAGGATTGAAATCCACCATCCAGGCATCCTTGCGATGGATTTGTAAGGCAATGCCGGGAACAAGGCGCTCGATGAAGGGTTTATTATGAAGTGGATTAGGTTGTTTCTTGGGAAGCTCAGCAAGACTTTGAACACTTTCGTATTTCTTTTTGTATTTTGACATCTGCTCCATTGCCTGTTGCAATTGTTGCTCCTTGCCCGCAAAGTGATTCACCGCTTGCTTCTTTACTTCTTCCTTCAGTTTTTCTTTTACTGCTTTCTCATCTTTTAATTGACTGATGTTCGCTAACTGATCGGCTTCGCTCATTTGTTTTTGAACATCTCCGAGTTGAGCGTAATTGCTTGCCTCTTTTTCTGCGATAGCCTGAACATCTTCCAGGTTTTGAGGTCCAGCTTCGGTTATTTTGTTTTGATATTGGCTGATTTGATCGCTTACACCATTGATATCAGTAGAAGGAATATTGACATCTGGGAGATTTGCATCAGGAAGGTTCATCTCCGGGGCCGTTGGCAATTGCTGGCCGGACAATGGATTGTTGATGCCTGGCAAGGATCGTCCAGATAACGGATTATCTATTTTCGGTAAGTCTAATGATAGATTGCCTCCAACATTCAAATCAGGCGATGATGTGTCGGGTATAGTGGCATCATATTTATCTACCAGTGAGGTGAGCTGCCCTGATTTTTCTGCAAGTTCTTTGGGAAGATCAAGGGATTGAATTTCTTCATTGGCACTGCTTTTCAGTTCATCAACTTTGGTTTGGATGCCCTTCAGTTTTTGTACTCTCCATTGGGTTATGCTGTCAAGTTTGCTGGTGAGGTCGTTTTTGGGAAGGTTGAGGTTATTAAGACTATCAATCCGATGTTGAATATGCGAAGTGGCTTTATCAACAATTGATGTAACAGAATCGTATGAGTGCTTTAACTTACCAAATGACTCATTGGTTTTTGACCGGATCGAATCTAAAGCCGAAAGCTTTTGCGTTTGTTTTTCCAAAAGGCCATCGGGTATCTGGGCCTTTACGAACCAACATAATAATGTTAAAGATACAATAGCAGCCAACCGATAAAACATAATATAAAGATAAAAAATGCTATCACAACACGATTTAATTTAAACTATTGAATAATAATAGAACCAACAATCGCACTACAATCTAATGGCATTAACATTATCAATAATGCTTCGCTAGTCGCTTTCAATTTTTCCGAAGATAGCATCTAATTGTAGTTGTCCGAATTCGGGTAAATTATTTACTGTATCATTTTTAATTAACGTCCATTTCTCATCAATTCTTTTATAAACAGAAACAGGAGCAGGATACTTAGTATAATCTTGATGTTCATCTTCCATTTTTTCAGCGTCGACCAATGGAATAACAAATGAATAGATATCAAATTCCTTATATGAATTCAATCTCCCCATTTCAATTTTGTCTTTAAGATTTTTGTAACTCAATGATTTTCTATAATCATAACTACCTTTTATTACCCATAACAACCTGTATGTTTTATCAACATTCAAACATTCTGCAAAATAATAAGGTCCGGTTGAATCGGATTCATTGACTCCAACAATTCCCCCAATCCACTCATTCAATTGAGGGCATCCATTTAGAAAATTAAGAGGTTCACCATTTTCATCAACAGATATTGTGCCATTCGAGCGTTCATTATTGGATGAACGAGAATTTTCAGAATCTTTTATAGAATTACAACATAAAAAGGTCAACGATCCGAAAATGCAAGCAAATATTAATGTTCTCATACTTCAATTTTAACTGTTATTTTTTTCGTCCCTCTTTTTCTTTCTTTCTTCAGCTCTTTTAAGTCTATCTTCCATTTTCTTATTCCAATTTTCTATTTTGAGAATTGCATTATGCAATTTCTTAGACCAATAATCAGCGGATTTTTGGTTGTCATTATTTGGCTTAGGGTCTTCTTTATCAGGCGTTTCAGTTTCGGGCCTAAAAAAACCTTGCCATCCCTTATGTTCTGTAAAGTAAGTAAGAGATTTGGTCTCCTCAATGGTTCCATATGCTGTCCCTTTTGCATGTGTAATTGTAACCTTATCACCATCTACTGCTGTAACGACACCAGTATGTCCAGTCCATAAAAATATGTCACCAACTTCAGGATTGTTACTTTTTACATATTCATTCTCTTCAAAGAAAGTCTTTAAGCCACCAGTATTCATGTGCTTAATCCCATCCGTGAGTCCATCATCAGCCAAAACGCGCGATACCAATTCGGAACAATCAAGGTATTGCAAAGCCGCTTCATCTGTACCAGTTCGCAATTTAGAATCTGTCTCCTGCTTATAGTTTGTTTGAAGAAAGCTTTGAGCTTTTTTTACACGATCTCCCGGACCTAATCCAAATTTATCAATATATCTAATTGGATTAGATAAGGCATAAATGTACGGACTGTTACTTTGATAAATTGACGCCAGTGGATCAGGAACAAAGAACCTTCCGATCTCGGGCATATACATTCGGGCTTCGTAGTCGAGCCATCCAAGATCTAGCTCATGCTGAAGTTCTTTTCCATTGTATTGATACAAATTAGTTACAGAATTTTCTCTCTGATACGAATTAAACGTCAACCCAAAGGGATAATAATCATTCTGTTGAACTATCGGCGACTTCACATGCTCTACTTTAAAATCATCCCAGTATGTTTCAATTTGCTGGCCTCCAAGTGCCAGGTTGTCATTGCTGGTGTAAAGATAAACATAACCTGGCTCTGTGATTGTTAACTCCTTGGCTAATCTTACATGGGGAACGTCAGTGCCGTCTTCCCGCGCCGCTTCTGTCATTCGTTCGAAACCTCCGGTTATGAAGTTGTAATCCCTATCGAACACCAACCAATTCAGGTATGCCATCGGCGCCGTACCACTTTCTCCACTTTTATCCAACAAACCTATGTATGGCGGAGTAGCACCTCCGGTACTTCCAATAAGCCCACCATCCACGACCGTTCCTGCGGGCGCTGTACCATTCGCAATAGCAGCCATAAAATCGATCAATGATTGACTCCAGTTGTCGGTAGTAGGGTCAAGATATTTCACGTACACTTCTGCGCGTACCACATCACCCGGCATTACACTTAACGATTTAGCCAGACCATTCTGTTCATTTGAATTTCCGCTTAGCCTTGCCGAGTAGAATGTTGTACCTTCATCGGTATGGTCGAACAGCGGTGTATTAATTTTCACTGCCTCATCGTAGTAAATAAACTGGCTTTGCTCTGCTGTTTCATTTGCGCTTTCCAGTGTAGCCATAGATTCCTCGGTCTCATCTTTAGTAGTAATGGTGACCCTGACGTTACCTAAATGATCCTTCAAATGATATTGGTATTCTGGGGTAACCGTCGTGAGTTGGGTGATCTCGAATTCATTCAGGTAAAAAACATCACCCGCTGTCACCGCATTCCAGGTCACACCGGCTTCTAATGTCGTAGCACCCGCCGGTATGGTCACTGTTTGTTCAATCCAGGATTCCGTCTTTGCACCTGAGGGCAACGTTGAACCCGGCCAGCTCAGGTCAATGCCACTAGCTTTAATTGCCAGGTAAACAGCATTGTTTGTCCCGTATCCTTTTGCCCTGATACGATAGCGCTCTCCGGGTTGCACCGGTATTGCAGCTCCGATCGGGAATACACCAGAGCGGGCGGTGGTGCCGTTAGATGTTACCTGGATATAGTTTTCCCCGTTGCTGGTATACGTCGCCAGTGTTGTATTGACCGCCGTCATGGTTGACGTACTTTCGCCAGGATTGGCCAATACCAGCTTGTTCGAAGCTTCCACGATCCGACCCTCTTCATGGTTGATAAACTGAAGAACATCGTTTTCATAAATGAATTCACCTACATAATCAGTTTGTTTCGTAATGGTACCTGTCGTTACTTCCTGTGCATGTTTTCTGCCGGTTGCATCGTAAATATTGAGAATCGAATTACCTCCCTTGACAATCCGTGCCGGAAGATTCAGAAAGTTGTATGTGATTAAATTCGTATTATCTGAAGTGGAAGTACCAATTCCTTTATTTAAGTCGCGCGTCATGTTACCATTGACGTCATAAGTATAATCCGTTGCTGTACCTGTGTTACCATCAACAAACCCTTTTGCCTTGTCCGTCGCGATTGTCGTATTGTCTTGCACATACAGCAGTTTGTTGCTGGCTGTGGTCCCTGTTCCATAGTTGTAAACCAAATTGTCAATTTGCACACCATCCTCTCCTTTTCGCTGTAACGCAAGAATATTTCCGTTCAGGTCGTAGGAGAGGCCACTTTCGTCATATTTGCCTGCACCCCAGGTGCCACTGGATTGCAAATGAGTTGCGGATAAAAGACGGTTCATGGGGTCATATGAGAAGTTGTAAGCCATTTCCTTCATAGAACCGTAACCCTGATTCAGGCTCCACTTTATGCCGGAGATATTTCCATTAAATATTTCGGCATTACTTGTGCCAATAGCCTCATTATATCCTAACTCCATGCCAAAATAGTCGCGAGTTGCGTCTCCGGAAGCTACCGTGCTCACATCACTATCATTTATTTTGGTCAACCAGCCACGAATGTTATATCGAAAATCTACTGACTGTTTTGCATTGGCTGCCATTGCAGTAGTGCTGTGAAGTTTCTTATCGATGAGTTGGCCAAGCTCGTTGTATTCATTGTAGGCAATGCGCACTTCAGGTTCAGCGTCTACCTGATGCCATGTTTCTGTCATTCTGCCAGCGGCATCATAAACAAAACGCCGAGTTACAGTTTTGCTATTTTGACCAAATGAACTGCCGACATTTATCACTGTTCCCGCTGACCCATGTATAGCTACATCAGCCATTAATACTGAGGAGGAAGCAACACTGGACGTGTATTTAAGCACATTGTTTTGAAAATATTTAATAGTCGTGCCAGTACGTTCAATCTTGAAGACATCACCGGGAACGTACGTTCCAAAGGAGCCACGATTCGCTCCATTTTCATAGACGTTTATCGCGCCGGTGTTCAGAAGATACCAGGCAAAGTCAATCGTGGTATAATTAGCATTCGTATTTTGATCCGAAAGACCAATCATTCTAGCTAGATTAGTTTCAGAGGCAGTAAATTCTATCCAGCCGTTAGTACTTGCAGAAAGTTGCTGTACCGAGGCAGCTCCTGAAGTACCCCAACCTGAGCCTGAAGCCGTCCTGATCAATCTTCTTCCCTCCTGCTTCAAGCCAACTTTATCCTTCCATGTGATATCTTTTACCAAATGAGTTGTTTTTGACTCAAGTACCTTGCCTGCAAAGTCATATAGCGTCGACGTGCGATCAAAACCACTTTTGTAATTGTCCGATATAACCTGAACAACTCTGTACTTGTCATCATAGTAATTTACTGACTTTACCCAACTGTATATGCTGCCGTCAAACACGGCGACTTTGGTGCCTGTAATTTGACCTGTTATGTACTGACGTTCGGCTGCTGGTTGTGCGTAATCGATACCACTAACATTTTCCGATAGGCCGTCATTAACATATGCATAGCTTCCAAGCCACAACGATCGAAAATCATAGTTGTCATAGTACGTCACAGTGAGGTAGTAATCTTTATTTACTGTAGCGCTAGCGTTCACAACCGGGTAAGATTTATTGGTATATCCATGAACATTTCCTGCTGCATTGCCTACATATGATTCATACAATTTCGTCCAAGTTTTATTATAAAAGGCGTCGACAACAACTTGCATTTGTGCCTGTGTAAGTGTCACCGTAGTATCTTTCCGTCCGGTCAAGATCGGCCTATTCAGTTCGTCATATTTCGTATAAATCCACATTTTGCTCGCACTGACCCGAAGGAGACCATTCTGAGTCAACACCACACGATCACGATTGTCATAGACCATGTACTCTGGGTCTGCTCCCGGAACTTGTTTTTGTGTCATTCGTTTACGGGCGTCATACGTGTAACGGAAAGCCCAACGATTTAGGAATGAATTCTTGGTTGCATCAGTTGCTACTGCATGGTGATACTCCGTGTCTAATCTTTTCGTGGCTTCTGGTGGTAAGACACACACTAAGTTTCCAAAGTCATCATAGATGTAGTATGTACTCGCATAGTTGGTATCATTAACTGCAGGTGTTCCGGCAACTGCTTGAACACGTTTAAGCACTAGCCGGCCGAGCTTGTCTTTGTATTCAATAACTACGTTGTATTCTTCATCTTTGGTTTTTGTCTTGTATAGTTGATTAGCTGAATAATAAACCGGCGATGACGCGGTCCCGGCGTTTACTAAACCAAGAGCGTAAGTCGTTGTTGGAGCGATATATGTCCACATCCTCACTTCACTTGCCGAGTTTGTCTCATAGGCTAATTTAATAGTACGATCAGTTGAAGTATAACTGTTATCACCATCGGGTTGCCACGCGGCTCCAGGCGAGCCTTGTTTCAGAACCCTATTCAAAGGGCTGGGTTCAAATTTCGTGTCAGCAAAAGGAGCTGTATCCTCAGGCAGGGCTCCGCCCTGTTGATAAAACTGGTATTGGGGACTGGAGGCATAAGGGTTTTGAGGGGTGCCGTCTCCTACAGAGTTTAGCTTATACCATCCGTTAGTTTGGTTCGAGGCATAGGGGAGATATTTTTTGACCTCTCTGCCATACTCGTCATAAATTACGGGCTGAACAACATCCCACCCGCCTGGGGAATTCTGCACACCCACTGTTTGCATGGGTCTTCCCAGCCCGTCGAAGTAGGTATAGTTAACGATCTTCTCTCCCTCTGCAGTAGACAATCCATCGATCTGTGTCTGCGTGGTTGTTCCTTCCTGCGCGACAACCGTTTCCTTTATCCAGTTATAGTTGTTAGGAAGGTTCTGAACCTGCACTTCAACATCCTCTGATGCGGTCTCTCCAAAATTATCGGTGACGGTAAATCGAAATGTATAAATGCCCACAATAAGATTACTAAGCGTAAGCCTGGCTGTGTTTGCATCCGTCATCGTAACACCAGGCCCGGATAACTTCGTCCATTGATAGGTGATGATGCTGCCATTCGGATCATATGCTGAACCTTCCAGGCTGCGTGTGCTGGTCGGTAAATAGAATAGCTGGTTACCTCCCGCATCTACCTCAGGAGCAGCATTTACCGACAAATTCAAAACAGCGGTTGTCTTCAAACATCCATTCAAATTAATATCGATATCATAAGAGCCAGGCTGATTGGTTGTATAGAAGCTTCCAGTCACCTCGCTGAGAACCACACCATCCTTCCTCCAGGTATAAACATATCCTGATCCGGTTGCCGCAGTAATGACTTGTTGGCACGTTGAGCATATCTCAGTAGAGCCAACCGGTGTAATTGTTGCCGTGGGATTAGCTTTGACCTGTAGAGTAGAGCTTGTATTAGCTGTTACTGTCGATGCAGTCAGACATTGACCCGAGACACCAATGGTAAGGTACACTACGTCACCGGCAGCCAGTGCACTGGTTGTAAAGTCTGAATTTGTACTCAGTGTTGACCCTTGATTTATGCTCCAGCTATAGCTTGTGATTGTCTGTAGTGAGCTTGCTGTAAATGTAATTGATTCACCCGCACATATTGAAGATGGACCGTGTGTTATACTAACTGTTGGAGTGACCGAAGGCTGAAGAGTTACTACTGGGCTAATGGTTGTCCCCGAACAGGCTCCTTTAGATGGTGCGATGTTATAGGTCACCATACCATCAGAGGATGTCGAATTTGTAAGCGTCTGCTGTATTGTTAAAGGAAGTGAGCCACTTCCCCCGGATGCTCCGGTTACCCCCGATGATTGCTCTACTGACCACGTGAAAGCGGTACCGGATAGATTACTGGTAACCTCAATGCTGGTTTGATTCCCTGAACAAATCGTTTGACCTGACGCAGATGCAACGGGCCTTGGATTCACGGTAATATTTGTGGCGGAATAAGTACTCGATACAGAGTTCGTGGTAAGACATGATCCAGTAACAGTTGCTGATGCAGTTACGTTATAGCTAACATCACTTTGAAAGTTAGTAATGGTAAAAGATGTGCCCGTCCCTTGTGGCGTGCCTCCCAGCGACCAGGTAATTGAACCGCTGACCGGATGGGATGTAGAAGCTGTGAATGTAACCGACTCTCCATCACAAATGGATGTCCTGTCGGGAACAACGGAGATGGATGGAGTCTGAGCAGTAATCACAGAAATGGTTACCAGGTTAGACCATGCCGGGTTACCCGATATACAACCACTGGCATTGGATGTCATTAAGCATCTTATCGTTTCGCCATTCTGAAGTGTGTATTGTGGCGAATAGATATTCGTATTGCCTTGTATTTGATTGTCAGTCACAGGTGATCCATTCCGATACCATTCATAGGTCGGACTGTTCCCACCATTGGTTGGTGTAGCGGTAAAGGAAATACCACTGGTTGAGCATTGAGGCCCTGGGTCATTTATGGATACGCTAACGGGCGAAGGTTGCGTCACACTGGCTGTGATGGTATTGCTATCTGCTGTAGAGGATGTAAGACATTGTCCACTCAGTCCTGCTGTAAGACTGACAATATCTCCATTATTTAATTGCGTGGTCGTAAAATCAGGACCAGCAGTGGATACCGTGTTGCCATTTATTTTCCAGGAATAACTAGTAATTGTCTGAGGGCTTGAGGAAGTAAAGGTAACCGATTGCCCGGCACATATTGTAGATCCTTGTTGGCTTATGCTTACCGAAGGTTGTGTATACGGGGTAATTGTTACTGAAACAGCCGTGCTGCTGCTACTCCAGCATCCCGCACTGCTCCTCGCTTTTATATAATAAGTACCTGCCGACGTCAC
>DASUGQ010000490.1:0-3322 GCA_036273935.1 Cyclobacteriaceae bacterium | reverse complement strand
TTTTTCATGGCGTTGGATTTTATTGTTTTGCAAAAAATGATTTGATGTCATCTTTAAGGATCACTGTCCTCGAGAGCATTTTCTTTTTTTTTGATTTTCTTGAGGGAGATCAGGCGGTATAAGGTCCGCCTGCTAATTCGCATAATGGTAGCGGCCTCGCTTACCTCGAAGTATTCCTGCGAGGCATTTCTTAAGACATGCAGAGGATTCTCCGCGACAATTTGAGTTTTCTCAAGGGCCTGTCTTTTTCCCTCCCGTGTGACCTGCTTATAGTGACGGCTATTGCACTTGTGGGAGCAGAAACGGGTTACTAGTGTCCGTGCGGTAAATTCTTGTCCGCAGAATTCACAGATCTTTTGAATTTTGATGTTCGTGCTCATGTGTCTATACGTGTCTATGTGTGTCTACCTGTGTCAGGGAGTGCCAGCATGTGCAATTAGCTCCCCGGTGACCCCTCGATTTTTGTTTCACGCCTGACGCTCGGAAACTCAAGCAACAAACCAGCAACAAAAAAGACCGAAATAACCCGAAGAATTACCAAAGCAATCCTTCCTGTTATTTCCTAACGTATTGATTATTAATCTGTTGATTGGATTTTGTTCGGGATGTTTAGGGATATTATTTCCCGATGCAAAACTTAGAAAAAATATTTGCCAGCAGGTCGTCGGTGGTGATGGCACCGGTGATTTCACCCAGATAGTGAAGGGCCTGTCGAATGTCCATGGCCAGAAAATCCCCGGATATGCCGTTGCTCATACCCTCCAGTACCCGGTCCAACGCTTCCTGGGTTTGCACCAGGTTTTGATAATGTCGAAGGTTCGTAACCACCACATCACCTGTCTTCACTTTCCTGATATCAAAATATGAAAGGACCTTATTTTTAAGCTGATCGATGTTGGTATGATGCGAAGCTGAAATGAAAATAAATTCATGTGATTGAAGTTGTTCCACCAATTCTGGTTTCGCCCGGTCGATCTTGTTTCCAACCTTGACGTAGGGAATGTTGAGTCGTTGCAATTCATCTTCCTGCTGCTGAATGGATTCGATTGTGGTTTCACTGAGGTCGAAAAGGTAAATGATGAGTGAGGCTTTTCTCATCTGTTCACGTGTACGCTCAACACCGATTGCTTCAATTACATCTTTCGTTTCGCGGAGGCCCGCCGTATCAATGAAACGAAAATTGACCCCGCCCAATATCATTTCGTCTTCAATAGCGTCGCGTGTAGTACCCGGTATTTCTGAAACGATGGCCCGTTCTTCGTTGAGCAGGACATTGAGTAAGGTGGATTTTCCGGCGTTGGGCTTGCCCGCGATCACGGTAGGTATACCATTTTTGATGACATTGCCCTGGTCGAAAGAGTAAATGAGTGAATGAGTATATGACTGGATGTTTTGGATGAGCTTTCTAAGATGTTCGCGGTTGGCGAATTCCACATCTTCTTCCCCGAAGTCGAGTTCGAGTTCGATGAGTGAAGCGAAATGAATCAGTTGCTCGCGGAGCTGGTTGATCTCACGGGAAAACCCGCCCCGTATTTGATTCAATGCGGCCTGTCGTGCGTTTTCCGTCTCAGCATTAATAAGATCTGCAACGGCTTCAGCCTGTGCTAGATCTAATCGACCATTTAGAAAAGCACGTTTGGTGAATTCGCCTGCTTCGGCGAGTCGTGCACCGCTCTTAATGAGAAGTTTTAATATCTCCTTTACTACGACGGGTGAGCCATGACAAGAGATTTCAACTGAGTCTTCTTTAGTAAAGGAGTTGGGTTCACGGAAGAGCGATACCACAACTTCGTCAACGACTCGCTCATTGTCCCAAAGTGTTCCATAGTGCAATGTGTGCGATGGTTGGTCTTCAAGATTTTTTCCCTGGAAAATTTTTTGCGTAATGCTGATGGCGTCTTTACCTGAAAGGCGGATCACTGCTATAGCTGAAACGCCTTGCGCCGTCGAAAGTGCTGCAATGGTATCGTCAAATCCAGACATGCTGCAAGATAATCAGTTATTGAAGAGGATCACTTACCGTTAGGAATGTTGAGATTATTTATCCTGCACGATAAGCACTGGAATTCCCACGCGGTGTCGCACCGTGTCAACAGTTGTTCCCAGGATCAAGTCCTTGAAGAGTTTGTGTCCATGCGCTCCCATAACCAGCAGGTCGGCGTTAAAATCTTTCACCATTTTTGGGATCGTATGCCGGGGGTTGCCGTAGCCGATCTGGGTTTCTACGTTATATCCGTCGTCGTTGAGTTGCCGGGCGTACTGCTGAAGGTTTTGGCTGTCTTTTCCCGACTCGTGATCATCAATGTCACTGCCATAGAAAATAGCACCCGCCGTTTCGACGGTGTGGATCAAGAGATAATTTGCCTCCTTACCGCCTTGAGCCAGCGCGCTTCGTATGGCCAGTGAATCCATCTGGCTGAAGTCAATGCTGATCGCGATGCGCTTGTACGTCGGCTTTCCACTGATCTGCAAAGTGGCAGCGGTTCCATGTGGTATACGTGTATCCTTTTCCATTCGCTTTTCTATCCAGGGCTTGAACGTAATGTACATTAGTAACGCAAACGCGGCCAAACAGATTGGAATTGCCGTAATCCATATGATCCAATTGTTGTCTCCCATAGCGATCAGCCAACCTTGAATTTCCTGGATCACAAGCTTCACATTCAAACCCACAATAATTGCAGCGATAATCCAGGCGGCAGCTTTTAACCAGGGTTTGATAACATAAATGCCCATGTTCTTTTTGTCGCTCGTGAAATGGATGAGGGGTATGATTGCAAACCCAAGTTGAAGGCTCAGCACTACCTGACTGAAAACGAGTAAGGCTCCGGTTTCTTCCTCGCCGTAAACAAGAATAACAAGGTAAGCGGGTATGATCGCAATAAGCCTGGTGATAAGGCGCCTTAACCATGGGGCAATGCGGATATTGAGATAACCCTCCATCACAATTTGTCCGGCCAGGGTGCCGGTTATCGTTGAGCTTTGCCCCGCCGCGATCAAGGCGATACCAAATAGAGTAGAGGCATATTTTGTTCCCAGCAATGGCGTGAGCAGTTTATAAGCATCCTGGATATCGGCTACTTCAAATAATCCTGCCCGGAAGAACGTCGACGCCGCCAAAACAAGGATGGCTGAATTGACAAAGAAGGCAGCATTCAACGCGATAGCCGAGTCAACAAAATTATATTTTATTGCGCTCCATATTCCTTTTTCGCTCGTATCGATCCGTCGTGTCTGTACTAATGAGGAGTGAAGGTAAAGGTTATGGGGCATTACCGTTGCTCCGATTATTCCTATTGCAATGTAAAGGGCCTGATCACCC
>DASUGQ010000489.1:0-5825 GCA_036273935.1 Cyclobacteriaceae bacterium | reverse complement strand
ATGACGTGATCAGGATTTAGTTTCAGCGTTTGTGCTTCCTGATAGGTATAGAATTTTACAAACTCATTGATGGATGCCGTATGAAGGAACTCGGATACTTTGTCGTCAAAGAACTCGGCGCTCCAGGCGACATTTTTTGTGACCGGGATTGGCGTGACAAGGACTTTAACCGTTGCAGCAAATAAAGCCTGCTCCATATAGCTGTTCACTTCCTTGTATCCGGAAACAAAATCATTTGTCCTCTTAAACAAACCATAAGCCTGTTTGGCTTTATCGCGTGAGCCCACAGCGAGAGCCAATATACCGGCCTGGTAGTTTTCGTCTGCGGCATTCCTTTTTGCCTCGTCAAGCTTGTTGTGATAATTCACGGGATTAGGTATCACCGCCAGGGCACCAGGGCATCTCCTGATGTCATCATACATCATGTTGATCATCGTGTAGGATTGTACGACGGCGGTCCACTTGAATTCATTATTGGACGCAAGTACATTATTGGCCTGATCCTCATAATATCGCACGGCAAGAGGGTACGCCTGGCGTAAGGTCTCGACCGATTTTTTATGATCTGAGTTACGTCTCAGCCGGCTTACCGACGTCATTACAGATTCGTAATAGTTTCCTTGCTCATAAGCGGCTTTGCCCGATGAGCAGGAGTCGAGGATTATCAAAGTCGCTATTGACAACAGCGCAAAGAATAACCGGAAGTACTTCATAATTGTGAATGTTTTATTCTAAAAAATATCAATTGTCACCTTGAGTGGCATCCCAATGTTCTTCCCATGGAGACCTTAAGGATGCATGAGCTGAAAAAATCCAGTGAATTAAGGAATATTCTATTTAAAGGATTGGTTATAAAAAGGTAATAAAGCTTGGATGTAATAAATGATGATCTTTATTGCAATTTTACGGCAGCTATGATGAAAATTCACATTAAAAACATGGTATGCAACCGCTGTGTCAGGGCGGTTAAGGAGGAATTTGAAAAACTTGGTTTGCATCCGCAGAGGATTGTTCTGGGAGAGGTTGAGCTGGCAGAGGACAATTTGGCCCCCGATATGCTCAGCCGGCTGGATGCAGATCTCAAGTCGTTGGGGTTCGAGCGGATAGATGATCGAAAGGCCCGTCTTATCGAGGGCATAAAGAATAAGGTGATCCAGCTTATCCATCACAGCGATCGCGTTGACCGGAAATATAATTGGTCAACCATCCTTGCGGATGAGATGCACTACGAATACAACTACCTCAGCAATTTATTTTCCTCCGTTGAGGGAATCACACTTGAACAATACATTATCCGGCAAAAAATTGAAAAGGCTAAAGAACTTTTGTTCTATGACGAACTTACCCTCAGCGAAATCGCCCATCGCCTTGGTTATAGCAGTGTGGCTCACCTGTCTGGTCAATTCAAAAAAATTACGGGCATGACACCTTCTGAATTGAAAAAATCGCGTGCATTGGAAATCGCGAGAAAACCGATCGATTCGATCAACTGAATTCTGCAACTCTTTAGTAAAATTATGTAAGGACTTTCAGGAGAGTTCTTGCGTATTTTATAGAGAAAGAGGAGAAAGCTATGGTCAGCAAAATCAGCAGTACAAAGAAATACGTGAGACAGTCTTTCCCGGTTTTGGAGATGACGTGCGCTGCTTGTGCAGTAAGCGTCGAGTCGATGCTTAAAGCAACGCCCGGTGTAAAAGAAGCGTCTGTGAATTTTGCGAACCAGATGGCCCTCGTGGGCTATGACCCAGGCACTACAAAGGCGGTCGATCTTCAGAACGCAGTACGTTCCATTGGCTATGACCTCGTCGTGGATGCGGAAGACCCACAAGCTGTTCAGGAGAAAGCCCGGCGCAAACACTTTGAAGAGGTAAAAAATCGAACCATATGGTCGTCCATTCTCGCGGTTCCGGTTGTAGTGATCGGTATGTTTTTCATGGACATGCCCTATGCCACTTATATTTCCATGGCACTATCCGCGCCTGTAGTCTTCTGGTTCGGCAGAACGTTTTTTGTCAATGGATGGAAACAGGCCCGACATGGCAAAGCTAACATGGACACATTGGTTGCCCTGTCGACAGGCATTGCTTTTTTGTTTAGCGCATTCAATACCCTCTTTCCTGAATTCTGGCATGCTCGGGGAATTCATGCCCACGTATATTTCGAAGCGGCAACTGTGGTGATTGCATTCATCTTATTGGGAAAACTATTGGAAGAAAAAGCAAAAGCCAGCACATCGTCGGCCATCAGGAAGTTGATGGGGCTGCAACCGAAAATGGTAAAGGTAATTATGAACGGAAGCGAGCAGGAACTTCCCATCGCATCTGTCAAGGTGGGACACCTCCTTCAGGTTCGTCCCGGTGAAAAAATTCCTGTGGATGGTGTAGTAAAAAGCGGGGCATCTTTTGTGGATGAAGGTATGATTTCCGGAGAGCCAGTACCGGTAGAGAAAGTAACAGGTGAAAAAGTTTTTGCGGGGACTGTCAATCAGAAAGGTAGTTTTCAGTTTGAAGCGCAGAAGGTTGGCGGTGACACCATCCTGGCGCAAATCATCAAGATGGTTCAACAGGCGCAGGGGAGTAAGGCTCCCGTACAAAGAGTGGTGGATAAGGTTGCAGGAATTTTTGTGCCTGTAGTGATGGCAATATCCGTTCTCACTTTTGTTACCTGGCTAATGGTTGGAGGCGACAACGCCTTTACTCATGCTTTATTAACGTCCATTACCGTGTTGGTAATTGCCTGTCCGTGTGCCCTTGGTCTTGCCACGCCAACGGCCATTATGGTTGGTGTTGGTAAAGGTGCTGAAAATAATATTCTCATTAAAGATGCAGAGAGTCTTGAGCTTGCACATCGCGTGAATGTCATCATTCTTGATAAGACCGGCACGATAACAGAGGGAAAACCTGCAGTGACCGATCTGATTTGGGAGGTACAAGGTGAAGAAGTAAGACGGTTGAAAGAGATATTATATTCTCTTGAAGTGAAATCGGAACATCCCCTTGCAGATGCGGTTGCACGCAAGTTGGGTGATGAAGGTGTTGATAAAGCAGCGGTGGAGGATTTTGAAAGCATTACCGGACGTGGTGTTCGGGGAAAGATAAATGAAGCCCGTTACTACATCGGAAACAGGAAGTTGCTGGAAGAAAACAAAATCAACCTTGGTATCGGCGTGCAATCCAATGCCGCCCGCCTGGAATCCGAGGCAAAGACCGTGGTGTTTTTTGCCAGTCAGCAAAATGTTCTGGCCCTCATTGCTATTGCCGACAAGATTAAGGAGACATCAAAGGCTGCTATTGCAACGCTTCAGGATAGAGGGATTGATGTTTATTTGCTTACTGGTGATAATGAACATACCGCAAAGGCAGTTGCCGCCCAGGTCGATGTGAAGCATTACAAAGCGGGCGTGATGCCAGGTGAAAAAGCCGAATTTGTGAAACATTTGCAGGAGGAAGGAAAAGTTGTTGCCATGGTTGGCGATGGTATTAATGATTCGCAAGCACTCGCACAAGCAGATGTGAGTATCGCTATGGGCAAAGGATCAGACATTGCGATGGACGTCGCCAAGATGACGTTGATCACTTCTGATCTTCAGGCGATACCAAAAGCATTGAACCTTTCAGGTAAAACTGTACGGGGCATCAGGCAAAATTTGTTCTGGGCGTTTATCTACAACCTTATTGGTATTCCAATCGCGGCAGGTGTACTATATCCCGTTAATGGATTCTTGCTCGATCCTATGATTGCCGGGGCGGCCATGGCGTTGAGTTCTGTGAGTGTGGTGAGCAACAGTCTGCGACTGAAGTTGGCCAAAATATAGCTCGCCCATTTTGATTTTTTTCGATCCTGGTCGTGAATGATTTAACCCAATTCATGAAATTTAAGTCTAAATTTAGTGTGTCAAGATTTTTTGCTGGATGGAAAGAGACGTAGCAATTCTAATGGCAGATCTCACTGGATATACTGCAATGACTGAAGTTCATGGAGGAGAGTCAGCAGCGAACATCGTTAATAAATATATGGACCTCGTTGATAAATCTCTTTATGGGGAGACCCTGGTTGTTCAGCGAATTGGTGATCAGGTCGTTCTGATCTCGGATAATCCTTTCGATATTTTAATAACGGCTAAACATCTCAACACATCTGCCATAGAAGAGCATCATTTTCTTTCCATTCATTCTGGCATACATTTCGGGTCAATTTTTCAGGACAAGGGGAATTTGTTTGGATCGACAATCAATGTCACGGCCAGAATTATGAATCTTGCAAACGGCGGCCAGATTTTATGTTCATCGGCATTTGTTAATAAAATCGAAATACAACCTGACATTTCGTTTAAGTCATTGGGCTTCCAAAAGTTGAAGAATGTAATAAATGAAATGGAGATTTTCGAATTGAACGCATTGAGTGAATCAATGACGCTCCCGCTTGATCCTGTTTGTCATATGATCGTTAACCCGGAAAAGGGGAGTTATTCCCACACGTTTCAAGGCAAGACGTTTCATTTTTGCAGTATTGAATGCATGGAAATGTTCAAGGCAAAGCCGGAATCATTTATCAACGGCATTTAATGGAGTGAGTAAGAAGTTGCTGTTCCCCTTTATTAGAATATTTTTCATCCTGGCTGTAAAATGTATAATCCAATCTTGCAATAGTACAACATCGCCAGCCGGTGATCCATCTACCTTTAGGTTGAAAATCAAAGTCAAAACCTTATGAGGTCAATTAAAAAAATCGCCATTCTGACGCTTGGTGTATTGATAGCAACGGTTAGTATGTTCACCGTTATAACATCAATTTTATAAACCTACCACGCAATAGTGCAAAACTTTAAGCCTTATAATTGACGTTATTGCAGCAGAGTTGTTTAATTAATATTCGATATGGAAACTACTAAATTCAAAACCAACATAAAGTGTTCCGGATGTGTCGCAACTGTAACTCCGTTTCTGAATGAAGCTTTAGGCAAAGGTAAATGGGAAGTTGATCTTAATCATCCATCTAAAGTTTTGACGATAGCTGATGAAAAAGATGAGTTAAAGGCTGTCAATGCAATGGAGCAAGCTGGTTATAAGGCAGAAAAACTCTAGTCTGTTTGTGATCAAAAGCATTTGTTATTGGAATGCTTATATCAGCGACCGCTGACAATTGAACTAAATTCCCTGAGGTTTGTCAATAAAAAGGCTTGTGATCATCATTTTTTTGTTTTCAACGATACTCTAGCTTGGTGACAATTGGTACGCCATTGATTTACACTCGTGAAGAAAATATGCACCATATTCGCAGTCGCGCTGTATTTTACATTTAGTATTGGCGTTGTCGTTCATTATCATTTTTGTGGTGGAGACCTGGAGGCGATAAACCTTTACAGTACTAAAAGTTGTTGCGATGATGCTGATACAGAAAATAGTTGTTGTCACAACACTGCATCGCTTATTAAAGTAGAAGATGCGTATGATGTTTTCACACATTCGAGTTCCTCAGATCGGCATGTCCTTTTATCAGAGTTGCCTTTTACCTCATTTGATCGTTTAAATAATGAAGAAAGAAAATCCTCCCTTCATGTTTACATCGTTCCCCTTATTGGATCAGGTCCTCCGATCTATCTTTCCAATCGCGTTTTTATCATTTGAGTCAGCCCTAGCTGAGTAAGCACGTTTCTTACTAATCCTTCATTCAATTAATAATTTTCTAGTTATAACAGTTAAATTTTTCAACTATGAAAACCTCCATTAAATATATTTATCTATTTCTGTTTCTTTTATTCGCAATATCTGCCAGCGCTCAATCAGAAGTTGTTTGGGTTTGGAAAGATGTGCAGAAATATAGTA
>DASUGQ010000488.1:0-7476 GCA_036273935.1 Cyclobacteriaceae bacterium | reverse complement strand
TGGGCGCGTCACGTCTAATGAAATCGGGAATTATTATAAAGGACGTTCGAACAGTGGAAACACTTGGGTCAGCAACGGTGATTTGTACGGACAAGACCGGAACAATTACTGAAAACCGAATGGAATTGAAACAACTTTATGCCTGGCCATCGGATCGCCACCTGGAGGAAAACGACTGGACATCAGAAGAAGCTAAAAGGATTATTCGACTCGGTATGTGGGCCAGCGAACCTGTCCCGTTCGATCCTATGGAAAAATCCTTACACAACGCTTACCAGGAAACCACGACGACTGACGAGCGGGATCAATTTAAAATGGTCCACGAATATCCTCTCTCCGGCAATCCTCCGATGATGACCCACATTTTCGAAAACCAAAATCACACACGAATAATTGCCTGCAAGGGCGCACCTGAGAATATAGTGCGCCACTCCTCTCTTTCGTCAGAAGAGCGGAAAAGTGTCATGGCCCGCGCTTCCGAATTGTCGAAGGACGGTTTCAGAGTTCTGGGTGTGGCAACAACTCTATTTGATAATGGGAATTTTCCCGCAACACAGGAAGAATTTACATTCGACTTCGCAGGATTGATTGCCTTTCATGATCCACCAAAGAAAGATATTGAAAAGACTTTCAAAGCATTTTATGACGCCGGTATTCAGATTAAAATCATTACGGGCGATATGAAAACAACTACCTTGGCAGTGGCGCGCCAGACCCGGTTAAAAAATCCGGACGAGGCAATCAGCGGAAGTGAACTGCTTCTCATGGATGAAGCGGCCCTGGAGGAAACACTTCGTGAGAAAAATATTTTCACCCGAATGTACCCGGAGGCGAAAGTAAAAGTTGTCAACGCGCTCAAAAAATTGCATCACATTGTTGCAATGACCGGTGATGGGGTTAACGATGGGCCTGCGTTAAAAGCCGCCCACATTGGTATTGCCATGGGCAAGCGTGGTTCGGAACTGGCAAAGCAAGCGGCCGCCCTGATTCTCACGGATGATGACCTCAGTAAGATGATCGATGCCATCGCGATGGGAAGAAAGATCTACAGCAATTTAAAGAAAGCAATTCAATACATTATTTCCATTCACATTCCCATTATCCTCACCGTAGCACTTCCTCTGATATTGAACTGGGTCTACCCATTCATCTTTACGCCGGTACATGTCATATTTCTTGAACTAATCATGGGCCCAACCTGCTCCATTGTTTACGAAAATGAGCCCCTTGAAGCGAGGAGTATGCAACAGCCACCGCGCAAGCTCACCGAAACATTTTTATCATGGAAAGAGCTTTCAATAAGTATCGTGCAGGGAATTGTTATTACCGCAGGTTCTTTGATTGTTTACCGGTTTGCCGTGAACGAAAATTGGTCGGAAGACACAGTGAGGTCAATGGTTTTTTCAACATTGGTTTTTGCCAACATCTTTTTAACATTAGTGAACCGGTCATTTTATTTCTCCATTTTAAAGGTGCTTCAATACAAGAACAGGTTGTTGCAGGGAATTCTTGCCATTACTTTTTTACTTTTAATGCTGATATTATATGTTCCGCAGTTATCGAACTTCTTTCACCTTGCCGAGCTGCCTGCAAGGCAATTAGCAGTTTGCGCGAGCGCTGGTTTTTGTTCCGTTATCTGGATTGAGGTGTATAAATTATGGAAACGAAATCAGGCAGAATCTACTTTTGAAAATCTATTGCGATAAACCTGTCAAACGTTGTCGATACTTTTCTCCGCGATCATCCGGAAAAAGATTGCTCAATCTCTTCAATACTTCAGTATTGTCCTCATCGTATTGAAGGGCTTCCTCATAGAGGCCAGCGGCTCTTTCAATGTCGTTTTTTGTCTCATATAAATAGCCCATCACATGACAAATTTCAAGATTTTTCCACTCATTGCTGTACGCAACTTCATAGTTTGGCAAGGCCTCGCTATACTGATTTAAGGAATAATAACAATCGCCTAATAACTGATAGGCTCCGTAATACGACGAATTGCTTTCGACCAATGATTTCAGCGCTATGATCGATTCCTCGTATTGTTTACGTTGAAAACAAACCCATGCCTTGTTGTACTGTGCATCATAGAACTCAGGATCCAGACTCAATACTTTCTCGTAATAGAAGAGCGACGAATCCGGGAAGCCTCGCGTATACAATGTATTTCCGTATCCAAAAAGCGCTTCCGTATTTTCATCGTCCTCCGTCAATACTCGTCGGAAATTTACGTAGGCCGAGTCGTACTGGTCCGTGTCGTAATAGTCTTTTGCAGACTGCAGATATCCTTGTACATCAACTTGACCTGGAGAAAATAGCACCACTAGAAAAACCACCACACTTACCATGATAATAAATGCCCAAATCGTTCGAACGATCTTAAGATGAACGGGCCAGGTTCTAAAGGCGCGAATGATTGAGTTGCTCTTGTCCGCCCTCACGTTCTTTATCGCAGTTGAATGCGTTCGATCCGTTTTAGCCGTGTCCGGTTTAAGAGCTGCCTCATCTGATTTCACATTCGTTCGTAGTGAATATGCCCGTCCCGCTGCAATCAAACTCAGAACAAAAAATAGCTGCACAAAAAATTTACCCAGAGCCGAGAAAAACGCCATACAAAGCAATAGGAGAAACGTAACGAGCACCCAACGCCAAAAGCGTTTTTCATTTTTATCATCTCCCGGTTTTGCCTCGGACATTGAGCAAAAAACATTTATGGATAATTTATAAATATTAATTGAAAAGGCCCCAGAACGGGGCCTACCTTCAATTCTAATATTTATCCACTTCTCTGAAGGTCAATCCTGAAGGATCTCAACTTCAACGCGAACGTTCTTTTTCGCGTTAACACCACGCCGATCGTATATCGGGCGCTTTCCACCCCAGGCTTTAATTTCAACCCGATCCGCTTCAATACCCTCTCTGATGAGGTAATCTTTAATTACTTCTGCGCGTAATTGTGACAATTGTTTTGCTGAGCCTATTGTCGTTCGCGCCTCGTTGGTGAGGGAAAAAAAATCCTGGCCCGGCCCAGCAGATATTATTTTGCCCTGGTAGTTCCCGTTGGTATGACCATGAAGGCGAATCCTGTAGTGTGCGTTCTCCTTCATGAGCGACAACAATTCACCCAACTGGTACCTGGATTCCGGAAGCATAATCGCTGCGTCGTTATAAAAGTAAACCTGGTAGAGCGTTGCAATATCTCCCGTTCGGTAGCGCACCATGTCAAAATTAATGACGAATGTGGTTCCAATAAGATCAACATAAGCCTTTGTAGTGTCAGCCAGAGGCCTCTTATAATTGATCTCGTGCTGCACTTTGCGATAGCCAAATACATCTGCAATAAAGGTGAGTTGACCTGATTTACTCTTAGGATCCGGAAGAATCATATATTCGTTGCCCCTGACTTTATCGATGGGTCTTGATCGTTCTGCATCGATCACCTCGATATCACCATCAATTATCCGGTTGTTGGTTCCATTGAAGAGGCTTAAAAAAACTTCAGTGTTTCCCAAAGTCATGGGATCGTATTGGACGATCTCTTCTACTTTCTCTTCATTATTTTCTTCCACTGCAGCCGAGTCAACGGCAGTGGCAATTGGGGTATTTATTTTCTCCGAGTCACCGGGTTGGTTTACCTGTGTAACTTTCTCCTTCGCTTCCGGAATTTGAATGGTACCCGACACCACCCTCACCCAGGCGTCGGTGAAGACACCTTTCTTCCTGGTTGTCGTCATGCTGTTCAGGCCTTCTTTGAGGCTCGTGTGAAAGGACAGATAAACAAAAAATAACCCCTTCTTCGAATTATAACCGTAAGAAGCCTCGTGACCTTCGGTATTCAACTTATCCTGATAAATTCTGGCCAGGGCTTCCTTTGACTCGGCATAAGCGGCTACCACTACATAGTATCCCGGCTGTAGTTCCTTTTCATGGGTTTGAGCGAGCAAGATAAAGGGGAGAAATAGAAAAAAAATGGTACTCAGAAAGGCGCTCAGGCAATAATTCATTATGTAATGAATGGTAAACTTTACGAAGATTAATCAAAAAAAATTATTATCCAAGGCTCAAAAATGAATAATTAAGCGGAGTCGTACCATTTTACGTCGTGTATGATTTAAGCCATTCTTTAAAGAAACCGGAACCGTAACCCCATAACTGTAATAGAGCCGCGGGGATGGAAAGGATCGCGACACCCAGATTACGGTTAACCTTCATCGAATGAAAAAAGATGACCAAAAAATAAATGAAGTATCCGGCGGCAGCCAAAAGTGACACCGAGGGGAAAAACGGTGAAACCAGCAACGTCAGATAGATACCTGCAATAAAAAAAGTGGGGAACCAGTGAGCTACTTTCACTTCTTCGGGATGAACGCGGCCAACCATGATCCTTCCTCTTCCAAAATTACGGACCTGTCGATAAAATTCTCTCAGACTCCCCCGTCTTTTATGAAACACAAAGGCTTCCGGGATCAGGCCAACCTTATATCCAGCTTTCTTCATTCGAATGCTGAACTCGATATCTTCGGCCAGGTGTGAAAATTGAAAACCATCTGTCTCCTCAAAGACCCTTCTTGAAATACCCATATTAAAACTCCGCGGCTGAAACCATCCAACATGCTTCTTCCCGCCACGAATACCGCCGGTTGTCAGAAAAGAAGACATCGTGTAACCTGTAGCACGCTGAACCACCGTGAAATTCTCGTGCGGCCGGTCAGGGCCTCCCCAGGCATCCAGCCTTTCCGTGCTAATGGCTTCTTCAACCGCGTTGAAATAGGCTGGCGGTACGATGCAATCCGAGTCAAACACGACGAAATACTCGCCATGAGCATGTGCAAACCCAAAGTTACGGGTTGGACCGGGACCAGAATTCGGCTTATAGAAATAGTGGATGGTCAGCCTATCGCGATATCGATCAACTACGTCATCACAGCGCAGTGTTGAACCGTCTTCGATGATCAACACTTCAAATCCTTTGTAATGCTGATGAACCAGGCTCTCCAACAGTTCCTCTATTTCCTGCGGACGGTTGAAAACGGGAACGATAATGGAATAGCGGGGATTGCTCATTTGGCCGGTTATCCCAAATATTCCCGAGACATGACTTTCAAACCAGGTTGTTCCTTGTCCATGCCCACTTTATCAATGATCAAATAATCCCGCCGCGACATTGATTGCATGGAGAGCATTTCGGCCAGGAACCCGGTGAGAAAAAGTTGTACGCCGATAATGACGGCCGCCAGGGCAAGGTAAAAAATCGGCTGTTCGGTAATGTCGCGCTTCACGGGGATCCTGGATATGAAAAGCGCATCCATCTTATCCCAGAACAGCTTTATGGTGAATATAAATCCGATTAAGAACGAGAAGCTGCCTATCGTTCCGAAGAAGTGCATTGGTTTTTGTCTGAAGCGACTCACAAAAGTTATAGAAAGCAAATCCAGAAACCCGGTGATAAACCGTCTGAATCCATATTTTGTGCGGCCATATTTACGTGCGCGGTGGTCGACCACTTTCTCTCCGATCCTGGAATATCCGGCCCACTTCGCGATTAAAGGGATGTAGCGGTGCATTTCTCCGTAAACAGAAATCGTCTTGACAACTTTAGCGTCATAGGCCTTCAGTCCGCAGTTAAAATCGTGAAGCTTTATTCCTGATATTTTTCGTGTAACGTAATTGAAGAATTTTGAAGGAATTGTTTTAGACAAGGGATCATTTCGTCTCTTCTTCCAACCCGACACAAGGTGAAATCCTTGCTCATGGATCATCTTGTAGAGCTCGGGAATTTCATCCGGGCTATCCTGTAAGTCAGCATCGAGAGTTACAACCACCTTCCCTTTTGCCGATCGAAACCCCATTTGCAGTGCCGCCGATTTTCCAAAATTCCGATTGAACCGAAGGCCTTTAAACCGCTCGTCAAGTTGGTTGATTTTCACGATCTGCTCCCAGGAAGAATCAAGGCTTCCATCATCAACCATGATGACTTCATAAGAAAAGCCATGTTCCAGCATAACGCGGCTTATCCACTTGCAAAGCTCTTGTAAGGATTCCTCTTCGTCTAAAACCGGAATAACAATGGAAATCTCCGGATCGGTCATATCTTAAATTGCTTGTTGCGGATTCTTCTTCTGCGTAAAGATAGAAACAATCACGGCAACCAACACACCGAAGAAAATTCCAAAGAAAAAATAAAAAAGCCAGAAAAGCTTTCTTGTCCAGCTTATGGCAACATCGATCTGATCATCCGGCATTCCCTTGTCCTCCATGTTCATTCGCTGGGTATCGTAAAAAGCGTCCATTGCAGTTTGATCAATAAAATTTACATAGATGAACGTAAACCCTCCAGCAATAAGAAGAGATATCAAAGCTATCCAGAACCCGATACCGACACCTTGTCCGTAGCTCATGAAACCATCGCCCTGATCTTTGAATTGTTTATGGGCAAACACCATGATCACAATTGAGACAATTAGCCCTATCCAACTCCATTTATTATCGAAAGCATTCAGACCTACAAGGGTTAGCACCAGAAAAAAGAAAATCGAAAAACCAGCAGAGATAAGTCCGAATTTGGTTCCAACTCCACGGACTGTAGGGGCGTTTGTTGTTGTTTCCATAGTTTAAGGGGTTTTAGGTTGTCTTCTTAAGATAGCAGATAAGATGATACTTACAAAAAGGCCAATAATGATCCCCTGGCCAAAGTATGTGATCATCAAACCTGTCCGGTTAGTCGACGGAAGCAATTCTAAATTACGTTCGTATACATCCCTCCCAATCTTTTTTACTTCTTCCTCTGGAAACCCTTTCAGGTATTGTGTCATGCCTTCCACATAGGAGGAAAGAAAACGAGGTTCAAGGGTGGCAAGCACCAACAAACCAAGGGATCCAATAATTGTTGCAACCAAGACAACCAGCACGCTGCTGACCATTGCCTGCCAAAAAAACAATACGCTGTCCGCCTGATTATCCCTGATCTCCCGCAAGGTGAAGAAGATGAATATGCCCAGGAGAAAGACACGGAAATCAAAATAGGGCGAGATCATTAATGGGTGCTGGCCCATGTAATACATGACGATCAGCAACACGACGGATATTACTCCAGCGATTAAACCATTCCTAATCGATATTTTTACTAAGGGCTCTTTGGAAACATCAACCATAAGGCGTTGGCAAATTAATCAGCAAGGAGTTTTTCCGTATCCTTCAGATTGTCGATCCAGTATTTGCCATTGTTAAAAACTGCAGCAACCTTGCCTACAATCTTCTTATTCCACCACGGAGAATTCCTTGACTTTGAAAGACTCGTTCTTTCATCCAGTGTCCACACGCGATCGGGATCGAGTAACGTGAGGTTGGCCTTTTCATCCACTTCAATTTTTGGAATTTCGAGACTCAGGAGTTTTCGTGGCGCCACTGTCATCTTTTCGATGAGGGTACTATAGTCTACCCATTTGGAAAGGGCCACAAGGTTGCTGGCAAAGGTTTGTA
>DASUGQ010000487.1:0-4531 GCA_036273935.1 Cyclobacteriaceae bacterium | reverse complement strand
TTCCACTTCAAAATTTCCATTGATCTCTGATGACGGAAAAATCATAGGAACCTTTGGTGTTTCCAGGGACATCACCGATTTAAAATTTGCAAAGGAAAATGCCCTTGCCAAGGAACGCTTCCTCGCTAACATGAGTCATGAAATTCGCACGCCACTAAACGGCATTATGGGGATGACCCGCCAGCTGGCAAAAACCAAATTAGACGTTACTCAGCGTGAGTTCCTCAATATCATCTATATGTCAAGCCAAAATCTAATGGCCATCCTGAATGATATCCTTGACCTTACAAAGCTCCATTCCAATAAATTGCAGCTGGAAGAGATTGGTTTCAGCATCAATAAAATAATCAAATCTGTCATTCAAAATTTTGAAGAGCAGGCAGAATCAAAGGGAATTGAATTGCTCTACCAGATCGATGAAAACATTTGTCCTGTTTTGCTTGGCGACCCTGTTCGCTTGTATCAGATTTTAATGAATCTCGTGAGCAATGCGATCAAATTTACGAACAAAGGATATGTGAAGATTGAATGCGAACAGAAAAAAATATTGGAGAATACCTGTGAAATAGAAATTAAAGTTGAAGATACCGGCGTAGGCATGCAGGATACAAAAGTTATTTTTGAAGCATTTGAACAAGAGAGCAATAAGGTATTCAGAAAATTCGGTGGGTCAGGACTTGGCCTTGCCATCTGTAAGGAGTTGGTCGAACTTTACAAGGGAAAAATAAGTGTTGAAAGTCGCTTCGGGAAAGGGTCGGTTTTCTCACTCGTGTTACCTTTTAAGGTTGGAAGTGAAAACGAGTTCATTGACGAAATACCTTCCATAGAATTGGAACAATCATTACTGGCAGGAAAAAAAGTTCTGCTGGCTGACGACAACGAGATCAACCAGTTCGTTATCCAGTCGATACTTAAAGACTGGAAGATGAACATTACGCTGGTCAACAACGGAGAAGAGGCTATTCAAAAAACTAAAGAAGAAAGTTTTGATCTCATTTTGATGGACATCAAGATGCCGGTGATCAATGGGATGGAAGCCACGATCCATCTGCGAAGGGAACTTCACAATACAACACCAATTATTGCATTAACAGCCAATTCTCTTCCAGTGGAAATCGAGAAGACCAGGGAAGTGGGCATGGACGACTTTGTTTCAAAACCGGTCGATCCCACCCTGCTGTACAGCAAGATACTTAAGCTTCTTGGCATTGATGCCAATACCAAAGCATTTGATAATGATCGATTCGCCTTCAAAGAAGAAAAAGGTTTATACGATCTGGGCACAATCAAAGACCTGGCCCGGGGAAGTAATGAATTTATTATCACGACAATTGAACTATTCCTGGACAAAACCCCGCCGATTATTAACGCCATTCATAAGGCGCTTCAGGTGAACGATATTTCCGAAATTAAAAGTCAGGCACACAAATTGAAATCTACCGCTAATCTTTTTATGATGGATAAGGTAATCGGGCTGATCGACAGACTTGAAAATTTTGATGAACAAAAAGGCAATAAAAACGAATGCGGTTCAATTATAGAGCATCTGGAAAAACTCGTCGAGAAAGTTAAAGCTTCACTTATTCATGAGCTGAATAATTTTCGTTGATTCATTCACGAACTCCAAGGCGGGATATCATCCAATGTCGACGTCCGATTTACTCGATTTCAGATTTCCTGTCGTATGAATCATCTGCTGAAAAAAGCTTTCTTGCGAGGGTAAGTTGACTTATTAGAAAATCTTTGTGAATTTAATCGGATGATAACATCTGAAAGCGAATTGATCAGCCAGGCGATTGCCAGATTACAAGAAAATACACCTAAAATCAAAAGATGCCTCGACGAACTGACTGAGGAAGAAATCTGGCAGAAGCCCAATCCCTCTTCGAATAGCGTGGGTAATTTGATACTTCACCTATGCGGCAACATAACACAGTACATTCTTTCATCGCTGGGAGGCGTAGAAGACAAACGCGAACGAGATAGAGAATTCCTGGTCGATGGTGGCCTGAATAAAAAAGAATTAATTGAAAAGCTGACGTTAACTGTTAACGATGCAGCCCTTGTAATCCGTCGCCTTGACAAGGAGGACCTGTTGAGAATAAGATCGGTCCAGGGTTACAACCTTTCCGCCATTGGCATCATCATCCATGTAGTGGAGCATTACTCTTATCACACCGGCCAAATTATCTTTTGGACAAAGCTTCTAAAAGACAAAGACCTGGGCTTCTATGCCAACATTGATTTGAACAAAAAGAATGTGATTTGATATCCAGTCGTGCGTTGGCGAATTAAAACAACTTTAGGATATTGCGGGCTAATTTTCTGACTGTTTGAAGGTTATACGGTTCATTTTCAGCACGCTGTATAAAATCTGGGTATTCCTGGTTTTCACAGTATTCATGATCCTCCTCCTTCCCGGGATTTTATTGCCCTTTTTGCTTGGGCAAAGATTTGGTTGGGTCAGTTATAAATTTCTGGCTTTGTGGTCATGGATATTCAGCATGTTGAACTTTATACATTACCGTTACAAAGGAAAAGAAAACATAAAAAAAGGAAGGTCTTACATCTACGTAAGCAATCACACCTCTTTCCTGGACATACCCGGAATAACGATGGCCATACCTGGTGGATTCAGACCATTGGCAAAAAAGGAGTTGTTAAAAATTCCGATCTTCGGGTGGATCGCCAAAACCGCTGGGGTAATCGTAGATCGGTCCAGTCCTCAAAGCAGAAAAGCCAGCATGGAGCATCTCAAGGATCTTATTAATATGGGCCTGTCCATTTTAATTTTTGTTGAAGGCACACAGAATCGAACGAAGGAAGTCCTTCAACCCTTCAAAGACGGAGCTTTTCGCATGGCTATAGATACTCAACAGCCCATCCTTCCGATGGTGGTTGTTGGTGCGGGCCGGTTAATGCCTCCCGGAACAATTGATCTGAAGCCCGGAACGATTCATGTCATTATTGGAAAAGAAATTGCAACTAAGGGTCTCACTAGTAGTGACGCGGCTCCACTGAAAGAAAGAACTTTTAATATCATGAAAAGCATGATCCAGGAAAATACAAAACAATGACCAGGCGTTCAAAAATTTTATCCACCTTAGACAAAATGAACCTCGTATATCTGGTTCAGGCCGCCGCAATGATGCTCTTTGGGCTTGTAGCTTTGTACATCCGAAATGTAGTACCCATTGACAATGTTCTCGCAAGATCACTGCGGTACATTTTGATTGCACTCTTTATCGGAGCATTGATTAGCGCACAGTTCGTTCCTGCATTTCTTATCGCCAGAATCGACAAGAAAATGGATTTAGAGAATAAGATTTCAAAATACTTCCAGGTAGTCATAATCCGGGGAGCATTTCTTGAAGTCCCGGGGCTGCTAGCAGGCATCGCTACCCTCCTTACGGGAAGGTCTTACTTCACTGCAGTTGTAGTTCTGCTTTTGCCCGCCTTCTATTTTTATCGCCCATCTAAGGAAAGGATAACGGAAGAACTAAACTTAAATGAAACGGAAAGAAACCAATTGGATGCGAGCGAATAAGAAAGCCGGTGGATAGCCGGCCATTCTCCAGAAGCCAACTTATTTTTATTTCTTTTTTAATCGTTGAATTTCACTTTGAAGGGACACTACCGTCATTGCAAGATGATCCATTGAAACGGATAATCCTTCACCTTCAACCACAGGAAACTTAGTCGTAAAAAAACCCTTAGCGCTCCATATCTCTAAAACGTCATCAATGTCTGCCGTGTATGGGTCATACTGTCGATTGTCGGAGACAAGAAGAAACTTCTCTTCCTTTTCGATGTAAAACACCCGTTTGAAGACTATGCCTTCATCCCGGGTTACGAGTATGTACAACTTGCCATTCTTTATAGACGAAGCATTTTCCACGTACTCGCCGAAAATGATTGAACCCGGCTGAATCGGCAACATCGAATCACCTTTTATTTCGAAAGCGCGATAGGTGGCACTGCGGGGTAATACCGGTAAATTGATTTTTGGTAACTCAGCAATAAAGTCAGGATCTGCGTAACCATTGAGATAACCTGCCGAAGCTTTTTGTGAAACAAGCTCCACGTTTTCATTTCCTTCCCTGTCCACGGTAATCGACAGCACATCCTTTCCTTTCGAAAACTGTTGCGCCTTCCATTCCTTCTCGGGGATTTTACTTAAGTCTTGCCTGGTAAGAGCATCCAAACTTAACCTGAACATTTCAGAAATTTCAAGGAGGCAGGCAAGCGGTGGCGTCGCCCGCTCTTCTTCGTATGACCCGATTACCGATTGCTTCAATCCCAGCCGATCGGCAAATTGTTTTTGCGTCATTCCCTGACGGGTACGAAGAAATTTCAGATTCTTGTTGACGATCATAGATAATTGAATTCGTTAAAGAAATTAATCATGTGAAACTACATTTCCCTCCTTATCCATTCTCAGAAAAGGATTAAACGCGAGCTCCCAATAATTATCCTCAGGGTCCGCAATGTAGGCATGGTATCCTCCCCAAAAAACCTTCTGCGGTTCCTT
>DASUGQ010000486.1:0-9178 GCA_036273935.1 Cyclobacteriaceae bacterium | reverse complement strand
CTCCCTCGGTGATGAAGTGCTTCATCTTTTCATCAAACTCGACGGCCCAATCGTATGGAATGGGATTGTGAAACTGAACCATGCGAAGGTTGTGAACAATGTTGCCACTTCCAATCACCATCACACCCTTTTCACGTAATGCGGAAAGCTGCTTAGCCAATTCGTAGTGATACATCATGGGCTTGTAATAGTCAAGGCTAAGTTGGAACACCGGAATATCGGCCTCCGGGTACATCGGTAGCAGGAAACTCCACGTGCCGTGATCAAGGCCCCATTCGAAATCAGATTGAACACTGGTTAAGGCAACAGCTTTCCTCGTGAGATCAGCATATTCCGGGGCGCCCGGTGCGGGATACTCCTGTTCATAAAGTTCAGGGGGAAATCCACCGAAATCGTGAATCGTCCGCGGACGCTCCATGGCGGTAACGTATGTTCCTTTCGTTAACCAGTGCGCTGAGATGGTGAGAATGGCCCTGGGTCTTGGCAATCTTCTTCCAAGTTCTTCCCAGCTGCGGTGGAATTCGTTTCGTTCGATTGCATTCATTGGATTACCATGACCCACAAACAAAAGTGGAGCTTTATCGACTGAAGCTTTTTCACCTGCCAGGTCATTCATCAGGGAGCTGAGAGAACTCATTTATTTCTGAATTGATCAGCAGGAAAACTACAATTTTTTAAAATTGGTTCGATGTGTCTATTTGTGTCGGACTCCCGGACCTTGCAAATGTATTGTTTGGGTATGCCGCAACAGCTTGTTATTTTTAGCCCCTTAGGAAGGCAAGCAATCGGTGGACATCTTTGAACAAAGCGATACAAAAATAACACTCTTTGCTGAGCTTCTTCTTCCCGTACCCATCCCAAAGCTTTTCACGTATCGTGTCCCCTTCAATTTAAACGACAAAATTCAGGTTGGCCAACGTGCCATCGTTCAATTTGGTGACCGCAAAATTCTGACGGGCATTGTGACGGCCACTCATGAGCATCCACCCACGGAATACGAAGCAAAATACATTCTTGAGCTATTGGATGACTTCCCTGTTATAACGGAACAGCAATTTCAACTTTTCCGGTGGATCGCCGTTTACTATTTATGCACACTCGGAGAAGTGATGAACGCGGCTCTACCCGCCGGACTAAAACTTTCCAGCGAGTCGATGGTTCAACTTCATCCATCGTTTAGCCTTGATGAAAGTGAGCAGGCATTTTCCGAGAAAGAACTCATGTTGCTGAAGCATCTTGAGAACGAATCGATGCGTTACTCAGACATATCAAAATTACTAGGTGTTAAGAACCTCTACACGATCCTAAAATCCCTTGCAGGAAAAGAAGCCATCATACTTTTCGAAGAAGTTAAAGAGAAATATAAACCTAAAACTGAAACGAAGGTCAGACTTGCTGATGCTTACAACAATCCCGAAGCGTTGGAAAAACTTTTTGAAACACTTTCCGCGAAACCGAAACAGGAAGCTATTGTTTTAAAATATTTGCAGGATGTACCCGTATTGCATGATACCACCTCGAACAAAACCGGTATACTGCGCGACACCCTCCTGGCGGGTGAGTTATCGAGATCTTCTCTCCAGACATTAATTAAAAATAATGTTTTCGAAACCTTCGAAGTGATTGTATCAAGGTTCGAAGAAGAAAAATCAATAGAGTCACCGTACATCCAATTAAGTGAAGTTCAAAAACATGCTCAACTTGAAATCCTTCAACGGTTCGTCGATAAAAACATAACCCTGTTCCATGGCATAACAGGGAGCGGTAAAACAGAAATATACATCAACCTGATCAAGCAGGCACTCGATGGTGGGTCACAAGTGCTCTACCTCTTGCCCGAAATTGCCCTGACAACCCAGATCGTTCAGCGCCTGAAAAAAATCTTTGGGAATACTATGGGTGTTTATCATTCAAAGTTCTCGGACAACGAACGGGTTGAAGTCTGGAAAAGTGTATTGACAGGAAGATTCAAATTTGTTGTTGGCGTTCGCTCCTCCATTTTCCTTCCCTTCGACAACCTGGGCCTTGTCATAGTTGATGAGGAACACGACGCATCGTATAAACAACAAGAGCCGGCACCCCGCTACCATGCCCGTGATGTGGCAATGGTAATCGGACAGATGCATCATGCCAAGGTTTTGCTGGGATCGGCTACTCCCTCCGTTGAAAGTTATTATCACGCACAACAGGGAAAGTATGGACTGGTGCGCCTCGATAAACGCTTTGGTGAAGCTCAACTTCCCTTGGTGCGAATTGCCGACATGGGACAGGAACGAAAGCAAAAGACAATAAAGGGCGAATTTTCAAGAACCTTGTTGAATGCTATCTCAGAAACACTGGGAAAAAAAGAACAGGTAATTATATTTCAAAATCGCAGGGGCTATTCCCCTACTGTGAGTTGTGAAGATTGCGGGTGGGTGCCCAAATGTATCAACTGCGCTGTCAGCCTTACCTATCATCAATTCAGACATGCCCTGATCTGTCATTACTGCGGATACCGTGAGAGTCTTCCTCATCACTGCCCTACTTGTTCTTCGACAAGAATCAAAACGGTGGGTTATGGCACCGAGAAATTGGAAGAAGAGTTAAAACTTCAGTTCCCTGACGCCAATGTGCAACGGATGGATCTTGATACCACGCGATCAAAAACAGGATATGAAACCATCATCGATCAATTTGAAAAAGGTGAAACAAACATTTTAGTCGGGACACAGATGGTTACAAAAGGTCTCGACTTCGATCACGTCAGCCTCGTGGGAATTTTCAATGCCGATCGCATGATACATTTTCCTGATTTCCGTTCTTATGAGCGGGCCTATCAACTCATTACGCAAGTGAGCGGAAGAGCCGGACGAAGGGACAAACCAGGGACTGTGGTAATTCAAACGTCAAGCCCTGAACATGCGCTGGTACAAACTATTCTCAATCACACCTTTGACGAATTCTACCAGTCCCAGCTGCAAGATCGTTACAACCATCACTACCCGCCGTTCACGCGGCTCATTGAAATAACGGTAAAACACACGGACAAGAAATCCGGAAAGACAACTGCAGCAGAACTCACTGATCTGCTGAAGAAGAATCTCGAGGGTGTTCGCGTATTGGGACCCGGCGAACCCATGATTTCAAAAATCAGGAATCAATATTTGATGAGCACGCTGATCAAGATACCAAGGAGTGGCATTGATCTTGGCACAATCAAAAACAAAATGATGGAGATAATAAATAATCTACTAAAACTGAAGGACCATCGAAACAGCAGAGTTATTGTTGATGTCGATCCGGTTTAGAAAAGGCCATTAAAGTTTAAAAGCCTGCCTTCCCAGCAGCTTCCACCCTCCTTTTTCCTTTGTCCAGACCTGGAAGATGCCAATGTTCGCTACGCCAGGCTTTCCATTGTCGTTGGTTTCACCGTGCAGCTTGTGTCTGACCAGGGCAACGTTTCCCACCACGGTAATGCTGTGCTCCGTCAGATCAAGTGTAACAAAATCAGACTTGCCGCTGGCAAGCGCTTCTACGAAGGTCGCCTTGTCTTCCAACTTGCCATTGGAGTGACCATAGGTAAGCTGGGCAGCGGTTATTTTTTCAAGGGCTGCGCGATCGCCAGCCAACATCGCTTTTCTTAAGAACTCAACTGCATCGGCAACATCCTTTTCATCCTTTGATTGCGCATTGACAATGGCGCTGAAGGATACCAGCAAAGCAATGACGAATATGTTTCTTTTCATTTGAATTTGATGTTTTGAATACGGCTAAAGATAAAAACGGCTTTGATTTATTGAAACTATTTGGGGAATGATTTGACAAAAGGTATTTCTCTCAAATGTCGAATTTGGAACATATCAGCCACCCTGTTAACTTGCCCGTTTTCATAATTCCCGAGACTTAAGCCAGCCCCATGTGTGGAATAGTAGGTGTTTTTGATTTAAAATCAGGTTCCGAAGAAATAAGAACTCAGGTTCTCACCCAAGCCAAGAAAATCCGCCATCGCGGTCCTGACTGGTCCGGAATATATCATGGCGACAAGGCTGTCATTGCTCACGAACGCCTGGCTATTGTCGATCCGATCGGTGGCGGGCAGCCCCTTTACAGCGAGGACAGGAATCTTGTGCTGGCGGCTAATGGAGAGATCTATAATCACCAGGAACTGCGCAAACAACTGACGAAGCCATACAATTTCCAAACGCAATCCGACTGCGAAGTTATTCTTGCCTTGTATCGCGAGCAGGGCGTGAATTTTATCGACCGGCTCAATGGCATCTTCGCTTTCGTGCTTTATGACCAGGAGAAGAAAGAATATTTCATTGCCCGCGATCACATGGGCATCATTCCTTTATACATGGGCTGGGATATGCATGGAAATTTCTACGTCGCCTCTGAACTGAAGTGTCTTGAAGGTATTTGCCCGAAAATCGAATTGTTTCCTCCCGGTCATTATCTCTACAGCAAAGACGGTGAATTGAAACAATGGTATAAGCGCGACTGGGTTTCCTATGATGCCGTCAAAAACAATACTACCGACATCACCAAATTAAGAAAGGCACTTGAAGACGCGGTGCACAGGCAGCTGATGTCAGACGTACCCTACGGCGTGTTACTGTCCGGAGGACTCGACTCTTCAATCGTGTCTGCGGTAGCGAAACGATACTCAGCGATGCGCGTAGAGAGCCAGGATCTCAAAGTTGCGTGGTGGCCTCAGCTACACTCCTTTGCTGTTGGATTGAAAGGTTCGCCGGATCTGGCTGCAGCAAGAAAAGTCGCCGATCACATTGGGTCTGTTCATCATGAAGTTATTTTTTCTATACAGGAAGGACTGGATGCATTGCGCGATGTGATCTATCATCTTGAAACCTACGATGTAACTACCGTCAGGGCCTCGACTCCCATGTACCTCATGGCCCGCGCAATCAAATCGATGGGCGTTAAAATGGTGTTATCCGGCGAAGGTGCTGATGAAATTTTTGGTGGCTATCTCTATTTTCACAAAGCCCCAAACGCACAAGCCTTTCACGAAGAGACTGTGCGTAAACTGGGCAAGCTTCATCTGTACGATTGCTTGCGTGCAAACAAATCACTCGCCGCATGGGGAATTGAAGGACGCGTACCTTTTCTCGACAAAGAATTTATGGATGTGGCCATGCGCCTCAACCCCGAAGATAAAATGGCGAAGAATGGCCGGATGGAAAAGTGGGTATTGAGAAAAGCATTCGAAGACTACCTGCCGGAAAGTGTTGCATGGAGACAGAAAGAACAATTCTCTGATGGTGTTGGCTACAACTGGATTGATACCTTGAAAGCGATGGTCGCTGAAAAAGTTACCGACGAGCAAATGACTACGGCCAAATTCCGATTCCCTATCAACACGCCCCAGAATAAAGAGGAGTATTATTATCGTTCAATATTCAGTGAGCACTTTCCATCTGATGCAGCTGCATTGACTGTACCATCCGTGCCCTCCGTTGCCTGCAGCACACCCGAGGCGCTGGCCTGGGATGCATCCTTCAAAAACATGATTGATCCTTCAGGAAGAGCAGTGAAGAGTGTGCATAAGGAGGCGTATTAGAGTCAGTTATCGGTTATCAGTTATCAGTCAGCAGTTTCAAATAATCAGTCGCCATCCTATCATGACACAACACCATCCCTACGTGTCATCCTGAAGGGCTGCGTGCTGCTTTGCGCGTATGAAGGATCTCCGCGAATGAAAGAGTATACCAATCGTAGTTCCTACTATGGCCGAAGGCTTTTCCTTTGCAGGGAATGCCTTTCCGACACACGTTACAAACCATTGGGGTTCTTTATTCCCTGAAAGCCGCGTGCAGACTTTCAGAATGACAGACTTAGCGGAATGTGCGACTTCGAATCGATATCTGAAATAGTAAAGTTACTCTTAAATCGCGCTGGCTTTGACCCCCTTGAAATTTTTTTTGCAACGTCTTTGACCCTTGTGTCAATCGTAAGTCCATTGATTCTGTTTTGAGTTTCTGTTTGTTCATATGACAAAATGTCAATCCAGCTAGAAGTAACAGACGATACCTTTCATTATTTCCATTGTTGTATCAACGCTGATTGTTGTCTTAGCGGGGCTCCGCTTCGGGACCTTTCGCGTTTCGGAGTATCTTTTCAAACGAAGACAGTTTAAGATAGAAGAACCTGAACGGAGACCATATGCAGACATGAGGGCAATCATATATTTTTTTTCAAAAACAACCCTATCCTATCCAGGTTCTGAGTAGGCCTTAACCACTTCAATACCGTCCTCGTTTTTCTCACCCAGTAATTTCATCCCAATTTTTTTATGAAATAATATGGAAGCTTGATTACCTGCGGTCGTTATTGCTTTCAATTTGCTACATCCCTGCCGTTTCGCAATCGCTTCAAAATTATCATAAAGCAATTCTCCTCGTTTACCGTCCGGTCATTCAAAGAAACAAAATTTTATTCGAAGTAAGCGAAGACCCCCAGCGTTGAATATTCTCAATAAGCTTACTACTCCTGCCTCAGGGAGTGGGTAGGATTCGTAGTGGCTGCTCTAAAGGAGAGAAATGAAACAGAAAAACATGCGGCTGCTAGCACTGAAATGCCAGCTACAATAAAAGGTATCCCTCCGATATGAATCTGTTCAGTAAAATACGACAACCATTCACTGATAAGATAATATGTGACAGGAATTGAGATTAGAAACGCTATTCCAATCAGGCCCGTAAATTCCTTTGACATCAACAAGATTATCTGCATCACGCTTGCTCCCAGGATTTTCCGTACGCCAATCTCCTTCACTCTTCTCGATATGGAAAAAGAAGTAAGTCCCAATAGCCCTAGAGAACCAATGAAGATTGCAAGCGTGCTAAAAATTCCAGCGATCTTCCCCAACCTGAAATCGGTTTTATAAAGTCTTTGGTAGTCCTGATCCAGAAATGTAAAACCAAAGGGATATTCAGGTGCAACGTTTTTCCATATTTGCTGGATTTCAGCAACGACAGCAGGCATATCTTCAGATTTAATTTTCAATGCTATGGTGTTGTATGTTTTGCTGTTTATTAAAAGGATCAATGGCTCAATGTTATGATGAAGCGACCTGTAATAAAAATTTCTACATACACCAATAATTTTGCCGGTTCTTCCACTCTGGCTTACCTTCTTTCCAATCGCAGATTCTGGTGTCCAGCCGAAATGTTTCATTGCACTCTCGTTAATTATGAAAGCTGTGCTGTCATCGGCTACAAATTCACGAGAAAAATTCCTGCCAGCTATAAGCGGTATCTCAAACGCTGGTAAAAAATCATAATCTACAAAATTTGTATTGAGGGAGCTCGGCACCATATTGCCATCTTCGTCCTCGATGGTTGTGTAGAGATTTGTAGTTTGCTCGCCAGGCATTCGGTTTGCTGCTGCTGCTGAGGTGATCTGAGGAACTTTTAAGAGTTGCGCTTTGACAGTCTCAATACCATCGCGCACTTTTTCATTATCCATAATCTGAACAAGAAGAGTCGCTTCTTTTTTCCAACCGAGGTCGCGCTTCTGGACCAGGGCTAGTTGATTAAAAACTAATAGTGTCCCCGCTACAAGTGTTATTGAAATGACAAACTGAGTCGACACTAATACTTTTCTGACCGTTTGATTACTAAAAAGTCCCCGAAGTGAGGGTCTGAAGATGTCCAAGGGCTGGAAACTGGAAATCACAAAGGCTGGATAAAGACCGGAGAAGATGCTTAAGAAAAACACAAGAGATCCTAACCCGCCTATCAGGTAGATAGGAGGCAACAAGCCAAAACTCAGGCTTGTACCTAACATGGTGTTGAACAGCGGTAACGTTATAGAACAGATTACTGCACTAAATGCAATTGCCAAAACACAGATGACTGTTGACTCAATGAGAAACTGTGCAATGATGCTGGACTTTTGAGCCCCCAAAACCTTCCGCATTCCGACTTCTTTCATTCTGTGTGACGCGCGGGCTGTGGCCAGGTTAACATAATTAAAGCACGCCGTCACTAATACAAACAAAGCGATGATGGAAAGAATGTACACGTTGCTCAGGCTACCCCGGCTTCCATTTTCAAATGTTCGAGCCGGCTCTCTTAAATAAATATGCGTTAGTGGCTGCAAGGGGAGATCTTCATAGTAGAGGCCGCCTTTTGGGATATTGTGCTTGATAAAGGATTTCATTTTAGCTCTTAAACCTGCGGCCAGACTTTCGTCCTTAAGCAAAACATAAGTGTGAACAATATTTATGAACCATCCGACCTCTTCTAATAATTTGTTAGGAATACCCATCTTGTTGTAAGATGTCCATGTGCTGAAGGACGCAAGAATTTTAAACCGGAAGTGAGAAGTTTCCGGTACATTGGCAACAACGCCTGTAACTTTGAACATTTCACCGTTAACCTCTAATGATTGATCAAGGGGATCACTTTGTCCGAAAATCTTTTCAGCTGTAGATTCGGATAACACGATCGAATAAGGTTCCATTAATGCAGTTTCTGAGTTCCCGCGAATCAGTGGAAAAGTGAAGACCTTAAATATTGAGGAATCAGTAAAATAACAATCATCCTCTACGAGGACTTTGTCTCCCAGCCGTATTTTGAAATCTCTTTTCAAAAAACGAACAAAATTCTCTACCTCGGCAAACTGCCTTTGCATTGCAGGCCCAATGGGGGGAGAGCTGACCGATTGATATAAAATCTCCCTTTCCGTTTGTAGGTTTTCGACAACTCGAAAAATGCGATTGGCGTTCTTATGATAACGGTCAAAATTCCATTCGCGATAAACATAAAGGTATATGATAACAAATGTCGCTAATCCTACAGAAAGGCCAAGAACGTTGACTATTGAAAAAACTTTGTTTTTAGAAAGGCTTCGAATTGCGGCAATATAGTAGGTTCGGAGCATTAAACTAAGATACAGTTTTAGTCTGAAATAATCAGGAGCTCGCCTATTGCATCTTCCCTTCCATTGTCAGTCTATGCAGAGTAAATTGTAGAACATCCATCATGAAGTGAAGACCATCCGTCTCAGCCGGTCTCCGCTTCGGGACCCCTATTACAAGAACATACAGATCAACCTATGCAGCAAGCCTGGGAACGGCAAGCTCCGTCACACGACCCGAGGCATCGATGGCACGGATCACAACACCGGAATTAACCTCATCACGGTGCAGGCGAAAGGCAGGTTCGTCATG
>DASUGQ010000485.1:0-8294 GCA_036273935.1 Cyclobacteriaceae bacterium | reverse complement strand
TCCGATTAAATTCACAAAGATTTTCTAATAAGTCAACTTACCCTCGCAAGAAAGGCTTTTTTTCGGCAAGTAATTCACACAGCAGGAAATCTGAAATCGAGTAATCGGACATCGACCCATTGGATGATATCCTGTCTTGGAGTTCGTGAATGAATCAACGAAAATTATTCAGCTCATGAATAAGTGAAGCTTTAACTTTCTCGACGAGTTTTTCGACATGCTCTATAATTGAACGGCATTCGTTTTGATTGCCTTTTTGTTCATCAAAATTTTCAAGTCTGTCGATCAGACCTATCACCTTATCCATCATGAAAAGATTAGCAGTAGATTTCAATTTGTGCGCCTGGCTTTTAATTTCTGAAATATCTCTTATCTGAAGTGCATTACGGAGGGCGTTAATAATCGGCGGGGTTTTGTCCAGGAATAGTTCGATTGTCGTGATAATAAATTCATTACTTCCCCGGGCCAGGTCTTTGATTGTGCCCAGATCGTACAAACTTTTTTCTTCTTTGAAGGCGAATCGATCATTTTCAAATGCTTTGGCATTGGCATCAATGCCAAGAAGCTTAAGTATTTTGCTGTACAGTAGGGTGGGATCAACCGGTTTTGAAACAAAGTCGTCCATGCCCACTTCCCTGGTCTTCTCAATTTCTACGGGAAGAGAATTGGCGGTTAATGCGATAATAGGCGTTGTATTGTGAAGTTCCCTTCGCAGATGGATTGTGGCTTCCAATCCATTGATCACGGGCATCTTGATGTCCATCAAAATGAGATCAAAACTTTCTTCTTTGGTTTTTTGAATAGCTTCTTCTCCGTTGTTGACCAACGTTATGTTCATTTTCCAGTCTTTAAGTATCGACTGGATAACGAACTGGTTGATCTCATTGTCGTCAGCCAGCAGAACTTTTTTTCCTGCCAGTAATGATTGTTCCAATTCTATCGAAGGTATTTCTTCAATGAACTCGTTTTCACTTCCAACCTTAAAGGGTAGCACGAGTGAGAAGACCGACCCTTTCCCGAAGTGACTTTCAACACTTATTTTTCCCTTGTAAAGTTCAACCAACTCCTTACAGATGGCAAGGCCAAGGCCTGACCCACCGAATTTTCTGAATACCTTGTTACTCTCTTGCTCAAATGCTTCAAAAATAACTTTTGTATCCTGCATACCTACGCCGGTATCTTCAACTTTAATTTCTATTTCACAGGTATTTTCAAATATTTTTTTCTGTTCGCATTCAATCTTTACATGCCCTTTATTCGTGAATTTGATCGCATTGCTCACGAGATTTATTAAAATCTGATACAAGCGAACAGGATCACCAAGCAACACAGGGGCAATGTTTTCATCAACCTGGTAGAGCAATTCAATGCCCTTCGATTCTGCCTGCTCTTCAAAATTTTGAATGACAGATTTGATTATTTTATTGATGCTGAAACCAATCTCCTCCAGCTGCAATTTATTGGAGTGAAGCTTGGTAAGGTCAAGAATATCATTCAGGATAGCCATTAGATTTTGGCTTGACATATAGATGATATTGAGGAACTCACGCTGGTTAACGTCTAATTTGGTTTTTGCCAGCTGGCGGGTCATGCCCATAATTCCGTTTAGTGGCGTGCGAATTTCATGACTCATGTTAGCGAGGAAGCGTTCCTTGGCAAGAGCATTTTCCTTCGCGAATTTTAAATCGGTGATGTCTCTGGAAACACCAAAGGTTCCTATAATTTTCCCCTCATCGGAGATTAATGGAAATTTTGAGGTCGAAACCCATGATACCATGTTATCGGTAAAGTCTTCTTTTTCCTCATAATTAATCAGCGGCTTGCCTGTCTTGATTATTTCCTGTTCATCCCGAAAAGCCTGTGATGAGTGATCCTTCCCGAAGATATCAAAGTCACTTTTTCCCTTCAGCGAATCGGACGAGGGAGACCCGAAGTGTTTAGCCATTGCTTCGCTGATAAGTATAAACCTGCTTTCAAGGTCTTTGAAGTAAACTGAATCGGGGGTGTTGTTTAAGAAATTTTTTAAGAGCAGATGCGACTTCATCAGGTCCCGTGCTTCAGTCAAGAGCAATTCATGTTTTCTGAATAGCTCATCATATAAAGATTTCCACTGGTTGGGTGTATTTTCTTCCATCTCCTGACCCCTAGGTTCGAACGCGTCAATTCATTGAGATTCTCCCAATGCCAAATCGACAAACTCAATATATATTTTGAGCATTTGTGATTTGTCGTCTGAATAAAAATCGAGGGTCTTTCTCTGTGTCTGTTTATCCTAACTGCCTGTGTTATTCATTGTTTAATGTCTACACAAAATACTTTGTAACCCCTGGAACTGCAACCGGGTAAAAACCATCGACGTTTGGAAGTGTAGGCGGATTGGCGTTCCAATCGTATGACATGGGTTGGATGTTTAATCCTGAATTCAATGTCTTATCCCATTCGATGACCTGGCCCGAATAAGTTGCCAGGCGACCGATGATGGCTGTCAGTGTGGCTTTCGCTCCATTCTCTGCATCAGCGAACTTATAGTCACGCTTTGCTAAAGCTGCAAACAACTCATCATGTTCACTCTGGTAGGGATTGTTCTCTTTGGTGATATCAAACTTGTAAACGGAGGATCCTTTGTTGACCATATCACCGGCTCCGCACTTGACCACACCCTTTGTGCCCACAATCATTTCATCAACCTTTGCATAGGTTCCCTTAATGTGGCGGCATTGGCTATTCAGGATGGTTCCATCGGCATACTGATACTCAACATAATGGTGGTCAAAAATTTCGCCGTATTCCTTTCCCGTTCTTACCTGTCTTCCTCCCATTCCCTGAGCTTGCACAGGGTACCCTCCTTTAAACCAGTTCATCACATCTAAATTATGAATATGCTGCTCGACAATATGATCACCACATAGCCAATTGAAGTAGTACCAGTTCCTCATTTGATATTCCATTTCTGTTTGACCGGGCTGGCGAAGATTTACCCAAACACCATCATTATTCCACCAAACCTGACCTGAAGTGATGTCACCAATCATTCCATCCTTAACTCTTTTATAGAGTTCCCGATAGGAATTCTGATAATGTCGTTGTAAGCCGACTACGACATTCAGTTTTTTCTGTTTTGCAATTTGAGCTGTATCCAGGACGCGTTTGACACCAGCAGGATCAGTCGCCACCGGCTTTTCCATGAAAACATGCTTCCCTTGTTTAATAGCTTCTTCGAAATGTATGGGACGGAAACCCGGAGGGGTCGCCAGAATGACAACGTCGGCGAGAGCAATTGCATCCAGGTAGGCGTTAAATCCTACAAATTTTGTTTCTTCTGTAACAGCAACCCGATCCTTTACTGTTACGCCTTCCTCGTCTACCGATGTCAATGCTGTATAACTACTGTCTAACCGATCCCGAAAAGCATCTGCCATGGCAACGAGTTTTACATTTTGCTTCGTCTTCAGCGCCTGCATAGCCGCACCGGTTCCACGACCGCCGCATCCAATCAATGCAATTTTGATTGTATCGTCAACGCTGGTGAAATAACCGGCCCGAGATGCAAAGGGCATAGCCACCAGGCTGCCTCCAATCAGAGCTGAATTTTTCACAAACGTTCTACGAGAGACATTGTTTTTTTTGTCGTGCTTATTCATGACGGTTCGGTTAGGTTTATTTTATTCAAGTTAGTGAGCGGCGGGTTATTTGTCCAGATAAACTTCAAAGAAGCGGGCAATCTCTTCTTTGCTGGGTTGATTATACGGCTTTACCAGTCGAAAACCAACAAACATTCCGTCGGTAAGCCACCACTTGCTTTTGGGGATTTGCGGATCGCGTTGATTCCACGCGGGCCTGGAGGGAATTCGATTGGCGCAACGAAGTTCTTTGGCATCATCAAGATAAGAACCTCCTCGTGCCACCCTTGGGTACCGGGCCGATGGCGTATTGACCGGGTTGTTCACTCGCATCCTTTCATATCCGTTTTCAATGTACTGATCAAGCGTCCACTCGCTCAGATTGCCCAGCATATCATAAAGTCCCCATGCGTTGGGTTTCAACTCCCCCGTTTTGTGAAATCTTTCCCCGCTGTTTTCGCGATAGTATCCATATTCTTTCAGCTTTGATACGTCGTTGCCAAATGGATACATAGCTGTGTTGCCAGCACGACAAGCATATTCCCACTCGGCCTCGGTGGGTAATCGGTAAAAAACACCCGTTTTATCATAGAGCCATTTGCAATAAGCAATTGCCGCTTGCTGACTCATACTGTTGGCAGGTTGGTTCGGATCACGACCCATGCCCCATGTCAGATCTATATACTGTTCAGTTGGCCTCGACACGCCATCAATGTTCTTCTGTTGCGGCAGATTCATGTTTTTGAAATACAAGTCCCATTGGGCGAAAGTCACTTCCGTTTCACTCATCCAGAATGCAGACAAAAGAACATTTTTTTGTGGGCCCTCATCGGCACTTCGATTGGGCTCACCGCCCGGGCTTCCCATAATAAAACTTCCAGCCGGAATGGCCACCATCTTGAGGGTGACCTCTGTGTCGGGGATAGTTTGTGTATACGGTTTAATTTTTTGCGCCGTGGCAAAACCAGTAAAAAGAAATGGAAGAAACAAAAATCCGGGCAGACTTTGTCTCAAGTGTGAGTGAGCAATGTGATTGAATTTTCTCAATTTTTAAAAAGAATGTTATAATCAAGTTAGTGAAAATTGAGAGGACTTCAAACCAAAATTGCCTGGTTTAAAAGGTGGTGATAGAGGGATTCTTCTCTTAATTTTTGAAATAAACCAATTAATTCTTTGTGCATTCAACGAGCCAATCCCATGGGTAAGGATCTTTCATCCAGGATGGAGGTGAGTCAAACTCAGTAGACCAGTCGTATTCAAGGCGATCGATCGCATTGATGGAAAAATTTATGTTATTGAAAAGAATTTCCAATTCCGTCTGAAGATAATGTTTCGTGGGAACACCGTCAATATGAACTATTCCCTGGGCCACTTCGGGCGCGCTCTTTACATGTAATTCGTCCTCCGGAATTTCTTTTACGCTAACACCTTCCTGATTATACCAGTCAATCATCCGCCACGAAGAAAGCAGAGCTGATTCAAGGGAGGGCACAACGATGACAGCCTTGCCGCTTGTTCTCAACGTATTGTGAATGTTTTTAATAATTGAAATATTTTTTTCCGGATCAGGGAGTATGGCGACGTTACAGCAAAAGGCAAAATCGGTGGGAGGGAGTTTAAGTCTTTCTTCCGTCAGGTCAACCTTTCTGAACGTAATATTTGAATAGTCCGTCGAACGCGCTATTTCCAGCAGGTTCTCCGCAATGTCAATGGCTAATACTTTCTTAAACGAGGGTGCAAGATATTGAAAGGCTTTACCAGTACCGCATCCGAAATCCGTCGCCAGGCATTCCTGGTTCGCATTTTTTTTGAAGTAGCGTTGTAACTTGCCATTCTTATTGGATTTAAAAACATCAAAAATTTCATCGTTGTATTTCTTTCCGATATCATTCCAATGTTTTTCTTCGTTCATGCCTGAGTCGAATTTATTTTTACGAAGTTAAGAAAATTCTCATAAAGAATGATGTTAGTCAGTTGTTTTGATGTCCACTTTTCCTTTAATTGTATTACATTCAAATGAATTACATTTTATTACATTAAGGGTCTATGAAAAAAATACTTGTGCCTTGTGACTTCAGCGATCAGGCAGTTGCTGCATTCCGTGTTGCCCTTGACATTGCCAAACAATCCGGTGGTGAAGTTAACCTGATTAACATCATTGAAGTGCCTATTATGCACGATACGGTGCTGATGCCCACACTGAACTTTGAAGAAGCTCTTTTCAAGGAAATGGAAGCCAACGCAAAAAAACAATTTGAAAAGCTTAAGGTAAAATTCGCAAAGGACTTCAGGAAGGTGAAAACCATTGTCACGTATGGAATCACGGCCGTGTCAATCTTAAACCATATCGAAGAAAATAATATTGATATGGTGGTTATGGGGACGAAGGGTGCCAGCGGTTTATCTGAACTCCTCATCGGTTCCAACGCTGAAAAAGTTGTCCGGCGTTCACCCGTGCCTGTGTTGGTCGTAAAAAAATATGTAAAGCTGTCATCATTAAAAAGAATCGTGTTCCCCAGCACACTTGAAAAAGAACACGAAGATCTTGTAATGGGTGTAAAACGACTTCAGAGTTTTTTAAAAGCAACCTTAGACATTGTTTTCATCAATACACCGACAAACTTTTCCCGCGATACGGCGACCATGAAGCAACTCAATGATTTCGCGCGACGATTTATGCTAAAGGACTATACCTTGAACATCTATAACGACACGTTCGAGGAGTCTGGCGTTATCAACTTTACGCATTCTATTAAGGCAGATATGATTGCAATGGGAACACACGGAAGGAAAGGTCTGTCTCACATTCTAAGTGGAAGTGTAACCGAGGATGTTGTCAATCACGTCGACTGTCCCATCTGGACCTACGCTATTAAGGATTAAAATCTCTGACGTTGGGAGAATATCAAACGGTCAGGAAGTCTTCTTATATATCACATATTTCTGCGATACTGCCCTCCGACATCAAATAATGCTTTTGTTAGTTGGCCGAGTGAACAGACTTTCGTTGCTTCCATCAGGGCTTCAAAAATGTTTGTGTTTTGAGTGGCGGCATGTTGTACCGCCTCGAGTCCGCCGGCTGACCTCTCTCGCTGAAAATCATGCAGGCTTTGAAGCATGTTAATTTGATACTCTTTCTCTTCCGTTGTAGCGCGAATTACTTCCCTTGGTAAAATGGTAGGTGATCCCTTTGAGCTCAAAAATGTATTGACTCCAATAATAGAGTATTCCCCTGTATGTTTCAGCGTTTCATAATACAAACTCTCCTCCTGAATTTTGCCACGTTGATACATCGTTTCCATCGCGCCCAGCACGCCACCTCTTTCGGTTATTCTGTCGAATTCAGCGAGCACAGCTTCTTCCACCAGGTCGGTAAGTTCTTCGATAATAAATGAGCCCTGCAAAGGATTCTCATTTTTAGCCAGGCCCAGTTCTTTGTTGATGATCAATTGAATGGCCATCGCCCTTCGAACCGACTCCTCGGTTGGTGTGGTGATGGCTTCATCATAAGCATTGGTGTGAAGGGAATTGCAATTGTCATAAATCGCATACAGGGCCTGCAGGGTTGTCCGGATGTCGTTGAAATCAATTTCCTGCGCATGCAGTGATCGTCCTGAAGTCTGGATGTGATATTTCAGCATTTGTGATCGCTCATTCGCTCCATATTTTTCTCTCATGGCTTTTGCCCAGATCCTTCTTGCCACTCTCCCGATCACCGCATATTCGGGATCAATTCCATTGCTGAAGAAGAAAGACAGGTTCGGAGCAAAATCATCAATGTGCATCCCGCGGCTCAGATAATATTCCACGTAGGTGAATCCGTTCGCCAAAGTGAAGGCAAGTTGTGTAATTGGATTGGCTCCGGCCTCCGCTATATGGTAACCGGAAATGGAGACGGAGTAAAAATTCCTAACATTATTATTAATAAAATATTGCTGGACGTCACCCATCATGCGAAGAGCGAACTCTGTTGAAAAAATACACGTATTCTGTGCCTGATCCTCTTTCAGTATATCGGCCTGGACGGTTCCACGTACTTGCGTCAAAGTTTCCGCCTTTATCGTTTCGTAGATTTCCTTCGGCAAAACCTGGTCTCCGGTTACGCCTAACAGCATCAGTCCCAATCCATCATTTCCTTCAGGAAGTTCGCCCTGATAAAAAGGTTTTTCATTTTCCTTTTCGCGGTACAGCAGTGCGATCTTTTTTTTCACAGTTTCTTCGAGTCCATTTTTCCTTATATAGACTTCACATTGTTGATCAATAGCTGTGTTGAAAAAAAATCCAAGCAACATTGGTGCGGGCCCGTTGATCGTCATGGATACCGAAGTTTTCGGATTGGCGAGGTTAAAACCACTGTACAATTTTTTTGCATCATCAAGGCAACAGACTGACACGCCGGAGTTGCCGATCTTTCCGTAGATATCGGGCCGGTAATCCGGATCATTTCCATAGAGTGTAACAGAATCGAAGGCTGTTGACAAACGTTTTGCCGTCATCGTGTGACTTACATAGTGAAATCTTCTGTTTGTTCGTTCCGGTCCACCTTCTCCGGCAAACATTCGCGTGGGGTCTTCTCCTTCTCTTTTGAAAGGATAAATACCGGAAGTATAGGGGAATTCTCCAGGAACATTTTCACGCAGGCACCATGCAAGAATGTCTCCCCAAGCCTCATAC
>DASUGQ010000484.1:0-16706 GCA_036273935.1 Cyclobacteriaceae bacterium | reverse complement strand
CCGGCGCTGCGAAAAAATTATCAGACCCTGATGTTGGCGTACGAAGAGAACCGCGAACAACTCCCGCTTGTCATAGACGGTTGGGAAGCCATGAACATGGCCCAGGTAGAATACCTTGACAAACTTGATGAGTACTACACGATGATTGCGCGTTATGAAAAAGAATTGGAGAAATAAGAATAAAGTTGAAACGAAGAAGGGGCTGAATGCCGCTTGGTTTATGAACGGATTTCATTTGCCGACTACTTTGAGTCAATTGTTAGCTGTTACACTGCTATTGTTAGTCGCTTGTACTAACGGCAAGAAGCAAGCAGAACAACAAATCGCCTACACTTGCCCTATGCATCCGTCCGTCGTTACTGACAAACCCGGAACGTGCCCCATTTGTGGAATGAACCTTGTACGTCGAACAAACCTGAATGAAGAGATTGAATTAACCGAGGATCTCGCCAGTCTGGTGAGTTCTCCAAACGAAGCAGTGTCATCTTCTGTAAAGACGATCAAGGGTGACTTCAGGTCAATGCCGGTGGTGACTGCAGCACAGGGCATAGTGACGTATGATACCCGAAATGTTTTTACTATTCCAGCGAGAATTGGCGGTCGGCTTGAGAAGGTGTATTTGAAATATATTTTTCAGAAGCTTCGTAAAGGACAGAAGGTAGCAGACATCTATAGCCCCGAGCTGGTTGCCGCGCAACGTGAGCTTTTGTACCTGGTCGAAAATGATTCAATGAATACCGGGCTCATTGCGTCGGCGAAAGAAAGATTGTACTTGCTTGGTGTAACGAAAAATCAGGTGAGTGAATTGATCGGGAAGAGAAAAGTTTTCTATTCTTTCCCTATTTACAGCCAGTACAGTGGATATGTCATCGGCTTGGAGCAACAGGTTCCTGTGCTCAGCGCATCCGCGAAGACGTCCGGAATGAAGGAAGGGATGGGCGGCGCATTGGGAGAAACCTCGTCGGCATCGCCTTCCCCAATGACTGTCCGGGCTAGTGAACTGATCAGGGAAGGGAATTATGTTTCAGTTGGCCAGCCGCTATTTAAAATTGTTGATCCCTCAGCTTTGCGTATTGAACTTGATCTTCCGGTTGCAAAATCTGGTCTGGTCAGTTTGGGTGATGAAGTTGAACTGGATTGGAGTAACGGGGATATGATAAAGGGGAAAATTGATTTCATTCAACCCTTTTTTACGGAAGGGCAAGAGTTTGTCAAGGCGAGGGTGTACGTGCCGAACAATGATGAACTTAAGATCGGACAACTTGTTCGTGCTACCATTCGATTAAAACCGGTAGAGGCATTGTGGGTTCCGCGCGAGGCCGTGCTCGATCTTGGCGTGAACGACGTTGTCTTCGTGAAAGAAGGAGATGTATTCAGGGCAAGACCTGTAAAGGTAAGTTTGCAAACAGACGGTTGGGTGGCGATTGCGCAGGGTTTAACCTCCTCTGAAGATGTTGCCATCAATGCGCAATACCTTGTCGACAGTGAAAGTTTTATAAAAGTGAAATGAAATGAGAACATTAGTTATCTGCTTATACATAATTACTGCATTGCTTTCGGCCTGCTCACGGGGAGAAAAGACTGATAACCTCGGTCAACACGATCACGCAAAAGCCGAGGAGGTAAAGTACACGTGTTCTATGCATCCGCAGGTGATCCAGGATCAGCCAGGCGTCTGCCCGATCTGCGGCATGACGCTGGTAAAAGTCAATACGTCGAATGACAGCGCCAATTCTTTGATGTTGAATGATAGTCAGATGAAGCTGGCCAATATTACCACCCGGAAAGTATCTGTTCGACCTCTGGGTCAAACGCTGATCGTAAACGCAAGACTCGTGGAGGACGAAGATTTAGCTGAGGTCATAAGCAGTCGCGCAGACGGGAGAATTGAAAAGTTGTTTGTCAAGGAAACAGGACGAATGGTTCAGGCCGGAGAGCCTTTATATGAATTGTACAGCGAGACATTGCTATCCTTACAACGAGAATATCTTCTTGCGAAAGAGCAATATGAATCATTTGGGAAAGACGAGTCTCACTATAAATCATTTCTCAGGGCTGCAGAACAGAAATTATTATTGTACGGCCTGAGTAAGAAACAGGTGGACGCCCTGGCACAATCTAAAAGTATTCAAAGTCGTGTCACGCTACTCTCGCCTTCGAGCGGTATCATATCAAGAATAAGTGTTACTGAAGGTCAATATGTTAATGAAGGCACATTGCTCTATCGCATTGAAGACATCCGTCGCTTGTGGCTTGAAGCCGAACTGTATCCCAACGAAGTCGACCTCGTAAAATTCGGAGATAAGCTCAATGCGCGCGTCAATGGATTTGAGTCTTTACCGGTGGAAGGAAAAGTAATTTTTATGAGCCCTGAATATCGGGGAAATTCACAGGTCAGCGTGATTAGGGCTGAAATTGAAAATCCAGGATTAAAATTCAAGCCCGGCATGGAAGCCCAGGTATTTTTTACCCATTCAATACGTGATGCGATTGCCGTCCCGACCGACGCTGTGATCCGCGAAGGCAGAGGATCGCACGTTTATGTAGAGACGGGTTTAAATACATTTCAGCCTCGCATGGTCAAGACCGGCCTGGAGGATTTTGAGCAGATCGAGATAACAGACGGACTAAAGGAAGGAGACCGGATAGCCGTAACAGGAGCATATTTGCTTTACAGTGAAATTATTTTGAAAAAAGGTTCTGATCCTATGGCTGGTCATCACCATTGATGGGAGGAAGAACATTTGAAAAAATTAACATGTATTAAATCAATATAAACTTTTCAACACCATTCGAATATGAAAACAAGATCAATTTTAATTACGATGACGGCACTCATCGTATTCTCGCTAAGCAACTGCGGAGGAAACAAAAAGGAACCTGAGGAACAAGCAGGGCATGATGAGCAAGTTCCGGAGTCAGCTAAGGAAGCAACCCAACACCAGTTTACTGTCGACGCTGCTTTTCAGGATCAGTTGACAAACGTCTTCAAGAGTTACGTTTCGCTGAAGGAAGCCTTTGTTTCTTCCGATGCTTCTAAGGTGGCAATGGAAGCAACGACAACACTTGACGCGTTGAACCAGGTGGATATGAAATTATTGACGGGCGCATCCCATAACGATTGGATGACGTACCTGGCTGGGATGGAGACTGCGTTGAAAGCGATCGGGTCGGCATCTGACATTGAAGTGCAGCGCGAAGCGTTTAGTGACTTGAGTCAAAGCCTTTATAAAAGCATAAAGGCATATGGTCTGGATGGGGCCACAGCCTATTACGAATTCTGCCCCATGGCATTTGATAACCAGGGTGGCTATTGGCTTAGTGACGCAACGGAAATTCGCAATCCTTATTTCGGCGATAAAATGTTGACCTGCGGCAGCGTGAGGGATACATTAAAGTAAAACAGTAAACTAAAGAGACGGACTTAAAATCCAGGATGCGGATGTGCCCTGGATTTTTTGCCCGGCTTTTATTCTGACGCAACTTTTTTTCTTCGTTCGAGTTCAAGTTCGGTAGGTTCCTGGAGGCCAAAGCATCCAATCGGCACATCGCCAGCGGGCACATAGGTTGTGATGATAACACCACTCCCGGATATCCGGGAATCAATCAGCTTTAGGTTTGAAGGCACGGTACCTTGTTCAAAGAGTTTTTTTCCTTTGCCAAGGATTAAGGGAAAAATCCAGACGCGCATTTCATCGATAAGATTATTATGAGTAACGACTGAATCATATTTCCGCTGCCGTGCACCTGGAGTTCGATTCCGTTCTGTTGTTTGATCGCTTTGATCTGCCGGAGAAAATCTTTATTCAGCAATTGCGTATTTTACCACGTAGCCGATTGGAGTGTTTTGTGGCAACATATTTTGTTGCGCTGTTGAATTTTTCAGCCATTGGATCACCGGTCAAAAAAGGCCAGTGTGCAGCAAAAATCTCATAAGTTTTCCTTCCCAGTAAAAGATCATAAGGAACCTGTGATGCCTCACCCATGCCTTGCGTCATCACATCGTCCCAATAAGTAAACGACCATCCACCATATTTGAAATTGCCGGACCTGTCTTCCTCGGGGCCTCCGGGTGCTTGCATAACACCGTCAAGTGTGACAAATGTGTTTGTGATAATCTTTCTCATTTTTATTTTTTTAATTTTAATAATCACGCTGTTTCTCTGACAAACCTAGCGTCATTTGTTATTACTTAGCGCGGGTGAACGCGACTAAATTGAGGGTGGTTTGCGAACGATCCCAGGCAGGTGATGGACGGTAAGCGTGACCACTAAAGAATTATTACTTTTGACTGTGAACCTTACCAACCATTAAAATCATTATCACATGAGTTCCAGACGCGACTTCCTTCAGAAAATTGCTGCTTCAGCAATGACATTACCTTTGGTTTCTACTTTCGCTAAAGCCGGAGATAAGGGGACAATTGAACTGCCCTATGAGGGGCCCGTGTTGCGGGTTGCAATAATGGGCCTCGGCAGTTATGGCACCCGTGTCGCTGAGGCCATGCAGGCCTGTAAAATGGCGAAGCTGGTTGGCGTAATCAGTGGAACACCTTCCAAGGTCAAGGACTGGCAAGCCAAGTATAATATTCCCGAGAAGAACTGCTACAATTATGAGACTTTCGACAAAATAAAAGACAATCCTGATATTGACGCGGTTTACATCATCACACCTAATGCCTTGCACGCGCCTCAGGCGATTCGTGTTGCCAAAGCCGGCAAGCATGTGATCTCTGAAAAGCCGATGGCATTGAATGCAAAGGAAGCACAATCTATGGTGGATGCTTGCAAGCAGGCTAAAGTGAAATTACTTGTCGGCTATCGGATGCATTTTGAGGCGAATACGCTTGAAATAATCAAGATGAGAAAAGACGGCGAGTTTGGAATAAAGTTGTTTTTTCAGGGGCTGTCCGGCTTTAAGATAGGTGACCCCACACAATGGCGATTGAACAAAGCACTTGCCGGTGGAGGCGCCATGATGGACATCGGTATTTATTCTGTGAATGGGTCGCGTTACATGTTAGGAGAAGAACCCCTCTGGGTTACTGCGCAAGAATCGAAGACAGATCCTGTGAAATTTAAAGAGGGCGTCGATGAGACGATCATTTTCCAAATGGGTTTTCCAAGTGGGGCATTTGCATCCTGTTTGTCAACGTATGCCATGAGCAACCTGGATCGCTTTTTCCTTGATGGTGATAAGGGATTTGCGGAAATGTTACCTTCCACAGGGTATGGACCGATCAAAGGACGAACCCATAAAGGTGAATTGACCAATCCTCACATCACTCACCAAACGGTCCAGATGGAGGAGATGTCCGCCATAATCCTCCAGGGTAAACAACCCATTGTTCCGGTGGATGGGGAAGAAGGGGTAAGAGATATGAAGATCATTGATGCTATTTATCACGCCGTCAAGACAGGGAAGAAAGTTGAGTTGACTTAATATTTCAGATCCGTAGGACATTGGTTCGTTGAATTGCCTCCCTTTACTAAACGAAAGGATTACATATCTTTCTAAATAATTTTCGCATACCTTTGTTTCGTGATGATCAATCGCAGGTCAAATCGATTATCAGCGGCCCTTCTTAACGCAGTTTTCTTAGCCTATCTGTGTTTTGAAATTTTGAATTGGGCTTCGAGAATGCCCGGTGCGGAAAAGCGTGATACCTATTCACCAAAATCTTCAGCGGAATATTTCTCCTTTAGAAATGAGAATGGAAACGAGTCTACCCAGGAATTCGGTTTCAGGTCTTCCATCTTACCTCCATGGATCAGGATCTGCATAACGCTTGAGAATAACAACAGACTCAGCCGAACCACTCATCTTACGCCCGAAGTTTCGAGGTTTATGTGTCACGTCTTTTACGTTTTTATTTCTTCCTCAGCACCTTAGCTCACTCTCACCGGTTTTTTTGCCACGGCTCCCAACGGCTCCGAGCGCATCTTTTTACCCTTAAAATTCATTTTAAAATAGAATTATCCTGGCGCGTTTCTGCCTGGCTTTACCGAATGATTAGATTCTATTCTATGTGCCGTGGATAATAATACATTAATTATTAATCGAAATTATGAAACAGCTATTGAGCTTCTTGAAACATTATGGCTTTATCGTTTTGGTATTGGGACTATTCACAATCCTTTTAATCATGATAGCAATGGCCTGATTTGCAATGAGTCAAATGATCAATTCAATTGCAGTGAATAGGCCATGATTTTTGACCGGCCTATTCACTGACAAAGATCAACCAAAATCCATGCAACGTGACTTACCTTACATTTAACATTGAGGAACCTTTATGTACATTTTAATCATCATCGTATTCATGCTGGGCTACATTGGGATTGCCCTTGAGCATAAGCTGAAAGTAAACAAAACCGCAATTGCCATTGTGACCGGAATTGTGTGTTGGACGCTTCTGATGTTTGCGCCGGACGGAAAATTACTGGAGAGTGCAGACTACTCGAAATTCCTTCGCATTGAGGAAATAGAGAAGGGAGCTGAACATCACACCGTGATTTCACCTGATGAATTGCATAAGGAGTACGTTTTATTTTCTTTGGAAGAACACCTTGGTGAGATTGCGCAGATCTTGTTTTTTCTGATGGGAGCCATGACCATCGTGGAGCTCGTGGACGCGCATAAGGGATTCAGGTTGATCACAGATAAGATTAAGACGACGGACTTGAGGAAATTACTTTGGATGGTCAGTTGGATTGCATTTTTCCTTTCTTCTGTACTGGACAACCTTACTACAACAATCGTTATGGTTTCACTGGCCAGAAAATTAGTTGGCGAAAGAAACACACGGCTGTTATTCGTGAGCATGATTATCATTGCCGCCAATGCCGGAGGGGCATGGACACCAATTGGTGATGTCACGACTACGATGCTTTGGATCGGTGGTCAGATTACTACACTCAATATTATGAAGATGCTTCTTCTCCCGAGTCTGGCCTGCATGCTCGTTCCGCTTATCCTTGTGAGCTTTGCTCTGAAGAATCATCAGCCAACAATCAAATCAGCGACCGACAATGAACTGAAGGAGGGACATGCAAAGTTGATGCTTGTATTGGGCATTGGTGCACTGGTATCCGTTCCGATATTCAAGACATTCACACACATGCCGCCTTACTCCGGAATGCTATTGGGCCTGGGGTTATTGTGGATTGTATCCGAACTGCTGAGCCCTGAATTAGATGAATCGACAAAAAAGCACTATACGGTTGCCGGCGCACTTTCGCGCATTGATGTCCCAAGCGTTCTGTTTTTTCTTGGCATTTTACTGGCCGTTGGAGCACTGGAGTCGATGCAGACATTGCACTCATTTGCAGCGCTGCTAGACAAAACGTTTGGCGATCAGCGAATAATTATAACATTGATCGGACTGATCTCTGCCGTAGTTGATAACGTACCTTTGGTCGCCGCCAGCATGGGTATGTACGACCTCACAGTGTTCCCCACTGATAATATGATTTGGGAGTACCTTGCTTATTGCGCAGGAACCGGAGGCAGCATCCTCATCATCGGATCTGCGGCGGGGGTTGCCGCAATGGGAATGGAGAAAATTGATTTTATCTGGTATCTCAAACGAATAAGTCTTCTTGCAATGGCCGGATACTTTGCCGGGGCGTTTGTTTACCTTCTTATCCGATAAAATTCTGATAGTGAGAATTATTCTATTGACAATTATGATCGCGGCCAGTTGTAGCGGTCGGCTTGTTGATTAAACAATGTGGCGGCCTGATCATGATCAGTAATATGATAACCTGTACTCATGTACTTGACCACTTCACCCTGTCCGTTTTTTATTGGAATGATCGTGGCGTCGACCCAGTAGGCCTCGCCGTCTTTCGTCTTATTTTGGATGACACCTTTGAAAGTCTCACCACGCCGGATCGTTTGCCAAAGCAGTTTGAACAATTCGATGGGCATGTCCGGGTGTCTTAAGAGTTTATAGGGCACACCCAGCAGTTCTTCCTTTTGATAGTTGGCCACTTCGCAAAACCTGTCGTTAACGTAGGTAATATTTCCATCAAGATCAGCCTCAGAAAGCATGGTCGTCAACCCCATGACCTCTTCACGTTTTTCAACCTGTTCCAGTTTAGTTCTGGACTCTTCCAACTGTCGTGTAAGTTGTTCCTGCGTAGCGTGCATCTCTTCGATGTTTTGCTTTATTTCTTCTTCCTGGGCCTGCAGTTGCTCCGTTTGACTCTTCGTTTCATCCAGCAGCCGTTTAGTCTCACTGGCAACCTTTACCGATCGTATCACGGAGGCAAACGCTTCGCAGACTTTTTCAATAAATTCTACTTCGAAACTTTCCAGTGGCGTAAAGCCGGCAAGTTCAAGTATTCCCTCGGTTTGATCGTTGGCCTTTATCGGAATGATCGCCACAAACTTTGGTGTCGCTTCGCCTAATCCGGATGTGATTTTAATGTAGTCATTGGGTACTTTCGTCAGCAGGAGGGTCTCTTTCTCCAGGTAACACTGACCAATAAGGCCTTCGCCTGACTTTATTGATCTTGAAATATATTTTTTGCGGTCGTATGCATAGCACGCTTTAAGTGTCAGTACCTCGTCATCGCTTTCATCAGTTTCATGAATAAAAATCGACGCTTGATTCAGCCCGGCGTATTGTACAAGATTCCGGATCACTTCATGTGAAAGTTCCACTAAATCATTTGTGCCCCTGAAGATCTCACCAAATTTTGCATGCCCCTCCGAGACCCATCTTGCTTTGTCATCCTGTTTTTTTTGCGTTAACAACTTTCCCTTGAGTGAGGTCAGCAAAGAAGTTAACTGGGGATTTTCAAAGTCATAATCTTTATGAGAAAGGTCGCCCTGCTCGATGTCTACAATGGAGGCTTCAAGCTTCCGCAGCTGCTCCTCATTTTTTCTTTTGTCGTCTTGTAAGGCAGCCTCCCGTTTTGAAACAGCCTTTTCAAAAAAATAAAAGACAGAACCGAGTACTACCGGCGCGCTGAGGATGATCCAGTGAAGCGGGCCTCGTGAATATAACTGCAGTACATTGTTCATTGAAAAACGCAGGTCTCCGTAGAGTAGGTCAGCAATTATGGCCAGTATGGGAAAAACGACTCCTAATGAGATACCAATCCAGGTATATCCCCTGCCACTATCAATTTTTTTCATTGGGTCCTTTACATTCATGAAATGCTAAAGTAGGTATGAAATCCTGAATTAAGTCCTGATAAAAATCAGTGATTTGGATGAGGCTTTTTAGCGCGTGGGTGAGATTCTCGATTTTGCTGAGTATCCCTGTAACCTTTAGCTAAAATGGAAGTACTCCAATAGAGCCTCAAATTTTAATCATATGAATCCCCCGAACCGCATCCTTGTCCTTTGTTCACTCAGTTGCCTTATCTCGATTCCGTGTTTTTCGCAAGAGAGTAATTCAACAACTCAAAAAAACGATCCGTCGTCCAGGACCGCGGGGCTGAGAAAAATAGCCAGCGGATCTCATCGCATGGATTTAGAAATAAACATAGATGATAAAGCAATTGAAGAATCCGTTGAATCGGCTGTCGGGGAGGCCATGGCATCCGTTGAAACTGCATTGGAGCAAATGGAGATCCATATTGAGCCAATAGAAATTAACCTGGGAGACATGGACATGAATCTTGATCCCGTCGTGATCAACATCCCTGCCCTGGACATTGACATCGAACCTGTTGATATTGACCTCGACGATATAGACATTGATATCGACGTTGATGAAGACCATTTCCACTGGAAGAACGATGCCGCGCAGTTCTTGGATAAGGATAAGGATAAAGACAAGGTGAAGGAAAAGAATAAGGATAAGGAGAAAGATAAGGTGAAGGATAAATCCGACAAAGAAAATAACGAAAAGGCGAAAGGGCTTAAGAAGATTAACTAAGGGCCGGAGTTGATGGAATAAAGTCATCTTCATTTTCAATTTCCGTAACCGCGGGATAACGTTTCCCAAATTCTAAGATTCAATGCAATTCAGATTATAACTCACCCAAACGGGTGGATTTTAATTTCGACAGATGAGCAATTCGTAACAAACGCGTAGCTTATCATGAATTAAAGTCAGCCCATGAAAAGTTTGAATGTTATCACCTTTGTGTTCTTAATTCTTCTGAACGTTTCATCCTTTTCCCAAACTGTAAAGGTCATTGATGTTCACAAAGCAGCAAAACACAAAGGGCTTGAGGTCTTTAACCGGGACCTTACAACTATTAAAGATGAAGGGCATTCAGGTATCCGGTTAAGCAAAGCGTTGGGGGAGGGAGTAGCGTGGATAAAAGGGATTGATTTTTCCAATGGCATACTGGAATTTGAAGTTCGAGGTGAGAATGTGAAGCAGCACAGCTTTGTCGGGATTGCCTTTCACGGCAAGGATCATAATACCTTCGATGCCATATACCTTCGCCCCTTCAATTTTGACGAGCCCGACGAAATATCAAGAAGTCATGGTATACAATACATTTCATTACCCGATTATACGTGGAGAGTGCTGCGGGCAAAATTCCCGAACAAATATGAATGCGAAATAGATCCTGCACCAAATCCGGAAGCATGGGTGAGGGTGCGCGTTGTAGTAAAGGATTCCACCATCACAACATATATTAATGGCTCAGAGAAGCCGACGCTGGTGGTGGAAAAACTAACATCACGTCATCATGGTGCGGTAGGGTTCTACGTGGCCGATACTTCGGGAGGGGATTTTGCAAATCTTAAGATCACAGACGCGCCATAGCCAATTGGAAAGGCTAATCATTTCAACGACCACTCGATCGTATGATCGATCTCCTCATAAAACTTGCTCGTCCCTACATACAACCGATCCTTAGTATTAATTTCCATAAACAACGAAGTATATTTCGCCTCATCGATACCGTTTCCTTTAAGACTTGCCAGTTTGTCCCTCACATGGTTCATTTTTTCCCGCGTGGGTTTGATATGGAATTTATAGTCCAGGTACACCTCGAGGTGATCGAGTATGCGTTTGACGAGCGTGTCGCGATGCGCGATGAGTATTGGCACGAGCACATCATTCAACTTCGATGATCCTTCCATCGCGTCCTCAATGCGGGATACGCCATTCACTGTTCGCACGGTTTTCATAATTGTCATTCATTGGTCATTCAATTTTAGCGACGGGGTTCGACAACATCAAGGAGGAGGCATAGCAAGAACTGACAAGTGGTGTCTTAATAGACTGTCTTCAAGAAAAAATAACCCAGGTCCAGTCTGCCTGCTCAATGGGTTCACAATAGCTTTTCCCTATGCAGTCTGTACTTTTCTATAGCGGCTCCCTGTTTTTCCCAATGAGATCCAGTCTTTTCCAGACTTGCCCGGACCAGAAGGACCAAGATTTCGTCAAACACGAAATCGATTTTTAATTCGGCCGGGTTATCCAACGAAGCACGAAACAAAATCGACGCATTAAAGTCGTGACATTTCTTTCTGGTATTTCAAAATTACTTTTGTTACATCACGTAGGGATGTTTCGGTTTCGAATAGCAAACTTGTAAAAATGCACTGAACTACGTGACCGTACCAAGGCAGACCTTCGCATTTTAGGATCTTTTACGATGAATTAATCAGTTGCTCGATCTCAACTTTCGCCTGCCTTGATTCAGGAAACGACAGAAACATCCAGGCGTGGAACATATCTTTATACTCATGGTAGTCTATCTGCACTCCTTTTGCCTCCATTAGTTTTTTTAGTTTTCGTGTATCAGCGACAAGGATTTCCTTTGTTCCGACGAAGACTGAAATTTTTCCGAGTCCATCGAGGGAGCCGTTGATCGGGCTTAACAGATAATTGTTCAGGTCGTCTCCACCGGCATACGCATTGGCGGCTAACTGGAGACCTTTTATTCCGATGAAGGGGTCGGCAGGGCCTATCTTTGAAATTTCCGGATTGGATAATGTAAGATCAAGCCAAGGAGACAGGAGGATAATATGGTTGGGCTGGGCTATATTTTCGACTTTCAGTTTTTGTGCCAACGCCAGCGCTATCCCACCGCCTGCGGAATCTCCGCTAATAATTAGATTCTCCGAGCCTACGGTCGATAACAGTTTTTTGTAAAGTGCCGTCACCATTTGCAACACATCTTTGTAAGTATACGTGGGAGCTAACGGATAATCAGGAGCCGTAATGGTGCAATCTGTCTTGTCGATTATGTCGCCTAAAAAAGACCAATGAAAGTTGATAAAACTGCTAACAAAGGCACCGCCGTGTAAGTAGAGAATATGCCCTTTTGATGTTTTATATTTAGGTTTTATGGTAAATACATTGCAGTGGTTGATCTGATAGGTATCGACATTGTACATCCGAAATATCCTTTTGGGCGGAAAGGGGGTTGAAAAGAAATTAAAGCTTTTCCTTTTGAATTGTCTCTCTAATAAAGCTTTCTTATTGATCAGGCGAAGAAGAATGTCAAATAGCCTACTTATCGCGCTAGCCATATTTCTGCCAGCACTATTCCAAATGCGTTTGTAAAATCGTTCATGTATGAAAAAGTTTGTCCAAATCCGGATTCCTCTTAATGCGATGATGCATAAACAGCAATGCGACAATGACCGGCAGCAAACATGCTGAGACAATTACGCTCCATCGCAGCGTGGCATTACCGGTATAAAGCGAAAGTATTAATTCAATACTTATACAGAGCGTCCCAACAGCAACACAGGTATAAGCAATTACGTTCAGGCCGCGGTGCCTACTGACATTAATTGCGGCAATCAGGGCTATTGTGATAGCGTTTATAACACCGAGTATGGGGAGTCCCAATCGCAGCAGCCAATCTGACTGCGGCAATACAAGATTGAGTATTAATAAAAGAGCCGAAGAAAAAAGCAAGCCTGCAAGGATCTGGTAAAGCTTTTTAGCATGCCAGAACGCTAGCACTGATATGTAAACAAATATGACCAAGCTAATGGATACCGGAAAAACAGACCATGTGATCAGCCTATGCACAATTAGATCTATGACCAGCGTTGCAATAATAGCCGAAAGGAGCACGACTGACGTTACTTGCCAAACAATTCGCTGCAGCAAGGTTTTTTCCCTTGGTTTGAGCACACCCGTAACCCCTGAATTTGAACTTGTGCGCGGTGTTGCCAATCCAGGGCTGGCGTCCGATCCGATCGGTGTGCCGCAAAGTGGACATAGTTCCATATCGTCCTCCAACTCAACTTCGCAGACTTTGCAGATTCTCATACTCTCATGCGTTGTTATCGATAATGAATCATTTTAACCGGTATGCCATGTCCTGACAACATTTTGAAAAACCGTTGTTCAAGTTTCTTAGACTGCGTGATATTACCGAAGGCGACAATTAACTTATCTCCGAATCCTGCCACACCACAGTTCACCTTTAGTGTTTTATCAGGAGGCGGTGGAATAAAAACAAAATGATCGATCAATTGGCTTATTTCCCCGGGTAAAACTATTTTTCCCAAGTTTGTTAGCACGCCACTGTATAGACTAGTGCCGGATGATTTATATTTAAAATACAGAATTAAAGACTTTATGAACAAAGGGATGTTTTTAACAAGTACGTTACGTTCTGCTCCGACATTCCTCGAAATGATCTTGCTGATCAGTTTCTTTTCCGTTTCCAGTTGCATCAGGTGATGCACATTTTTCACGATCTCCTCAAAGGAGTAAGCGCCCAATTCTAGGTTGATCCCCGGCAGCACAAACACGGAGAAATTGCGCATCGTCTCGGACGGGTATATTCTTCGAAGATTTATCGGCACCTCTACGCGCAATATTTCGGAGTTTCGCTTTTGTGAGATAAGGGGCATCGAATTGTAAATTTCCTGCAGCGAGTGAAGATAGACCGATACAAGGTATACGGTAATACTTGTTCCGTATTCCCTCGCTTTTTTCGCGATGTTGCCTATTGGCAAGATAGCGGTCACGACACGAAAGCGTGGAATTGGTTTGAGCTTGTAAGGTAGATGAAAAGCCTTCCGAATTTTTCTTGGCGTCGGTATTTCCTCTTCGAAGTATTTGTTATAAGAGTCTTCAAATTCCTTCTCTGAAGCAGGCGTTCCGGGTCGCAAATAGTCCACAGTACCGGCTATTGGAATTCCCGTCTGTTGAAAATAGGTAAGCACAAGCGACTTAAGAAATTCGAATCCCCCGGTTCCATCAGTCAGGATATGGGAGAATTCCACGCTGATCGTTTTCCCTTTGGCCAGTACCCGGAAAATGAACTCGTCTTTATCAAAAGACCGGCATGGGATGTTGGTATCGGCTTTCAGGGTAATTCCATCCTCATAATATTCAAGGTAATACCAGAAAAACCCTTTTTTTGGTTTGACCTTGTAATAGGGAAACCTTTGTTCAAGTAGGTCAACAGCTTCGAGAAGAGGTTTTGCGCGCACGGTGTGTTTTAAGACAACCGATATTCTGAAAACCGATGTCAATTCATCGTTTTGTATGGCAGGATAAATTTTAGCGGCATTATCCAAACGCAGCCAAAATCTCTCATCTGAATTTTTGTTAGAATGCCTTGTCGTCATATTCATACTTCGATATTAAAGTTAGGGCTGGTTTGTTTCATATCACAGGCCGACTAAAGAAAATGCAGCGCATAACTGCCCGGCTCCACTGGTGGTTGAGCACTCTCAGGTCCAGATATCCATGTAAATATAAGGTTCAACGCTTGAGTTGCTCCAGCACATGGATCTTACTTCATTGCGTTCGAAAAAATTGACAGGATCGGGCGGTCATATACGACACTTAAACATGTCAGGGGAAACGAACTCAATGGCGTGGCCCATTGAAACCGTTTCCAGAATGCCGTCCGGATGAACCCTTGTTGTCGCGGTGAGAAGATGATACCTGGAAGGAGTTTACGACTGAAAGGGGAAACCGTTTATGCCTTAGTTTCTTACAAGTATATTCAGGCATAAGCCTAAATTTGTACCAATGATTAACGAAGAAATAAAACGCGATTGAAGTTGGAATTATCAGAATCGAACAAACGACCATGCAAAATTCTCCGGAATATATTCCTCAACTCCTAGGCGAAATTTATCGCAAAGAGTCGCGCCCAGTGTTTGCCACACTGATTCGCTTGCTTGGGGACTTCGACCTTGCAGAAGATGCGTTGCATGATGCCTTCAAGGCAGCACTTGAGCAATGGACCGAAGATGGCATTCCTTCCAACCCGAGGGCATGGCTTGTTTCCACCGGCCGGTTTAAGGCAATCGACCGAATCCGGCGTCAATCAAAATTCGACCCGTTGCAGGTACAGCAAGTCCGGCAAATGGAAGCTGATACTGCCGATCCTTCCAACCAGATTGATAAAGAGATTGAAGACGATGTGCTCCGGCTGATCTTCACCTGTTGCCACCCCGCACTGGCGCTTAATACACGCACGGCCATGACCTTGCGTGAGGTTTGCAATCTGACTACCGAAGAGATTGCCAGCGCGTTTCTTGCTACGCCATCCACTATTGCGCAGCGGATTGTCCGCGGCAAGGCTCAAATTCGTGAGACAAAGATACCGTTCGAAGTTCCACAACAACATGAATTGCCGGACCGGCTAGGGTCCGTCTTACAGGTTATTTACCTGGTATTCAACGAGGGCTATTACGCCTCGTCCGGCGAATTAGTAACTCGCGTTGACCTTTCAAGCGAAGCGATTCGACTCGGCCGCCTGCTGCACCATTTGCTGCCTGATCCCGAAGTTACAGGATTGCTTGGCCTCATGCTTCTGCACGAATCCCGCAGATCGGCCCGTACTACTTCGACCGGAGATCTCATCCTGTTGGAAGACCAGGACCGATCGCTTTGGGATCGCATTATGATTGAGGAGGGATTGTCGCTTGTAGAGCAGGCATTTTCATTCAAACGGCCAGGCCTATATACCCTGCAGGCAGCCATCGCGGCTCTGCATGCTGAAGCGAAGAGTCCTGAAGCGACTGACTGGGCTCAGATCGCCGGACTCTATACACTGTTGCTGCGCATAAACCCCTCTCCCGTTATTGAATTAAACCGCGCTGTTGCTATAGCCATGCACAATGGTCCTGAGGCTGGATTGCGGCAGATCGATGCGATCCTAAAGCGCGGCGAGTTGAAGAATTATCACCTGGCTCATGCGGCACGGGCAGAACTGTGCCAGAAAACCGGCCGGACAAGTGAAGCGCGGGCATCATGGGAACGTGCCCTTGCCCTCGCACAACTAGACCCTGAACGGCGATTTATCGAACTAAAGCTCAGGGAACTGGAAACCTAATCCTCACGAGTAAAAATTTTTAAAATCGTTTGTCGATTTCCTCCTCTGTTGTTCGACTACCTGTTGAACACTTAAACAATTAATTTTAGAAAACTAAGAACAACTGACATGAGAAAATTAATAATGTGGAATATCATCACCCTTGACGGCTATTTTGAAGGAGAAAAAAAATGGGACTTATCGTTTCACAATTCAGTCTGGGGACCAGAACTGGAGAAACTTAGCATTGAGCAGCTACATTCAGCTGACTATCTCGTTTTCGGTAGGGTAACCTATGAAGGGATGTCGGCTTACTGGAAAAAGGCGGAAGGCGAAAACGCCGAAATTGCCAAATTGATGAATAGCATCCCGAAACTCATCTTTTCCAAAACATTGAAAGAAGTTGACTGGAATAATTCAACCCTGATTAATAAAGATGCTTCTGCCGAGATTTCCAGGCTGAAAGCTCAGGGCGGCAGA
>DASUGQ010000483.1:0-10973 GCA_036273935.1 Cyclobacteriaceae bacterium | reverse complement strand
CTATGATAATGTAATGGATCTTACGGTCAGTGGAGTCATTAAACAGATGCCTGTAAACTCGGAATTTCAGATGCAAATGATCATGTCGTATGAGACCTTAACGAAATACATGGAGAATTATGCTAATGAAGACTATTGGGGAGGAGGAGATTCATGGTTTCATGGTTATGTTCTTTTAAAACCGGGTGCTGATAAAAAAGAAGTTGAAAAGCAGTTGACCAGCATAGCCACAGGATTAGGAGACCGGTCGCAGTACTCCAAATTTGAGTTATCTCCCCTGACGGAATCACATTTTGATATGCAAACAGACCCATTTAACTATGCTGTTCCATTTTGGTTTTTGAAGGTGTTCGTTTGTGTTGCTGTATTTCTTATCATCATTGCATGCATTAATTTCATCAATCTTGCCACGGCGCAGGCATCCCAGCGCAGCCGCGAAATCGGGTTACGCAAAATCATGGGCGGAAGTCGTGCGTCCATTGCCATCCAATTTTTTACTGAGACATTTGTCCTGGTGGCTACATCCGTTTTTCTGGGAAGTCTATTGGCGACGGAATTGGTAATCCATGCTGATAATTTTTTTGCCACCAGGGTCAATGAGCTAATACTCTGGAATGACAGCATGTTTCTTTATGTTTTTGGATTAGTATTGTGCGTCACCTTTCTTGCGGGCTTTTATCCTGCAATAATTTTGTCAGGTTTCAATCCCATGCGGGCTTTTAGAAACACTTTCTCCATGCTTTCGAGAAGTGGTGTATCGTTCAGGAGATCCCTGGTGGTCTTTCAGTTTGCAATCGCCCAGGTATTGGTGATTTGCATGGTTATCGGGACCCAGCAAATTAAATTTTTCTACAAGACTGACCATGGCTTTGAGAAGGATAATATCATCACTGTCAATATGGTCTTTAAAGACAGTCTACTACTTCGTGAACGGTTTCAGCATGACTTACTTCAGCACCCCGAAATCAAAGAAGTGGCCTACTCCCTTGCTTCACCCGCAAGTTATCGCAACTGGTGGTGGGGTCAGGTTGAAAGTCCTGGAATTTTAACGGAAAAGGAAACCTTCCGGCTTCAATGGGTAGACAACAACTTCTTTGATTTTTATCATATACCACTCATTGCCGGAAGAAATTTTAATCTCACTGATACGCTACAGGTTGCCATCGTAAACGAAGAGGCCGTGCGCGTTGCCAACCTGGAAGATCCTCGTGATATGATAGGCCGGGAAATGACCTATTGGGGAAACAATAAGGTTAAAATCATTGGAGTTGTAAGAAACTATTATTCACAGAGTCTGAAGTCAGAAGTGGTACCTCACTTGTTTATGAATGCCGGTTGGAATTTTCAGTTGGCTCAGATCAAGATCGATCCATTACATTCAAAGAAGGCCATTGCCCTGGTGGAAAAGTATTGGAAAGAAATTCACCCGAATAACTATTTCGAGTATGAATTTCTTGACGATTCGTTGAATATTTTTTATGATAATGAGAGGAAGTTCTCAAACTTCATCCAGTTATTTGGTCTTACAGGCATAGTGATTGGATGCCTCGGGTTGTATGGTCTCGTATCGTTTGTTTGTGTAAAACGCACGAAAGAGATCAGCGTTCGCAAAGTATTAGGGGCTACCTTGACAAATATTCTTCATTTGCTGTCGAAAGAATTTTTGATCCTGCTGTCCATTGCCATTCTGATTGCTATTCCGGTCGGATGGTTTATCATGAACCGGTTCTTGCATGAATATGCCTATCAAATTAACATTCACTGGAGTGTATTTCTTTTAGCTGGTATGCTTACTCTATTTGTTGCACTGTTAACAGTAACATTCAGATCTGTTAAAACAGCTTTAGTAAATCCGGCTGAAAATTTGAAGAGTGAATGAACATTCAATAACGCAGAGTTTTCTGAGGTTCCTGACATTGTATTTTTTATTCCATTCATCAATTTTTCATAGCCTTTCATTCCGATAAACATTACCTTAGTCAGCATGTTAAGTTTCTGTTAACCAACTCAGCAAGTCATGGCAAAATATGATTTAAATGTCAACGGTAAGATAGTTCAGGTCGATGCTGATCCCGACACTCCATTGCTTTGGGTGTTGCGCGATTCACTTGGGCTGGTCGGTACAAAATATGGTTGCGGCATTGCCCAGTGTGGTGCCTGCACGGTTCACATGAACGACGCTGCTGTACGATCCTGCACGCTGCCGGTTTCGGCTGTAAAGGAAAACAGGATCCTGACCATTGAAGGGTTGTCGGTGCAAGGCGACCACCCGGTCCAACTCGCCTGGCAGGAAGTCGATGTTCCGCAGTGTGGATATTGCCAGGCCGGGCAGATCATGACCGCGGCCGCCCTGTTGAAGAAGAATCTCAAACCGACCACGGCACAGATTGAAACCGCTATGAATGGCAACCTTTGCCGGTGTGGTACCTATCACAGAATTCACGATGCCATTGTTTTAGCGTCCTCAAAAATCAAATGATTTAAGCTATGACTATCTCCACCAAAACCAGCAGAAGAAATTTCATCAAACTTGCTGCCACCGCCAGTGGCGGTTTGTGGCTGGGCTTTAACTGGACCAGCGCTGACGCCTCCCGCATACAAGCGATACATAACGTTAATGCTACTGGCGCAATGGCCGAATTCAACGGATACCTGTCCATTGCCCCCGATGGGGTGATTACCATATTTTCTCCCAACCCTGAGTTGGGCCAGAACATCAAAACTACTTTTCCCATGATTGTCGCCGATGAACTTGACGGTGACTGGGGAAAGGTGAATGTCTTACAAGCGCCCCTTGATGTATCTAAATTCGATCGCCAGGTAACCGGCGGGAGTGGAGCCATTCCTCATTCATGGGAACGTCTCCGCAAGGCAGGTGCTACGGCGCGGTATATGCTCGTTGAAGCTGCGGCCAAACGATGGAATATCCCCTCCGGCGAATTAACAACCGATAAAAGTTTTGTGATCCATGCTGCCAGTGGACGCAGACTGAGTTATGGAGAGCTGGCATCGGAGGCCATGAGCGTTCCGGTTCCTGCTGAAGTGAAGTTGAAGGACCCTAAAGATTTCAAACTCATTGGGAAGATGATCCCCAATGTTGATAATCATGAGATGCTTACGGGGAAGCCACTCTTTGGCCTTGACTTCTATCGTGAAGGAATGCTTTACGCCATGATACAGCGTCCGCAGGCTTTCGGCATGAAGATCAAGTCAACCGATATTGCCGAAGCAAAGGCTATGCCCGGCATCGTTGATGTGGTCACATTTAAAGACAAGGTTGCCATCGTAGGGAAATCCACGTGGCAGGTGATGAAAGCGAGGAAGAAAATGAAGATCGAATATGAATCAGAAGGCAAACTTGAAAGCACCGAAGATCATGACCGCATTTTCAAGACATTGCTGGATGGTCAGGAGGTTTCCGTAAAACGCAAAGACGGCGATGTTGATGCGGCCTTTGCAAAAGCGGCGAAAGTGATTACGCGGGAGTATCAGTGCCCGTTCCTGCCGCATAACACGATGGAGCCCATGAACTTCTTTGCGCATGTGCGTGAAGATGGAGTTGAATTGATTGGTCCCACACAAACACCGGATCGATCGCGAAACGATGTTGCGAAATTGCTGGGGATTGCGCCGGAAAAAATTACCGTGAACATGACCCGTCTGGGAGGCGGTTTCGGCAGAAGACTGATGACGGATTATTCAGTGGAGGCGGCCGAGCTTTCAAGCCTTATCAAGGCTCCCGTAAAAGTGATCTGGACGCGTGAAGACGATATGACCGCTGGTTTTTATCGTCCGGCTGTCCGTTACCGTTTTTCTGCCGCCCTGGACGCCAAGGGAAACATGATTGGCTACAAGTTAAGGGGGGCTGGCATCAATGCCGGAAATTGTACACGCGAAGATAATTTTCCATCGGGTGCGGTTGAGAACTTGTTGATCGAATCAGTTGAATATAAGTCCCCGATAACGTCATGTCCCTGGCGGGCGCCCATTACAAACTTTTTAGCTTTTGCCGAGCAGTCTTTTCTTGATGAGGTTGCAGACGAAGCAAAACAGGATCCGGTTCAGTTCAGGCTTGCATTGCTGCAAAAGGCGAAGGAATCTCCGACAGGTGAAATCAAATATGATATCGACCGGATGAAAGGGGTGATTGAACTTGTCACGGAAAAGGCAAATTGGGGCAGGAAGAAAAATGTTTCACAGGGGTTCAGCGTATATTTTTCTCATCGTTCTTATGTAGCACAGGTTGCCGAGATTTCAAAGGTGCAGGGAAAACCTGTGTTGGAAAAAATTTACGCGGCAGCGGATTGTGGTATTGTTGTCAACTTGAGTGGATCGCATCAACAAGTGCGGGGTGGGATTATCGATGGACTTGGCCATGCAATGTTTGGCAATCTCACCTTTGATGCAGGTGCTGTGCAGCAGAATAATTTCAATAACTACCGCATGATCCGCTTCAAAGAAACACCTGAGATCGAAGTGCATTTTGCCGACAACGGTATGAGTCCCACGGGGCTTGGCGAGCCGGCGCTACCGCCAACCGGTGGCTCAGTGGCTAACGCGATATTCAAAGCAACGGGGAAACGCCTCTACAACCAGCCCTTTATCAAACAGGAGGGCATGGGTGAAATGAATATTGGAACGAAGATTTGAAGGCGCTCTGATCGTCAGTCTGCGTTCGCATAATGTAATTAAGAAGGCGTGGCCGGGGGTGATTGAAACAATTGACTCGCTGAGGGGATTGTTGTAACCTGCTCTACCCTCGCGGAGGATTATGAAATCAGTTTCTGTCCTTTTAATTTTTCCTTTACATAGTTTTTTAGTTCGGCCGGGTTAATGATAGTAATCTCATCGGCCAGCCCCAGAACGAAACGGCCAACGCCTTTAAAGCTTAGTACTGGTCCGTTGAAGATATATGATTTTGGTTCGTCGCGTTCTTTTTCGACATATCGTGCGGCCAATGGAAATTCTTCACGCAGCAAAACGTAGGCCCTCATGCTTAACCGAAGGGTTACCCACACTTCCTTTCTTCCGCTGACGCCAAAGCTGTCGGTGAGGGTACGCTCATGTAGCTTTTCATATTTGAATTTTTTCTCGGTTATCACGACTTCTCCAATGCGTTCGAGTTTAAAAAATTTATTCTGTTTATCCTTGATGTCCAGCGCCAGCACTGATTGAAAGCCTTCGCCGAACTGGAAGGGTTCAACCTGCCTGTCTGTGATTTGCTGGCTGTTGGCAGAATGATAGTTTTCAAGAATGACCTGTTTTTTATTTTCCATTGCCTCGCTCAACAGGCGGAACAATTTGGCCGTTCTCATTTTCAAAAATTGACCCGGCAGGTCGCGTACCTCAGAGTGAAAGGCCAGCTTCCTGAGAATAGAATCCTGCAAGGGTAATTTTCCATTGCTGTTTTGTATAAGTTTTCGAAGGTTATTCACTTCCTCCAATGTGAACTGATCTTCCGGAGTTTCCACTTCATCTCTGTGAATGAAATAGCGGCCATTAAAATCCTGGTCAATGATAAATCCCAGTTGCTCCAATAATTTAAAGTAACGGTAAATGGTGCGGTCAGTGGTTTTCAGGTGACTGGCCAGTTGACCAACGGTTCTGCCGCCTCCTTTCAGTAATCCGATCAGTTGAAATACCCTTAATATTTTTGCCTGTGCGATCATGAATTACAAAACTACGCTAAAAGCGTGAAGCAAAAAGGAAGTATAGCGATAGGTCGGGCAGAAAAAAAGCCAGACCCTGAATCGGGCCCGGCCTTTTTGCTACAGGTAAGACTTATATATTAAGAAAGGACTTTCGTCAGTTCATCAATTTTTTGTTGTGCCTCTTCTTTACCTAAAGAGAGTGACATTTTGTAGAGTTCCAACGCCTCACGTTGTGTTTCTTTTTTCTTCTTAGGAGCAAGTTTGGTACGGTCAGCTGCTGTTTCCAAAGCTTGAGCCTGAGCGAAATAAAGGTCAGCCTGGCTTAACTTGTTTGCCGTGTTGATTTCTTCAACCTTCGATTCAAGCGAAGCAACGTCTTTTTCTCTCATCTGGATCATCTCATCCTTCACTACGATGGATGAATCACGTTGAGAGACTGTAGTTGCAAGGGTTGTATTTTCTTCCCTCATCTTTGCAACTTCCTGTTCCAATGCGGCAACCTGGTTTGTTCTTTCTTCCAGATCAATTTTAAGTTTCTTGATGCTGTTCGCGTATGCAGATGAAGATGACTTGGCTGTCTTCAAAGATTTTTCAAGATCTTCAATCTTCGTTTGTGTTTCATGGATGTAATCGTTCAGATTCTGCAGGCGACTGGAGTAATCTTTGTAGCTGGTTCCTTCTACCACCTCGGTGCGCAGCAATTGACGGCTGGCGTCGATGGAGTCGAGCAGTGAGCCTACTTCATTAAGCGATTGCGCCATTTCCTGGCTTGTCTGGAGTTCTGTGCGTAAGGAGTCAACCTCAGCGCGAAGCTTTTCTTTTTCACCGTTGTCGCATCCCCAAAGCACACCGGCAATGGACAAGCCGAGTAAGAATTTCTTTATCATGTGAATCAATGTTTAAGTTGTTTGATCATCTCTATGCAAAACCAGTGCATGTTCTGCCCCAAAGAACGTGATGTCAATATTTTTTGACCGTAATATGAAGATAATCAGTAAGATAGATCGATTGGAAGGAAACTTAAATTAAGAATTAGCCGGTACCCGGCTGGGGGATGGATTGTCCAGTTGTTCTACACCTTGGGTAGTATATCCCGACGACTTGATGTATTTGCCGACGATTTGATCACACGGGATGGACGATCTTTATGATAGCATAGACCATCACCATCAGATCAATCCACGCAAATATTCCGAAAAAACGAAATAACCGATCCTTCGAGCCAAATAGCAGGCACTGTTTCACAAAAAGGATTAACATGCCTGGTTGATCTTCTTTTGTTTCCATAACAGATAACGTATTTTAACGCACAATAAATCAAACACATCACGTAGTGATCGCTTCAGGCTGGCTTAATGTGGTAAACACCATTTAGTGATGAATTGTTACAGAAGATGTTGTTGTATTACGAAAATATTTTATTTGTTTAACGTTGGATAGGTTCAATATAACAACCGATAAATCAGTTTGCGGATTTTCTATGAAGACAGCCTTTGTTATTCTTTTCTTTAGTGTTCAGTTTGCCACGGCACAGTTTAAGAGCAGCATAATCTGTGAGGGCGATATGGCGATTAACCCCACTGTTTCCATCAACAAAAAGGACACTAAAAATCTTGTCATCGCCAGCGCAGAAGCGATTTATTATTCCGCCGACGAAGGAAAGACCTGGCAAAGGAGTCCCGTCGAATTGAAGGGAAGTGCTGAACATCGGTTAATCTCGGAGCGGAAGGGAGATCTCTTTGACTTTTATCTCTCATTGAATGCGGAGCGCAAGCGGTACGACAAGATTGTATGCCAGTCTTCGCGTGACGGAGGTGCTACATGGCAGGTCATGGGAGCCGTAACCTCACCAAACAAGGACGTGCGCGATCCCAGGGTCAGCATTTATAACAAGTCGGGCGAGTTCATGCTAACCTGGACGCAATACGATCAATATGGAAGTGAGAATCCTGATCACAAAAGCAACATCATGCATGCGCAGTCGAAGGAGGGAAAGAAGTGGAGCGCTGCCCTGCAAGTCAATCAACTGTCGGGGGATTGCCGGGACCAGGATCAAACCGTAAAGGGTGGCATGCCGGGCATCAATGCCAAGGAAATGATGTTTGTTGCGTGGGCCATGAACCAGGCGTTTTATATTGACCGTTCGTTTAACAAAGGAACGACCTGGCTATCCAATGACATTCATGTCGCCGACCAGCCGGGGGGATGGTTGTATCAGGTACCCGGTTCAGGCAGAGTAGAGGGCTTGCCTGAATTTTCAATTGATAACAGCACCGGGAGATTTGCGGGAGCGCTGTATTTATCGTGGGCCGACCAGCGAAACGGCACGGACGACACAGACATCTGGTTTCTTCGCTCGGTTAATTATGGGGATAATTGGAGTACAGCTCTGCGGGTGAATGACGATGGCAAGAATAAACACCAATATATGCCTGCCATGGCTGTCGATCAGTCGGATGGAAATATTTATGTCGCGTTTTACGATCGCCGTAATTATAACGATGAACAGACAGATGTCTACCTGGCCTTCTCCAACGACAATGGCGTTTCGTTCAAGAACGTTAAAATTTCAGAGGAGCCTTTTATTCCCATTACCGGCAGGAATATGGGAACCTACATCAGCATAGATGCCCATCAGGGAGTCATCGTTCCCGTGTGGACATGCATTATCAATGGTAATGTTGCCACCCGGACCGCAGTGATCAGGCGTGATGACCTGATAAAACCTTCGGCTAAGGAAAAGCCTTAACAATGTCTGCAAGAAACTTGTTGTCGTCCAGATAGTCCCCCTGTGACAGACTCAGTTTTACAATGACCAGTTTTTTCGATGGAATGATAAAAACATTTTGACCTTCATATCCTTCAGCAAGGTAGAGGTCAGTGGGTGCATCCGGATAATATCGGTTGATATTGTTCCCAGGGGCGCCCGCGTTCAACCAGAATTGGGCGCCATACTCTCCCTTCGGAGCCGCTGGTGCCGGAGTGACGGTATATTTAACCCATTCTTCCGGCAAAATCCTTTCGCCGTTGGATACGCCATCATTGAGATAGAACAGACCGAACCGGGCCCAATCTCTTGCCGTTGCAAATGAATACGAGGATCCCACGAAAGTTCCACCAGCATCCGGTTCCATTACAGCGCTATACACTCCAATTTTGTAAAACAGTTCCTGCGATGGAAAACGATGATACATTGAATTGCCCACTTTCTGTCGTATGATCCATGACAAAATATTGGTGGTGCCACTCGAGTACTGAAACCTCGTTTCCGGTTCGTAGACAGCACGATGCCCGGCAGCAAATAGGCCCATATCTTTTTTCTTGAAAAGCATATTGGTTGCATCGCTTGGTGCACCATAGTTTTCCACCCACGCCAATCCACTGCTGGCATGGAGCAAATGATTAACGGTAATTTTATTTCGGTCATCATTTTTCCATGCGTCAATGGGTGCCCGTTCATTGATTTCAAGTTTGCCCTGGCGTACCAGTATACCTACCAGAGCATTGGTTATACTTTTGGTCATCGACCAGCCGATCTGCCGTGATTTTCTATCAAACCCTCCAGCATATTTTTCGGCAACAATCTGGCCGTTGTATACAACGACGATGCTTCTTGTCCGGCGGAGTTTTTCAGGGCCTGGTTCATGAAAAGCGTCCTGAATCACGGCGTCGAGTTTTTCAAAGTCGATATGGGTGGGAAGGGAATCAGAAAGCTTGTCCCCCAATGGCCAGGGTATGGTGTCCGTGTTCACGGGTGGAGGAACCGCTATTGTGAAATGCTGATGACGAAATTCATCTTCACTTATTTCATTGATCAATGAGCAACCCAGGCCCTTTCTGTAAACTGCTTTTTTGACGGCCAGCCCAAAGACGCTACCCGTTGCTGAGGAGTCCGTGAAATTTGCGCTGAATGATCCTAGCGTCAGGGGAAACCGGCCCAATTCATTTTTGATTACATCATCCGGTTGTCGTCCGGCAAGCATGACACAGGAGCAAAGCATTTTGGAACCATATCCTGAGATGATCGGGAGTGCCCGCCAGGCATAATTTATTCCATACAGAAGGGCCAATATCACAATGACGACTGGAATTTTCTTTATAAGTTTCATAGTTAACAAGGGACATAAATGGTGCAGCTACCAACCTCTGCAAAATACAAACAAGTTTGATGAGATCAGGCAGACCTCTAATCCCTATGCATTAAATTGCGGGCCTTAAGATTCAGTAAGTGTTGACGAAGACAGAGATCAAATTGTTCCTTGACCAGAAAGCAGCGTTGTATAACCATACGGGATTTATAAAGAATGATCCGATCTCAATTCCGCATTTATTTACAAGGCGTCAGGATATAGAAATTGCAGGATTGTTTGCTGCTGTCCTTGCGTGGGGTCAGCGGGTGACGATTATTAACAAATGCAATGAACTGATGAAGCGCATGGATCATGCTCCCTACGAATTTATACTTCATCATAAAGAAAGGGACTTGAAGGCCTTGCAGGGGTTCAAGCACAGGACGTTTAACGATACCGATCTTCTTTACTTTGTTTCCTTTCTTAACCGCTACTATAAAAAAAATGCTTCACTTGAAGACGCCTTTCTTGCTGACGGCGCTTCCGTTGAAGCCGGCCTGATTCGATTTCATGAACTTTTCTTCAGTTACGAGGATCACCCATCCAGAACACGCAAACATATCTCAACGCCGGAACGAAAATCGACATGCAAGCGCTTGTGCATGTATTTGCGCTGGATGGTTCGTCATGACAATAATGGAGTGGACTTTGGCATTTGGAAGCGGATCCCTGCGGCGCAGTTAATCTGTCCCTGTGACGTTCATGTCGACCGTGTAGCACGGAAGTTAAAGCTCATCCGGTCAAGGCAAACGAATTGGAGCACCGCGCTTGAACTAACCAATAATTTGAGGACGTTCGATCCTGCCGATCCGGTCAAGTATGATTTTGCTTTGTTTGGCCTGGGCGTGATGGAAGGATGGGTGTAGCGGAATTGATTCGAGGTGCCGCCCTGTTGTGACTCTATATATATAGAGCTTTGAAATTATTTATAATCATTCTAAACTAATTCTGCATTTCATTTTTTAGTTATTGGCCAGAGTTTTTTTGGATGAAAAAATTTCACTATCGATTGCTCTCCTGAAAACTCAATCAGTATTATGGAGAGGTTAACGTCATGTAGGATTTGTTTGCAAAAGACCTGAATAAAAAACGGTCGCACACATAAATAAATTTGAAAAAATAACTTCCAATAGTAGATTTGTGCCGCTTGTTAAGAAAAACGGACACTAAGCCTAACATGACAAAAAATTTA
>DASUGQ010000482.1:0-6585 GCA_036273935.1 Cyclobacteriaceae bacterium | reverse complement strand
ATGCAGCATCTGATTTCGAATCTCCTTGATATGAATCAAATTGATCAAAAAAAGATATCAATCGTACCACAAAAAATCAATTTGCACGATTTCTTGAATCGGCTTGAAAAGAATTTCGACAGCCAGGCCAGGAAGAAAAATATTGAACTTAAAATTGATAAAATTGAAGCGAACATTAACACTGATCAACATGCCTTGTCGAGTGTATTGGAAAACTTAATTTCCAATGCCTTGAAATTTTCACCCAAAGGCAAATCCGTTTATCTGAAAACATATTTGGAAGATGGCAGTGTTCATTTCGCTGTTGTTGACCAGGGTCCGGGTATTGCCGAAGATGAGCTACCTTTATTGTTCAAAAAATTTTCAAGGCTTACCAATAAACCAACCGATAATGAGACCTCAAATGGTCTCGGGCTTGCCATTGCGAAGGAATTGACTGATCTGTTGAGAGGGAAAATACTCGTCACCAGCAGGCGGGGCAAGGGATCTACCTTTACACTTGTCATTCCCCAATAATTGTATTCATACCAGTCTGCCTGGTCATTAATTATTCGTATCCATTCGGATGTTCAAAAGTGCCGCTGCTTCTAAATTAATTTTCTAACGAATTCTAAAAACTGACGCCAGCTTCACGGAGTGGGTTAAAAAAAACAAAGGATCGGTGATGGTGACCTGGTCGAAATGGGTGCATCACAAAGTCAGATTTAAAAATTTCGAGAGAAAATGAAAAAACTAATCCTACCAATTGCAATGAGCCTGATACTAGGTACCGGCTATGCGCAGGAATCCGTGGGGTTGGCGCCAATCAAAAAAGGTGCGGAACCTAAAGCGGTGTTGAATGCATTGAAGGAAGAGTTTCCACAAGCAACAGCCTCTGAATTTAATTTCATTTCACGGGAACTGTATGGACAAAAATGGTCTGAGACAGAAGATGGTAGTCAGTTAAACGGTTCTTTGAAATATCTTCAGGTGACTGTAAAGGACAAGAACAATGATTATCAGCAGGTAATCTTTGATGAGCACGGTAAGGTTATCAATGTCAAGGAATTTATCAAGCACGCAGATCTTCCGGCAGAAATTACGAAGGCGTTGAAAGCGAAATATCCGGAATGCAAACTTCTCAAGGACAGCGAACGAATCAGTACCGGTAAGGCAAATAAGGCGACAGCAATCTACAGGTTAGAGATTCAGACTGGCCCCAAAGGAGAAAAGAGAAATCTCTTCTATGACAACGGCGGCAAATTGCTTCGCGATGCTCACGTGATCATAGCTTAACGGCTATCCATCCATTTAGTCTTAAAAGAAGAAGTCGTCAATGGGCGGCTTCTTCTTTTATTTGTTTTGTGCTAAAGCTTAATTCTAAAGCAAGGCCAATGCACTCGCCAGCCCAGACGACACCGCGATGGAATAGAGATAGTTTAGCTTTTCCTTTGATCTTTTTAAGCGCATCTTGATGGCACTCGCCGATAAATTAAGGTGATGTTGCAGCGATTCAATCGATTCTCCCTCGTAATACTTCAGTAACAAAAGCGCCTTTTCCTTTTGGGGCATTTCATTTATTAGTGTTAACATGATGGCATGAGGATCAACTGAATCGACTTCATTCAGATTGACTTCTTCGTACTCTTCTTTTTGACTTGCGCCATCTATTGAAGGCCGACCGTGGGAAGCCTTTCGCAGAAATCCCAGACAATGACGGTGCGTAATTACGTACAACCATGTACTGAAGGAAGAGTCACCTTTGAATGTATCTAACTTTTCAAAGGCCCTCATAAGAGATTCTTCGGCGAGATCAAATGCTTCATCGGGATCCCTGACAAGTGATAAACATTTCTGGTAGACTTTTTTATAGTATCGCTTATAAAGTTCGCCGGTTGCTAAACTGTCTTTTTCCAGAATTAGTGTGATCAAATCCTGATCCCCAAGTTTTTCATAATTTTTCATAATTCCGCTTACTTAACTACACAGTAAAGATCGCGTTGAGAAGCGTTCCTGGGTAGAGCGAAAAATGGTATTTTAAGAATGTCCCGGAAATGCGCATGGGTAGGTGAATTTCTTAATTGATCTACGCTTTTTAGCGTAGGCTTTGATGCCTGATGAATGAGAGCAGATAATTGAAGAGACTTTTATCTCTAGCCAACCGGAGAAAAAATTCGTTGCTGATGTTGAAGAATTCACTCTTTCGCAATATCTCGTAAAACAGGCCGGAAAAATTCTGGCCTGCCTGGTGACTGTCAAATTGAGTGAAAAATTTAGCTTCAGGTAAAATAATGGTTGACTGGGCCGTGGTGGTTAGTTTTGCTATTTCCCTCAATGAAAAGAATTCAGGCTGGAGAACGACAAGAAAAAAATCCTCGATCGACATCAGGTCAACTAATTTATTGGTGAAGTCGGACTCGATTGTAAAAAAACCTGTTGTGAGAATTATTCTCTTGTTTCGTATTTTCGGAACCCTCCGATGTTGACTCTGATAATGCTGAACGTAATATCCGCGGCATCGCATCAACTCATGGTAAGCGGCCTCTTTATCTGCCCGTTCATTCTCTTCTGTTGCCAGGGTAAAAAACGCAAGCGATAGGTTGAGTCGATGTGCCAATTCCATAGTCCATACATACTCATGGTGGAAGTTTACATTAGTTTTAAAAGGAAATAATACCACGTTGGCCACAACTTTTTATGTTTTAGAGTAGCCCTCGGTCTAAGGTCACGTGTTGCATTGATAAACCAGGTCTCTCTGCTAAGCCTGTGACTTTTTATTTGTTCGCTCATCCAATAAGCAAAAAGTCAATAAATGGAAAAGAAAAAAATTATTCTGATTGTATCATTATTTAACCTAATGATTTTTTTCTCGTGTCATCAAAAAATCGAAAACAGGGATAACCAGGAAACAACCGAACCATTAACGCCTGTTACAGAAGTTGAACCAGACAGCGATTTGGAGAAAGCACTTCAGGCGTTTGTCGAGAAACATTACAAGGAAAGTGATCAGTATATACGCAATGCGGCGAAATCAATGCAGTCCATTGCGTCGATTTCCACGGGGGAGCAGAAGACTGAGATTGAAAGATCTATAGGTGAATTAAATGATCTTGCCGGACGCGTCGCCCTTGATCGTGTCGATGGCATTAATGAGTTGAATTATTTTTTTAGTCGGGCGGGTCATGCGTTGGCCGGGTATAAGGTATTTATCACAGAGAGTTATTTCAACAGTCATTTACCGAAGGAGGCTGCCAAAGCTTTGCGAAAAGCCATCAATCAAATGGAAGCCAACCTGAAATACCATTCACGTGAAAAAAATCAAGACGAGATAAAAGTACTGGAAGATGCTAAACTCCTGGCCGGTAAAATTGAAAGGGAAGACAAGATTAGTGATGAGGAGGTAAGAAAGAACCTGGATAGTCTTAAAGCTCAGATCAAAAAATGGAATGAGGAATTTGCAGTGAGAAAGCACTAATATTATGAAAATCTTAGCGACATTTTTATTGGTGAGCTTTCCCATCCTCTCCAGAAGCCAGGGCTACACAGGTGCTAATGATTGTTATCTACGGATTCTGACTGATCACAAGTTGTATGAATTCAGATCCCGAGCACTCGAAGCACGATTGAATGGTTCACTGAATCGGTTTGAATTCATGATTCCCATTGATTCAATCTTCGCTGTCAAGGATTCAACAGACCTTGACTTTTTGTATGCCATGGCCGACGTGAAAGACTACCTTATCATTAACGCCTCAATCCCCGATAGTGGGATCGACTTGTCATACTTTAAGGGTAATGCCACGGTCAATCTCTCAGGGGAAATTATTATCGGGGACTATTATTTCAAGGATGATGCCTCTCTTAAAGGCATGGTCGTCGAGGAAAGTAATATTTTAAATTTTGATCTTCAGGTTTTTCTCAGGAGATCGACCAATGCATTAGCCCGGATCGGAGACGAGAACATCATTGAGGTTGAAGTTTCAGCACGTGGTAATCGTATTTCACATCTGGGCTGATTTCAAAGAATGCCATTGCCGAAGATGGCAATTCGAGATAGAGATTATATCATCGCCGACAGTGTATTATCAATTTAAAACTATTCGTTTTTTTCTGTCATGGTTGCTGAAGGCATTCTGATCAAAAAATGTGACCTGGATTCTTCGCACGTATCCAAATAGAAAATTCCAGATAAAAATATCAGAGATGAAAAATTTAATCAAGTTGATAGGAGCCGGACTATTAGGTGGGCTTCTTGCATTAGGTGTTTGGAACATAGCGGGCCTTGATTCGGTAAGACCGGGTTTTGAAAATAAACCTAACTACAAAATCGTTCAGGCTAACTATACCAAAGGCGACGCAGTCGGTGGACTTAACTACGACTTTTCCAATGTGGCTGAGAAAGCTACGCCCAGTGTGGTTCATATCATGTCTACATTAAAAGAGTCGAGCGCTCAGGTATTTGAAATTCCTGATCCGTTTAAAGACTTCTTTGGTGACCAGTTTTTGCAGCCCAATCAGAAAGTGGAGCCGCAGCCAAGAGTTGGTAGCGGATCAGGTGTTATCATTCGTCCGGACGGATACATTGTAACTAACAACCATGTTGTTGACGGGGCCTCCAGGATAGATGTCACACTCAATGACAATAGAACATTAAGCGCTGAGGTGGTTGGCACCGACCCAAATACAGACCTTGCACTTATTAAAGTTGATGCAAAAGATTTACCTACAATTATTGTTGGTAACTCCGACAACCTTAGAGTGGGGGAATGGGTATTGGCAATCGGTAACCCGTTTAATCTGGAGTCAACAGTCACTGCAGGTATTGTGAGTGCTAAAGGAAGAAACATTAACATTTTGGAGGACAAGGCTGCCATAGAATCGTTTATCCAGACGGATGCCGCCATTAATCCCGGCAACAGTGGCGGGGCTCTGGTGGATATCAATGGAAACCTTATCGGTATCAATACAGCTATTGCGACACCGACGGGAGTTTATGCCGGCTATGGATTTGCTGTTCCTTCCAACATTATGAAGAAGGTAGTTGAGGATCTCATAAACTATGGAAAGGTTCAGCGGGGCTTCCTTGGTGTGACGATCCGGAATCTGGATAGCAAACTCGTCAAGGAAAAGAACCTCTCGATCAATGAAGGTGTCTATGTCGACAGCCTGATGGATGGAGGAGCTGCAAAGGATGCGGGAATAAAAGCCGGGGATGTAATTATCAAACTTGACAACAATGATATAAAAACATCTGCTCAATTACAGGAAGGAATTGCGCGTCACAATCCGGGTGACAAAGTTGATCTCACGGTAGTGCGCAAGGGAAGTGAAAAGGTTATTCCTGTAAACCTTAAGAATGTGACAGGTGACAGAAGTCTTGTTAAAGCTTATCAGGATGAAGTACTCAAAGGGCTTGGGGCCGAATTTGAAAATTTGTCCCAAAAAGATAAGGCAAAGCTTGGATTAACCAATCAGGGAGGAGTAGTGGTTGCTCATCTTTTTCCAGGAAAGCTGACTGAGCAGACTGATATCCAGGAGGGATTCATCATTACATCGGTGAATAATAAAAAGATTAATGACGTCGATGGACTCATTGCTGAATTAAAGAGATCTGGAGAAGGTGTTTTAATCCAGGGTATCTACCCTCAACGTCCTGATAAAAAAGTGTATTACGGATTTTCTCAAGCCTCGTAAAAACGAAGGCCGTCGGTGTATTGGTAAAAAACTGATCATGGTTGTAGACGATGATCAGTTTTTATTTATACAAAAGAACAATTATATGGACCGGAAAAAACTTTGCCCATTTTGAAGGGATGATTTTTCTTCCGGTCAGACAAAAGAAAAATTTCATGGCCGGAAAAATACTCTTGTTTATTCCCTGGTTGCTCGCACCGCAGTTCCTGCCTGGACAAAGCATTTCCTCAAATTCAGCGCGCATGGGTGCGAGCTATTTTAGTGAGGGCGGCTTGAATCCTGGCTTCATCCTGACTTATGAAAGAAGTTTGTTGACGAGCCATCGTTTTGAAATAGTAGCGGCTGCCAAAGGAGGTGCCTACTTTCATTATCAGAATCAAACAGGCATTTTTCTCATGATTCAATCAGGTCAACGGATAAGACTTTACCGTAGTCTGTTTTTTGAGCACTACCTGGGTATTGGATATCTGCATACTTTCCTTAATGGGGGAGACGCTTACTATGTTGATAGTATAGGTAAAATACACAAGTCATATGATACAGGTAATCCACATTTCATGCCTTCTATTAGTTTCGGGCTTAGCTATGTCATGCAGGAATTGAAAGGTCAGCCCCGGCTATTTATAAAGCCGATCATTTTCTGGCAGATACCATTCAATGAGACGTCATTGGTTCAGTATGGATTGGAAATTGGAGGGATTATCAAGTTAGGCCCATGAAGAAGATCCTTTTATTGGCAAGTCTGGGTGTACTGTTGTCCTGCCAGGACGAGCCATTTTATGATGGAGACTTTTTCTATCTCGTTAATAAAGGAGCGCAAATGCCAGTTTCAGTCCGTGGCAATAAAGCTTCAGGAATATTTATTCTATTTATTCATGGTGGCCCTGGAGGAACGTCGCTCCAGAAAATTGG
>DASUGQ010000481.1:0-13717 GCA_036273935.1 Cyclobacteriaceae bacterium | reverse complement strand
TCCGCGGCCGCCACATCGCCAAGCATGTTATAAGCGACCGAAAATAGAAGTGGCTTGTATTCAAGAAATAGTTCTGTTTTATTCTCCATCACCAGATTTGTTTGTGCCACGTTGGCACTTCACCATAAGACAGTTTAAAGCGGCTGTCTGTGACAACCTATTCGGAAAATGTTTGAACTTTACTTTCTTAAATTAAGTTCCTGCATTTTACCATGTCTTACGACTCACTTTTACCCTAAAAGAATGTCCACACCAACTGAAGCTCAGTACCAGAAATATAAGGCACAGCTTATTCCATATGCCTATAACATCATTGGTGATTCGCTGGCCGCCGAGGATGTCGTCCAGGAAATTCTTAATACTTTTTTTCTGGATGATCATGCGCACATTCAAAATCCAGATGGATACCTCGTGAAATCTGTGATCAACAGGTCCATCAATGCGAAGAAAAGTATCCGCGTACGAAAAAAACAATACATTGGTCAATGGCTGCCGGTTCCGTTCCATACCGATGATAGTATCTACAGGGACATCGATAAACGTCGTATTCTTGATTACTCGTTGTTGGTATTATTGGAAAGGCTTAATCCCAGGGAACGCGCAGTCTTTATCCTTAAAGAGTCATTCGATTTTGAACACAGCGAGATTGCTGATGTCATTCAAATTACTGTGGAGAACTCACGACAACTCTATAAGCGCGCACGGAAGAAACTTGAGTCCGGAGGTCTCAGGGCTGCCGCTGATAAAGTTTCCACCGACGCCACACTCACGAAATTAACAGATGCAATCCTCCGGGCAGACGTCGAAAATGTGAAAGCCCTGCTCGCGGCGGACGTGCAGTCACACTCTGATGGCGGAAACATAAAGGCTGCACCCAATGTTATCGTTGGCCGTGATAATGTCTCTAAATTCCTCCAGGCGTTGTATGGCAAGTATTTTCATCCCGACACCGTGGTAACCACGGAGGAGTTTAACCACAGCCCGGCGTTAATCTTCCGCCTCGGGCATTCGATCTACCGCTGCATAATGCTTGATGTGCGCGATAACTTGATCGAAAACGTTTACATTATTGTTAATCCCGCCAAGCTCCGGGCCTTGGGAAAGTAGACTCAAATCGCTTCAGGCATTTTTATGTCATAAACACTTTGTCAACATTGGGTTCTCTAATGCACAAATAGACGCAAGGGGAATCAAACGTTTGCGATTTCTTCGGAAAAATTTCGCAGGAATGTTGTGGTTTTTGTGTCGTCGGTTTGCTGCTCAAAATTTTTTTATCAAATGATGTCACGCTTCTCAATTGGGAGCTGTCATAGTAGAAAAACATATAACATTATGGAAACAATGGAAAGAGTGAGAATCCCGTATGATCAAATACCGAATGGCCTATTTTCCGGAATGCAGAATACGGAAAAGTACCTGAAGGAATCTGTTCCACCCCTGCTACTTGAATTGATCAAGACCCGCGCATCACAGATCAATAAGTGTGGGTACTGTCTTGATATGCATCATAAGGATGCGTTCAAGCTGGGGGAGGACTTCCAGCGATTGTACCTGTTGCCGGCATGGGAGGAGTCACCATGTTTTACGGAAGAAGAGAAGGCGGCACTAAATCTTACAGAAACGCTAACCGAGATTTCGAAACAGAACGCTTACGCAATTGAAGCGGCTTATGAACGGGCAAATAAGTACTATTCGAAAGCCCAGATTGCAAACATTGTGTTGGTGATCACCCAGATCAACGCGTGGAACCGCATTGCCATTACGTTTGGTAATGTTCCGGGGAGTTACCGTGGTTGATCAGCCACACACAGGGAAAGAGGACTATGGATTTGGTCCTCTTTGTTATGATACGATTTTTAATTCAGGACAGATGAAAACTCAAAAGGTAAATAAAAAGCACATTGTGGTAATCGGCGGCGGGTTTGCCGGATTGAATTTTATCCGGAAGATGTTTGGCAACCGGGGTTATCACATCACGCTTGTCGACAAGAACAGCTATAACTATTTCACGCCGTTGCTGTACCAGGTGGCTACGGGTTTTCTCGACCCATCAAGCATCAGTTACCCGTTCAGAAAGCTCTTACAGGGAAAGAACGTGTCTTTTCGCATGGCCTCAGTATTGAGGGTAGCGCCGGACACAAACCTGGTTTACTTGAGCGATGGAACACAGCTTCATTACGATTTCCTGGTGTTCGCGGCCGGGTCAAAGCCGCATTATTTCGCAAACGAAAGCATACGCAGAAACGCAATCATGCTGAAAGGAATTGATGACGCATTGCTTATGCGTAACGCATTGATCGGGGTTCTTGAGAGGGCTTCCGTCGAGCAGGATCCTTTCGAAAAACAAAAGCTGTTGACCATCGTGATTGCAGGCGGCGGACCAACTGGAGTGGAAGTGGCCGGTATGCTCGCTGAACTAAAGGATCACATTCTTCGCAGAGAGTATCCGGAAATCAACGCCTGCCAGATCAGGTTGCACGTCATCGACGGCGCGCCTCATTTGCTTGCAGCCATGAGTGAGCGAACCCACCATGCCGCGGAGCAGATACTTACTTCTCTTGGAATAGAAGTGAGATTGAATACGATGGTAACCCGCTATGAGGATGATGAAGTGCAGTTGTCCAACGGCGATGTGATTGCGGCCAGGACGCTAATCTGGGCCGCCGGTGTAACCGCGCTGACATTCGATGGCATTGCAACTTCGAGCCTTGGAAATGGAGGGAGGATGATGACCGATGCATTTCACCGTGTGACTGGCTATCGTAATATTTTCGCGATCGGCGACATCAGCATTCAGCAGCATGAATCGGCGTATCCGCAGGGTCATCCCCAGCTGGCCCAACCTGCGATCCAGCAGGGCAAATCCCTTGCGAAGAATTTCCGTCGCCTGGCGAAAGGCAGGTCTCCGTTACCATTCAGGTATTTTGACCGGGGAGAAATGGCCGTCATTGGCCGTAAACATGCGTTGGTGGATCTCTTTAAGCATAAAATCCATTTTAGTGGATTATTGGGTCTGCTGGGCTGGTTGTTTATTCACGTGATCTCCCTCGTAAACTACAATAACATCGTGAAAACCCTTTATACCTGGGCCATCGCGTACATCACGCGTGACCAGGCACTGCGGATGATATTCAGACCATCTCCATGGGAGATAAGTGGGGAAAAACCCATAGAGGTTGACAAGGCCGCGTAGCACAAAAAATAAATTCAAATTGAAGGAGGTGATTTCTTCCGGCACATTTGTTTGAGCAGAAGCGGGTTAACAATTTTTGAGCTGTGAATTTTTCCCGCAGAACTCACAGACCTTTTGAATTGGAATTTTCGTGTTCATATCAATACATGTCTAATGAGTGTTAACTTGTGCCAGAGCGTGCCAGCATGCGACAACTTTTTGCTCTGCCACAACTTTTTTGTTTCATGCTTGATCCACGAAAACGCGCAACAAAAAAGACCGAAATAACCCGGAAAAATTGCTAAAGCAAGCCATTCTGTTATTTCGGAATGTTTTGATAATTAAAATGTTGATTGGATTTTGTTCGGGATGTTTAGGTACTTTATTTCCTTCAATAAATTTGGAGGACTATGCAAGATCCTTTCGTCACGAAAGTATAACCTTTGATTGATTATTTTCATCGGCTTATACCATTGAATAAGGCCAGTCGGATCATGCATTGCTCCGTGATTACGTAACCATGAAAACGCCGTTAATTACCCGAGAAGGCTTAGAAAAGTTAAAAGCTGAGTTGGATCATTTGTGGCGCGTTGAACGACCAGACACCACGCAAAAGGTATCGTGGGCCGCAAGCCTTGGAGATCGTTCTGAAAATGCAGATTATCATTACAATAAAAAGCGTCTGCGCGAAATTGACCGGCGCGTGCTCTATTTGCGAAAATGTATTGATGATTTGAAAGTCGTGAATTATTCGCCACTCCAGGAAGGCAAGGTAATGTTTGGTGCGTGGGTGGAAATTGATAATGACAGAGGCGAACACAAACGCTTCCGTATAGTTGGGTATGATGAGATTTTTGATACAAAGGATTACATCTCTATAGACTCGCCTATGGCACGCGCACTGATGAAAAAAGAAGTGGGCGATGAAGCGATAGTGAAAACAGCTGCGGGTGAGTTTGTCTGGCGTGTTACCAAAATTGAATACCAGAAATAACGATTGACCAACTTTCAAAATCACTTCCCGGTACAAAATGCACTGATTGACTTAAGTCTGCCGCTTCAATACAATTACCATATCGCCCATAGGTGTTCCGGTAGCCTCCATGCTTATGGTATCATCTTCCTCCCAATTGCAATGATGCTTGATTGTCATATCGTTAAAGGAAACATCAAATGAAAATTCTTTACCATTCACTTTAGTATTCGTAATTTCACTATCTCCGTTCGGTGTTCGTACAATACCGCTCAATTTTCCATCTGTCATTTTGAACACGAAAGTTAATTCCATGTCGCCATTGGGTCCTTGCATATCAGCTTTCCATGTTCCTTCTATACCATTTGCATAAGACGTGCTCGAGGCTACCAGTAGTAAAATAATTACAAATAAGATGTTCTTCATTGTTTTAATTTTTTGAATGTTAATAACGTCGGCGATAACTAGTCCAGGAGGATTAATATTTCATGGAATTCCAGTGAAACTATCGTAAAACCGTGAATACTTGAAAACAGGTGAAAATTTACTAGACCATTGTCCTCATTTTGTCGACCGAAGGAGACTAATATTCGACTCTGTCGCCAGTCAATTAATGATGAATACGTGATCTTCTCCTAAGGAAAAGATTTCACGTGCTAAGCCCCTCAGCTATTGCATTAGCGTTGTATTCGTGTAAGTTATACATTTGTTCGAACGAACGGGCAACGACAACCCGGTTGTTGGATGTTCCCACTTTCTTTCAAAAAACAAATAGTCACTATAACAGAAATCTCCGATGAACAGAAAAAATAATTCCCTGTTGATAGCTATAGTTTTCGCTGTCTTATCAGGATTATTGATAGATGCCACCCCAGTTTCAGGCCAGGCTCCAGGTCAAAGACCAAGGGTGGTACTGCCTCCCATACCCATAAAAGGCGATACGACACATAGCCTATCAAAACATTTTATCCCGATCTCTAACTTTAAAAAGGAACCAGATGCCAAAGGATTCATTCAACGTTGGCTGGTGCTGGAACCCGTCAGGAAAGACATTGCCCGAAATAATATACTCACCGAAAAATATCTCAGGGCAACTTTTTCCACCGATAATTTTTCTAACGATTTCACGGTAGTTCCTAAGCATGGCAAAACAGCAAAAGTGGGAGGCAAGGAACTAAAGTGGTATGCGTTGGACAGCAAGACATTCAACTTTAATTTATACCATTTTACATACGCAATAAACGAGCCGCCATACGGTGTGCTCTTCTGGCTTGTCACCGTCATTGATTGTCCGGAAGAAATCAAAAATGTGAGAATGACCGCAGGTGTTAATTCGGGAGGCATGTTTTGGTTGAATGGTAAGGAAGTCCTTATACTTTCAGGTGATCGCGACATGATTGTGGATAATGTTACCTCTCCGCTTTTAACGCTTAAAAAGGGAAAGAACATCATCCGCGGCGCCGTAATCAATGGACCTGGTATGTGTAACTTTGCTGTTCGTTTTTTGGATGAAAAAGGATTACCGGTAAAAAACTTCGGTATTAGTTACGAATAAAATTTGCTAGCCTATTTCAGGTATTAATTATTCTAAAATCGAAACTATTATGATACAAGCCTTAAGGGAAAATATTTCATCTGGCATGATGATTATTGAGGGCGAGTTCCAAGTGGCAACTAAAATAAATTATTATTAAATGAAATCGTCATGCACTGCGTCACCCACAAGGATGTTAATCGGGCATGCGATTTCATGTGGCCTTTATCAAAAATTATTAACACATGAAACGAATAAAAATAATCGGCCTTACTGCCTTGTTAGCAGTATTGATAACACAAACAACAATAGCGCAGATCGGAAGACCATTTATCCATGACCCGTCAACTATTGTTGAATGTGACGGAAAGTATTACACCTTTGGCACTGGTGGAGGTGGATTAATATCCGCAGACGGATGGACATGGAACGGCGGTGGTGTGAGGCCCGGTGGTGGAGCAGCCCCCGATGCAATAAAAATTGGCGACCGCTATCTTGTAGTTTATGGCGCAACGGGTGGTAGTAGCAATCACAAGGGTGCCATTCTTACCATGTGGAACAAGACCCTCGATCCAAACTCTCCTGATTTTAAATACACAGAACCTGTTGTGGTTGCTACTTCCGATGGCTATGAAGAATGCGATGCCATCGACCCCGGTCTTATGCTGGATCCCACTACCGGGCGACTTTGGCTCGCCTATGGTACCTATTTTGGGTTCATTCGCGTTATAGAACTAGATCCTAAAACAGGCGAACGAGTAAAGGGTAACGAGCATGTTGATGTAGCCATTGTCTGCGAAGCCACTGATTTAACTTATCACGATGGTTGGTACTATCTCCTTGCCACACATGGCAGTTGTTGCGATGGCTCCAATTCCACCTACAACATTGTTGTGGGTCGCTCTAAAAACGTAACCGGCCCTTTCGTAGATAATGTGGGAAGAAACATGCTCGAAGGTGGCGGCAAAATGGTTGCTGCAACTAGCGGAAGACGTATTGGGCCTGGTCATTTCGGACACATCGTCCTTGAGGAAGGGATTGAAAAAATGTCTTTTCATTACGAAGCAGATTTGGATCAGAGCGGCCGCAGCGTATTAGGCATCCGTCCGTTGCTATGGAAAAATGGATGGCCCGTTGCAGGAGATAATGTTAAAGAAGGAACTTATGAAATTGAATCTGAGCGAAGAGGATATGGACTGGAACTGGCAGTTGATTTAGTTAGAATGCCTGGAGGTATGCGATTTAACCGTGACAATAACGAACCCATAAAACCAGTTCCATCACAGGAATTAGCGGATGTCATTAACACCTGGCCTACTGGGAACATTGAGGGAAGAATCGGTGATTATATGGCCCGCCCGCATCAAAAATGGACGATTACAGCTGCCCCTGATTCTAGTGGATATTTAGGCGCCCCGTATTATAAAATAGCAATAGCTGGAACTGATCGCGCGTTAGCAGCAACAGCCAATGCAAGAGTAATAACAGTTCCGGCATTTACCGGTGCACCGGAACAACTATGGCGAATCGATCAACTGACCGATGGAACGTATAGAATAATGCCAAAGGTAGTCCCCAATTCAAACGAGAAGTTGGCACTCGTTTCTTCCGGAGACAGCACACCGACCCTTGGAAAATTTGATGTGAACAGTGACAACTCAAAATGGAATTTTAAAGCTCCCTGAAATAAAATTAGAACGGCGCAGGCCTGGTATAAAAAATAAACAACAGACAATATTTGACCATGAAAAGAACTTACGCGCTAATTCTTTTACTGATAGGCACTGGATCTTGTTTAACACATCCTGTATCCGCCCAGGAAACGCCTACACCAACCGTTACATCAAGAATCATAGAGGACGGTGGAACAGGTCCTTTCAAAGCCATTATGGTTTCAGAAAATTCCCTTCCTACGCATACGGTCTTTAAACCATCAGACTTAAGTGCTGCCACAAAGAAAGGTGAGCTTCCTGTAATTGTGTGGGGCAATGGTGCTTGCGCCAATTCGCCCTTGGAACATGTGAACTTTTTGTCTGAAGTGGCGTCTTACGGCTTTTTGGTAATTGCCATTGGTCCAATGCCACAGGAAGGTGAACGAAGCCGTGACCGGTCAACATCCTCTCAGATGACGGATGCTATCGACTGGGCTATTGCTCAAAACAATGATAAAACTAGTCCTTACTATGGCAAGTTAAACATCAAAGAAATTGCAGTTAGCGGTATGTCATGTGGTGGACTCCAGGCGCTGGAGACTGCTCCTGATCCGCGCATCACGACCACGGTTATTTGCAACAGCGGAATTCTGGGTAATCCCGGGAGTGGAATGCCAGGTATGCCACGGCTAACAAAGGACCAATTGTCTAAGATACATACACCAACCCTTTATCTTTTGGGTGGAGAAAAAGATATCGCTTATGCAAACGGTATGGATGATTTCAATCGCATTAATCATGTTCCTGTTTTCGTAGCCAATATGGATGTAGGACATGGAGGAACATACGGTCAGCCTCATGGTGGAGAGTTTGCTAAAGTTGCCACAGCGTGGTTTCAGTGGCAACTGAAGAATGATAAGGAGGCCGGCAAAATGTTTACCGGAAATCCAAATGGACTTTCAAAAAATCCAGACTGGAAAGTGGATAGAAAAAATATTAAATAATTACATCGTTTAGGTTCTTTTCGATTAAGATTGATCAACTTTTCCTCCTCGTGTTCCAAGTAAATGACTAGCCTATATGATGGTCACATGTTGGTTCGTTACCAGTTATTCTTATTACTCGCGTGTGAGCGCAACATCATGGATTAATGTGGTTAAATATTCTGGATTGGTATTTGTTGAAAAGTTGTTTTGAAATCTCAACAGGATCTCCTTTGGGATGTGACGGATAAGGGAGATCTGTTTGATTTACCCATTGCCATTCCCATTCCTTCAAAGATTCCTCGAATGCCATAAGGTCGAGGGCGGATTGGTTATTCATGGAAACAGAAACATAGTCGAAGAATTTTTCCCAACGAGGCTTGTAGAATCCTTTAAGAAGGCCGGACCATTGCCGGTTGGAGTACTCGTGTAATTCACTGTCCTTGTCACCCCACAAAGTAACAAGGTCTCTCGCATTGAATTCGTATAAGTCTTTTTCCTCCTCTGTTGCTCCCCACTTCCGTGCATCGCTGATCCACTTACCAAGGAGAAACTCATTACGCGTTGCAAGTAGCGTATCCATGTCGTCTATCAATTCCAGAAACGCCTGAGTGTAAGTTTCGAATTTTTTCTTGTTGTTATTTTTATAAGCCAATGCAATTTCTTGCTGCAGGGAAGAAGCATAGTTGGCAAGAACTTGTCTCGTAATGTCAACCAGATCATATTGAAAGCCTTCGCTTTTGCATAGTTGATCTGCCTGCGAAATAAATATTTCCCAGGCTTTCGCAAGTTCAAGAGGATCGTAGTTGAGTTTGGTTAGTACGCGATGTCCTTGTACAGAAAAAGTTGGCCTCGCTACGATGATTGATTCCTGACCGCCCTCGGTAAGACCTCCGCTGTATACGGTACTTTTCAAGATCGCCCACGCGTTGTGGATAGCCTGATTCTCCGCTCCATATCTTCGATTGGCATAGGCTTTTAGCCACTCGTCGAGGTTTATCGTTTCCCTTTGCCAGGTGTTTTCCAGCATCAACTCAAACAGCGCGGGATTTTGCTCAATGCCTTCCGGCGTTAACCCAATCCCCGTCATTTTTCCCGAAGAAGGATCGTTGAGGGCATCAGCCGGATCGTTAGCCACGTTCTCCATGCGGCCAAACAAGGCGACATTTCCACCAAAGTTCTGAAGCATATTCCATATCCAGGGTTTACCGAAGTAGGCATCTGTTTCTTTCCAGACTGGATGACTTTCGCTGTACAAATCAAGGATAATCATGCGATCATCGGGTACGGCGGCGAAAAGCGCTTTCATCTGTGCGGGCTTCCAGAAATCTGCGTTGTAATGAAACATCCATCCCTGCATGATCCATGTGGCCTGAGGGTCGACATTGCTCATGGATCGAAATATTTTTTCTGTAATCCTGCTTAGGAACGTGGAGTCGTTTGAGGGGGGCACGTTTTCGTTAAAGGTGTCTGCAGAGTAGAGGTGGTCTGTTCCGTATTCAACGGTCTGCTTATCAAGAAAGGCTTTTCCAACCCGTTCGAACAAAGAATCTTCCGGGTCGAGAATAAACACATCACTAAATCCGGCGCCCCAATTGGTCTTTCGCAATTTTGCATTAGGAAATCTATTCACAAACGACGGCGGTACATGTCCTGTGAAGGCGGGGAGCACAGGAGTCATTCCTAAAGCTCTTTCTTTTTTAAGGATATTTTTCTCTAACGCTTTGTGGGTGTCCATCCAATGTTGCGGCAACGGGCCACCCCATCCATCGATGTTGCCCATCCACAACCATGAAAAGTACGCAGGTCCGCTGAAGAGACTTTCCAGCTCTTTATCGGTGAATCCCATTTCCCGGTACACATCGCGCCAAATGGCTTCTTCGCCGGTAAGCGCCAGGGGCATGTTGATTCCATTCAAAGCCATCCAGTCGATTTCCGATTGCCATCGATCCCAGTCCCACCATGCCATCGTATAATTGAAGGTGCAATAGTTTAGATAGTATCTGTATTTATACGGTGAAATTTTTCGAATGCTTCTCGCGATTTTTGGAAGGTGTTCGGGAAAGTTCAGTTGAGTGCCACTCCACGAGATGTGACAGTTTAAATAAATCTTCAGGTAGTGATTTAAGGCCGAGGCAATGGCGACGCCGTTATTACCTCTCAATACAATTTTGTCATCCTTGCTATCCAGTTCAAATACATCTTTTCCATTTACCTGCTCAATGTATTCGATACTAAATTGATTGGCCTTGTCTTTCATGATCCTGCTGATAAGGTCGTGGACGGGATCGGTGTCAATGGCTGGTTTGGTGTTACAGCTGCTCAGTGAGAGATAGCAGGAAACGCTCAGTATGATGAATCGTGTTATTTGCATCGTGGAATCAAAATAGGATCGTATTAGAATTAGTCTGGTCAATCGTCAATACTTTAATACAGATCACAACCATTCTACCCTTACGTAGAGTGGTTGGTATTTTATCCTGTAGTTAACTATTGTCTGTTTCGGTTTGAATCATAAATCTTATTACTGTATTTGTGTCGTTTTCCAGAAACACTCATGTCACGTGAATCTTTTCTTAAGTCGTTCTTGTTGGTTGCGATATTCTTGTTGGTCGGTTGCACCGACACGAAGGAACCTCCGCTGCTTGAACAAATTCCGGCGAATGCCAGCGGCCTATCCTTTTCCAATGAACTCTTAGAGGATGAGCAGTTAAATATCATCACCTTCGAATACTTCTATAACGGCGCAGGCGTGGGCATTGGTGATGTGAACAGCGATGGCCTCGTTGATATTTTCTTTTCAGCGAATATGTCTGGCAGCCGCCTCTACCTGAACAAGGGAGAACTGAAATTCGAAGATATTACACAAAGGTCGGGAATACATACAGATGGCAAATGGGCGACTGGAGTTTCCATGGTTGACATTAATCAGGATGGTTGGCTCGATATATATGTGTGTTTCGCAGGACCCTATCTCGATCCCGGGAGAAGAGCCAATGAATTGTACATTAATAACAAGGACAATACTTTTTCAGAACAAGCTGAGGCATATGGGTTAGCCGACACAGGTCATACCGTGCAGGCTGCTTTTTTTGATTATGATCGTGACAACGACCTCGATGTTTATTTGCTTACTAACAAAACTTTCCACGGCAGCCTTTACCGCAGAGTCATCGTCTTGAGATTTAGCTTTGCGCTCTTGCTCTGCACGCTGTGCAAATACCGGCAGAGAGGCCATGCAAGTAATCAGCAAAAGTCCGGTCATAATTGCGCTTCTTGTGTTATTCATAATCTTGATCATTAGCGTTAAAATGACTTGCTACTTCTTGGTTGTTGCAAACTCTACTTTACCTTCTACTTTTTCAGCTTGCTTTCTTCGTTTGCCAGATGCTGAAAATAGGAACAGTAAATCAGTTGTCCTTTACGAATGCTTGATAATCGAAAGGATTCATTAGCTGCGTGATACTTGTCGTCTGGTAGTTGAAAGCTTAATGAATAGGGATAGATCCCCAAAACTTCTTTGATATGTTTAAGTGGCGGAATACTTCCACCCACACCTATTAGCAAAGGTTCTTTTCCGTAAACTCTGTACAAGACATCCGATATGTAACGGAATTCTTTGGTATCTGCAGGAAATTTCATTCCGCTTCCCCCTCCACTTTCTGATTTCCGATAACTATACGTGACCGTTGCACCCACCGGAGTATTTTTGTCAATATGATTGATGATCAATTCGCAGATTTCATTCGATGTTTGATTCGCTACCAACCTGCACATAATTCTGGCCTTCGCATGACCGGGAATAATATTGGCGTTGCTTCCGCTTGATACACCCGTGATTTCAAGTGTAGGTCGATACCAAACCCGTTCAAGCGGTAAAAATGTGGTGTCGCCAACTTCTGCTGTTGTTCCCAGTATTTTCATATCATCTGCTTTGTCATAAGGGATTTTCTTGATCATTTCTTTTTCCTCAGGAGTTATAGGCAAAACTTTATCATAGAATCCCTCGACAGCTACATTCCCCTCTTTGGTAAACAGTGACGCAATGATTTGTGACATGGCTACCGCAGCGTTCGGTGTTTTCCCACCAAATGTTCCGGAGTGCCCATCCACATCAGCTGTTTTTACGGTAAACTCCAAAGCCGCCCCGCCGCGAAGGCTCATGAGTATGGCTGGTGTATCTTCATCGTATTGGTCACCGTCAGCATTTAAGGCAAAGTCCGCATTTAATAATTCCTTATTCTTTATGACAAACGATTTAAAATTTGGACTTCCAATTTCTTCCTCGCCATCAAAGATGAACTTTACGTTCACCGGCATTTTTCCATCCGTCTTAAGCATGGCTTCTACGGCCCAGATAGGAATCATGATGCCGCTTTTATCATCGCTTGCGCCACGCCCAAAAATTTTTCCGTCTATTACTTTTGGCGAAAACGGCGGATTATCCCATTCTGATTCCTTTACCGGCTGCACATCATAATGTGCGTAAATCAAAACTGTGGGCTTGTCCGGTGCTTTCTCCCAGCTTCCATACACAGCAGGGTTGCCTTCAGTTGGCATTGTTAGAGCCGTTGTCATTCCAATTGCCTTTAATTTATTCACTATCCATGCAGCGGCCCTTTCAACACCAGGTTTATTGGCCGGATCTGATGAAACACTTGGAATAGCCACCAGCTCAAGAAACTCTTTCAAGTGAACATCATGTTGATTCTCAAAATATTTGTCATACGCTAGCAGCGATGATTTCCCTTGCTCATCTTTAGGTTTTTTTTGATTGTTATGTTGAGCTGTCGAGTTTCTGAAAGCTTCCCTTACTTAGTAGCATCCGAAATTAAAGAATTCCAAGATAAACTTTCATCCTGTTGGAATGTGGGAAACTCCACTCCTCTCAAAGGGTGGTGGAGTTTTCCATATTTCAACAGGAACTGCCTTGGCGTTTTGTAGCCAAGGGAACTATGCGGCCGTTCATTGTTGTAAACCCACATCCAGGCGTGCGTAAGTAAGCGCGCCTGATTCAGGTTATCGAACGCAAAAGCATCAAGTACTTCTTCGCGGTAAGTCCGATTGAAACGTTCGATGTAGCCATTTTGCTGCGGCTTACCTTTCTCAATGAATACAAGTTCAACATCATCGCCACACCAGTCTTGAAGTGCTTGAGCGATGAACTCCGGGCCATTGTCGACCCTGAGACGCTCTGGCTTTCCACGCCATTCCACTACCTTGTTAAGCTCTCTGATCACCCGTTTGCTGGTCAGGCTTGTGTCGATGGTGATGTTTAGAATCTCACGGTTAAAATCATCAATCACATTAAATGCTCGGAATGATTTGCCTTGCAATAATCCGTCATGGACGAAATCCATCGACCAGGTCAAGTTCGGGTGTAGTGGCTGTAATAAGGGTTGC
>DASUGQ010000480.1:0-5446 GCA_036273935.1 Cyclobacteriaceae bacterium | reverse complement strand
GTTTTCAGCGACGTTCACGCCTTTTGACCGGAGCCACGCTTCCAGCCCGGTGTTCAACGGCGTGCCATACATGGATCGCATGTCAATTTGCACGGTGTTGACGGCGACCAGTAATCTTCCTCCGCGCGCCATAAAATCATCCAGGTACTTGAGATGATTCGCCGGGATGCTGTCCTGGGGCCGGATGAGAGCAAGGGTGTTGATGTTATCCGGAATGCCCGTTGAGTCTGTTAAAGTGATTTCCCTCGTGTCGTACAATACCTGCAACTGTTCATTGGCCTGCACCATTTCACTAAGCATAGGCTCCCTGTGACCTTGTACAAAGCCTATGACCGGCTTATTCTTGATGGCGATCTTTTTTATCGCTGTAGAGAGTGCGTATTCCATCGCTGCACCGGGTTGAACAAACGGAATCACCTCGGATTGATCACCCAGCTGAACGGTTGCGCCCAAATAGGCTTTCTGTTGTTTCACCTGGTCTTTTTCGCGAACGTTGATGAGCACGGGACGAATGCCTTTTTGTGTTGCTTCCTGCTCGAGCGACTCTTCGGCATTGGGATCCACAAATTCATAAAGCACCTTTCCATCGGCAAGGTTGGCGTATTCGATCAGCATGTCCTGGAAGTCTTCGCGCGTCTTGGCGACGTTTGCCGGAAGGTTTTTTGAGAAATAGGCTTTTATCGTTACTGGATCGTCAATGTCCTTAAGAATATCTTTTGTTGCCCTGCTCAGGGTGTATTGTTTGTCTTTAGTGAGGTCCAACCGAAAGTGGTATTCACTTCCCAGCAAATTCACGGCTACAATGATGCCGATAGTAAGAAGGGCTGTTGTCAATAAGCTCGTCTTCATAGTGCTTTAAGCATTAGGATGATTGTCTTTTTGAGAGTGCGAACTCCGATAAAAGGATACCGATTATTGCAATGGATAAGAAATAAATCACGTCGCGCGTGTCCAGCACACCCCGTGCCACGCTTTCGAAATGACTGCTCACGTCGAGGTATTCAAACACCCGGCCAATCCAGCCGGGGAATTGCTGAGCCAGCGCACCGAAGATAATGTGGAAGAACAATCCTGCGAACATGGCACCCAGGAAAGCGACAATCTGGTTGGTCGTCATGCTGCTGGCATACAGACCAATGCCAATATACATGGAACTCATAAGAATGAGACCGACGTACCCGCACAATACCTGACCCCAATCCATATTACCGATGGAGGATATCGTAATCACATAAGGTATCGTAAAAGCCAATGCGATTACCACCAACAACAATGTAGAGAGAAATTTTCCGACTACGATCTGGCGGTCGGTTACGGCCTTTGTAAGAAGCAATTCAATTGTGCCTGTCTTCTTTTCCTCGGCCAGCAGCCGCATGGTGAGCGCGGGGATAAAAAAGAAAAGAGTCCAATAGGCAACGTTGAAGAATGATTCCAGGCTGGCTTGTCCCGTGTAAAACACGTCTGCTCCCAACAACCATGTAAAGAATCCACTGAAGCCAAGGAACAGCACCAGCATGATGTAGGCAATGAGCGAATCAAAGAAAGAAGCCAGTTCTCGTTTGGCAATAATCCAGGCAGGCATAGGTCAGTTCATGGTTAAGTTCCTGAAAATATCTTCGAGTCTTGTTTCAACAGGGATCAGTTCGGTGAGTGACCAGCCCCTGTTTACACAGAGTTGAAACACCTCCCGGTTCGACGACATTCCTATTTTGCTTTGCACTTCAAAACGGTTGTTGATTTCATCCGACAACGACACTTGTTCAACAGAAGGCAAAGCCTGAAGGGAGGAAAAGATTTCCTGGTTTTGGGCGTCCTCAATCCGCACTTTGATCAATGTGCTTCCGCTGGCTTGTTTTCGCAATGTTTCGGCGGTGCCATCGGCGACAATCTTTCCCTTATTAATAATGAGAATGCGGTCGCAGGTCGCCTCCACTTCAGGCAGTATGTGCGTGCTGAGGATAACCGTTTTTTCCTTACCCAGCTCCCGGATCAACTCCCGTATTTCCACGATCTGGTTAGGGTCGAGTCCTGTGGTCGGTTCATCCAGGATAAGAATAGCCGGGTCGTGGATCATGGCCTGCGCCAGGCCAACGCGCTGCCGGTATCCCTTGGAAAGCTCACCGATTTTCTTGTGTTTCTCAATGTTGAGGCCGCACACAGCCACCATCTCACGAATCCGTGCCGGAACCTTTGCTTTCTCCATACCCTGAAGGGTCGCACAGAACTCGAGGTAGTCGATCACGGGCATATCAAGATAAAGTGGATTGTTTTCGGGGAGATAGCCAATGTGTTTTTTTAATTCGGTAGCGTGGTCGAGGATGGACTCATCGTTGATAAAGATATTGCCATCGCCGATGCCCAGATACCCCGTGATCATTTTCATCGAAGTGCTTTTTCCGGCGCCGTTTGGGCCGAGGAATCCAACAATCTCACCCGTTTTTACCTCAAATGAAATTTTGTCGACCGCCGTCTGGTGGCCAAACTGTTTTGACAGATTTTCGATTCGAATATTCATATTTCGAAAACTTCAGGCTCCTGATTTTTAACCTTCACTTTAGATGCCGCAAAGTAAAAATTGGGTCGATAAAAATGCAAGAATTTTTAAGCCCGGTTTGGCTGGCGATAGTTCACGGATTCTCTAACCGTGTTGCCGTAAATGAGGACTAGGCTTTAGGCGCAAAGAGCGTTTGGGGTAACGTTCCGGTCTATCCGGGATTTTTCGGAAAATATTGTTTTTCGAAGTGATTCACATGGAAGAAGTTTAGCCACTAACCCCGTGAATGGTCTAAAGGATCACAACAACTTTGCATACAGTTCAGAGAATTTCAACTGCGATGGCCATCCATTAGGTTTGAAGTTGTCATCAAAGCCACCATTTTTCAGATTCTCCAGGTATTTGTTGCGTGAATAATCCGGGTTGAACGTGGCGCCATTGAAATAATAATCCACGACGGCTGCGGGGTCAAGGGCCAGTTCTCCGTTGTAGTTGGGGCCATCGTCGCCGTCATCCCAGCCCCACGGTGCGTTCGCGCCGTTTTCGGAACAGTTTACGGTGATGCCATCCCCGCAGGTCCCGCTGTCATTGCCTTTGAAATTTCCCCAATGATTATACGTCTTTGCCTGCGAAGACGATGTTGTCGCCTCGAAGATCTGCAGGGTCCACAGATTTCCAACGGCATTCAGGTCGATTAATTTATAACGGACGTCCCGGTCATTTCCGGAAGAGGGCACTTCCGCTGTAGTACGGGAAGGAAAATAAATGATCCCGTCTTCGTCCGGCTTTCCGGAAAAGTCACCTGCATGAGGCCAGCACTTCAGTCCGTGGCCTTTTGCTTCCTGGCTGGTCTTGGGGTGCTGAGCACCTTCAAACTGCTGGAAGGAAAGATCGCCGTCGATGTCTTCGCTTCCGCTGGTGAGCGGGCTGCCGTCGGGAACGAAGGAATAAAAATCAGTATGGGCCACTGTGATTGCGCCGTCCAGCACGCCGAACTGAGAACCGTCTCTTCGCACGATGAAGATCAGGCCTTCCAGGTCGTTTTCATGTTCATCATCAAACGGATGGTCTGTCCAGTCGCGCGGATGAAAGAACGCATAGAGAATGTACCAATGCGATGCAGTTTCCGTCACCGAAAAGTAGACGTGAGCGGAAAGGTCGCCGGTGGAGAGGTGATCCCAGTTATCTGTACCGTCAAAATTACCGTCATAATCGAACTTGGTTATAAAATCCGCCTTGGCATTTGAGTCGTCTGTATCCTGAAAATGAATGGGTGCCCACCGGAAAGCCAGATCAGCAAAGAAGGGATCATCACTTTTACAGGAATGGATAAGGAGGAGGGTGACAATAAAAAATAAATATTTCATGTTGAGGGGTTTTAACTTTGAATTTTAATGGTTACACCTGTGCACGATGCAACAGGAGCAGAAGCATACATTAAGGTAGAGATTGTCGCCCACTGAGTCAATCCCTTTAATCAGTCACGGCCGCGATTTTTCTTAGTTTCTACTTTGGCAGGTTAGTAAATTTTGCTAAATCTTCGGTGATTGGTTCAGAAAAACTTCTTCAGCATGTTTGATTCATGGAATGTCTCGCCAGGTGAATGTCGCCGGGCGTTATAACGCCTGTAACTTATTTCGAAAATTCCCCAATGTGCCAAAGAATTCCGGAAGGATCATGAATGAAACACTCTCTTCCCCAATCATAATGCCGGATTGGCGTCAGTCTCACACCTTCGTATTTCGAAGGAAGGTCTAGAGCTAAAAGTTCTTTCCAGTAGCGCTCCACATCGTCAACCTCCATAAAAACCATGGTATTGTCCACCCAATCCTGGACGTATGCATCCTGCAGGTAAAATCCTAATCCATCGGTATTGAAATAAGACATATTGTGAAATAAAATCTTTTCCCGGAAACCGAGATCACGATAGAAATTACGCGACACTTCAAAGTTTTTTGCCCCGATAAAAGGTCGAATCGATTTAGCTTTATGTTCCATGATTTCTAATTGAATATCACATTTTGTCAAAAGGCTGATCAATTGAGAAACTGGGTTGGGAAAACCAACGTGGTCCCTCTGCGGTAATATAAACGCAGTCTTCATGGCGAACACCAAACTCGCCAATGATAGAAATGTTCGGTTCGATGCTGAAGCACATCCCCTCCATGAGCGGTTGCTTATTTCCTTTTACTGCGTTTCCCCATTCGTGTACATCCATACCAATACCATGACCGGTGCGATGGGGTAGACCGGGCAATTTGTAGCCGGGCCCAAAACCAGAATCCGTTATCACCTTGCGAGCTGCGGCATCGACTTCTTCGCAGGCTGCACCGATTTTCGCGGCAGAAAACCCAGCGCGCTGTGCCTGCTGTTCCAGGTCCCAAATCTCTTGCTGACGTTTCGTTGGCTCAGCGCCAAAGACAATGGTTCGGCTGATGTCGGAGCAATAGTCTTCTACTTTACAACCGCAGTCCATTAATACGATATCACCCTTCTTTAATTTCTGGGGCTGGACGCTGCCATGGGGAAATGCCGAAGCTTGCGCGAAATTGACGGCAGCAAAGGCGGGTGTTGCGCCCAGTTTTGAATGCGCATCCGTGACGATGGCTTCGAATTCTGCCGGGCTCATTCCTTCAACCAAACTTTTTATACCGATCGTGATGGCTGCCACGGTAATGTCGCTGGCCTTCTGCATCAGGGCGATCTCAGCGGGCGATTTTATCATGCGACAGGGGACGCTCACGGGATCGCCGCTGGTAAAGTTCAAGTGGGTAGCAGCTTTGCGCAGACCGTCGAGAACAAAAAAGCGCGTCTGTTCTTCAATGCCTATATCACCATTTGTGATCCCTGCATCTTTGATGGCTCCGGCAATCAATTCATAGGGGCTTTCATCCTCCTGCCAGGCGTAGACATTTTTTCCGAATGTAATTAGTTCTCTTAAACGTCCTTCTT
>DASUGQ010000479.1:0-6343 GCA_036273935.1 Cyclobacteriaceae bacterium | reverse complement strand
AATTTCAAGGTGAAGAATCTGTTCACCGTTGCAAATGAAACGAAAATGACCCGGTTCAATAATGCCCGCATGAATGGGACCTACGCCGACTTCATGCAGCTCTTCACTTTTTATCTGGTAAAATGGATAGTTTTCAATCACCTCCTTACCAGTGCGATTAAATGCATAGCGCAACGGTTTCAGCCAGGGATGGTCGCTGTATAACAAACCAAAGTTCTCGTGCAACTCACGTTCAAAAGAATGGAAACTCAGGTGCCTTGCGGTAAATGACGGATAGTAGACATGCTCTCCAGGGTTTACGGTTGCGGCAGAAATCAAGATGGTGGCGTCATTATCATTGGCCACACAGCACATCAACCTGATCATGCCCTGGTCAGGGAAGCCAAAATAATTAACACAATGATGGGATTCATTCTCAATCAAATTCAGGTTCGCTTCAATAAAATCTGAGTACCGCAAAACGGGAACATCCTTCAGTAAAACACTCTCGTTATTTTTTATTGTTAACCAGGGGCTCATTTTTTATAGGGTAAATTCTGTAATGCTTCATGGATCAGGCTAACCATTTCTCCCGGCGGATTAAGTCCAAGGTAGACAACCATCGCGAGCAGCAGAAACTGGCTGACGGACTCTGTCACCTTGATTTTTTCAATATTCTCTTCTTTAAAGCCGACTGTCTTAATAAAGATCATCTTGAAAAAATTTTTACCCTGGGACCATATGATCAGCGTCAGGAGAAAAAGAATGATGGCCAGCAACCAAAATTTTCCGGACTCAAAAACGGACGTGAAGATGAGAAACTCACTAATGAACAGCCCCGAAGGGGGCATGGCCGTTATGGTGAAGTAGGCCAATAATAAGACCATAGCGCCACTGGTATTGTAGGCAAAATAATTCCCGATGTCATAGATGTTCTTACTTTTATAGATCCTGTATACTTGGCCAACCTGAAAGAATAACACTGGCTTGGCCAGGGAATGCAAAATAAGGTGAAGCACAGCCGCGTAATACCCTAAACCGCCTGAGGCCAGGCTGATCATGACAAGTCCCATATGCTCGAGACCCGAATAGGCAAGCATGCGCTTGACATTTTTTACTCGGAGGATGTAAACAGCCGCCACAAAAACTGACAACAGCCCCGCAATGATGAGAATGTTGTTTGCCCATGCCAGAACAGATGTGTGACTGATTACTGCATAGAACCTGTAGATGCCCAAAAATCCAACATTCATTAAAACACTGGCAAATAGTGCGCCCGCCGGCGAAGGAGCTTTGTCCTTGGCATCAATGCCGGCAGTATACATCGGAACGACACCTGCCTTCGCCGTGAACCCTGTGAAAATAAAGAGGAATGCAAGCTTAAGCCAGAAGACATTCAGCCTGGAAGCATTCGCATTTAATGCCGGGTAAGACAGGTCTTTCAGTCCCTCCTGTTGAATGGCAATGCTGACGAATAGTATTCCGATGAATACCAGTGTGATGCTGATGGAGCATACGAAAATATACTTCCACGTGGCCTCCAGCGTTCGGCTCGTTCTTCTGTGGTAAATCAGCGCTGATGCACTCAGCGTTGTAAGTTCAACAAAAATCCAGGTAACACCAATGTGGTTGGACAAATAAGCCGCGCTTAACGAAGCAATAAGGATAAGCATAGCCGAATAGTAAATCCCCCGTTCGCTGGCAATATTCCTGTGGTGATTGAAATAAACGTAGCTGTGATACAATGCAGGGACACTAACAAGACTCAAAATGACTAGGAAAATAACGCCCAGCGGATCGAACGTAAAGTAGCCCAACTCAGTTTGGTTTTTGTGATTGTAAACATGGAAAGTGAACGTCCATTGAAACAGGATAAAACACCACACCGCCAAATAGCTCAGCCGTCGGTCTCGGGACAGGAAAAGAATCAGGCTTAAAATAACTACGGCGATCAGGTAATATCCTGTCATATGCTTTCAGTCTTTTAATTGTTTAAGCTGCTCGGTATCATGCTCCTTTAAGACATCCCCGATCTTATTAACAAAAATTCCAAGCGCAAGTACACTCACAAAAAGGTCCAGCATGATTCCAGTGTTTACGATCATAGGCATTTCATTCCCCACCGCCAGCGAAAGGATGAATACTCCATTTTCGATGACCAGGAAGCCCATTACATGCGTAATAACTTTCCTTCGTGTGACGATAACGTACAGCCCGGTAAACAGTGCCGTCAGGGCTACCACAAAAAAGATGCTTTTCAATTGTTCGTCACGAATAGCGTTGGATAGAAGAAATGACGCAATAATGATGATGGTGATGGCAACCACAGAAACGAAATTTGAGATAAAGGGCTCCGCTTCCCGCGTGAGATTATTCTTTTTAATGACATAGTTGAGGAAAACAGGGATAGCCAAAGCTTTGAAAATAATGGTTTCAATCAGGATGAAGATCAGGTTCACCGTGTTTACTTCGATGAGTTCAATGAATGCCACTCCAAACAATACAAACCCCTGAAATGCCAGTATGGTGATATAAGTGTAGAGCCTGTTTGCCACCACCATGTAGATGAGGCTTACGATGAGCATAATCAGTAATGTATTAGTCATGGTTATTTAAGTTATGCGACCGAGCATTAGTAAGACGCCAAGGAATATTAATAGCGAAATGGAAGTAAGGGTAAAAATGAACTGCGCGTTGTGGCTCATCCTGAATCTTGCTGTAAAGGATTCAATGATGCCTATGCCGATAGAGAAACACAGTTGTATACCGATGAAAATGGGAATAGAATAGTGAAGTGGCATTTCAGGTGGAATAAGGAAATTGGCGATCAAGGCGCCATACAGGGCAAATTTGAGATTGGCCGCATGGAGAATTAGGCCGAGGTCGAAACCACTGTTGTCCAGAACCATCACCTCGTGAATCATGGTCAACTCAAGGTGAGTCTTCGGATCGTCAATTGGCATACGACTGTTTTCAACCATGGTCAGTAGTACCAAAACAAATGTTGCCAACGCGCCGAGAGCATAAGAAATATAAGACCCGAAATGAAGGTGGGTGAAGATCTCAACAAATGAATTGTTTCCTGTTAAAAGGGCGAATGATCCCATGAGTATGAAGAATGCCGGGTCGGCAAGCATCGAATAAAGCGCCTCCCGACTGGCTCCCATTCCTTCAAAGGAACTGCCGGTATCCATGGCAGCAATGATCATGAAAAACTTCCCTACGGCTAAGGTGTAAGCGAAAAAGACAAAGTCCCCGCGAAAGGATAGGATACCGGGTAAATTTCCAAAGGGTACGGTCACGCTCGCCATAATGACTGTGGCGAAATAAATGCTGGGTGCCAGCCTGAAAATAAAGCTGCTTGTTTCACTGTAAACGGTGCCCTTCCTGAATAAGCGCCAGATATCTTTTAAAGGCTGCAGGATTGCCGGACCTTTCCTTCCGGATAAAATACTTTTTGTACGGGTTATTATTCCAGGGAAAAAGAGGCTGGTTGTTATCATAAGGATCAGGCTAAGGGCACGCATGGATCAAATCTGCTTAAACAAGTTAACTACATACTTGATCGCGCTTAACAATAGCGGAACAGTTATAGAAATGAAAATAAATCCCATCCCGTAAAGGATGTAAAATTGGATGCTACCGTTCTGTAAGAACCTGAACCTGCTCATGAACAACTTGATACGCTTGACCGGCAAGTCGATGAGAACCGCTTCGATCTTATCGTAGGGATGAGTTTCAGAATAAACAGGCTCTGGAAATACGCCTTCAATTGCTTTCTCCTTTTTATTCATAATCAACAAGGGGCGGATAAGCTTACGATAAGATCGGACGAATGAATTGGCGGTGTACTGAAGGCGAGGGGTGGGGGAAGAATACCCACAGCCCCACGTGGGCGCAATCGTCACGACCCTGGATCTTGTAGCAATTTTTCGAATGCCCATTATAATTAATGAGAGGACAATCAGTCCACACGACGCGTAGCCTGTTATCCGGAGCGTATTCATAACTTGGGATTGCAAAGCACCTGTATTTTGACCATTGGTATAAAGTGAAATAGGATTTTCCAGAGCAACGACAAATAGCCAGGGGACCAAACCAATGACAATGACAAAGAACGCAACAACATACAGGGGAAACAGTCTGACGAAATCCTCAGTATCGACATTTTGAGGAGTGGGATGACGTGGTTCACCCAGAAAAACGATGGAGAATGCCTTGACGAAACACAACATCGCCATTGCTCCAATAACAGACAGCCCGAAAATCACGGTAATGATCATAAAAGAATAAGACCACTCATGCGAGCGAAGGCCGGCAAACAAACCAGAATAAATCAAGAACTCAGAGATGAACCCATTCAAAGGTGGCAAACCTGAAATGGCCAGCGCAGCGATCAGGAATAAAGTCGCCGTCTGTGGCATTTTTTTTATCAGTCCGCCAAGCCTCTCAAGGTGCATGGTATGGGCAGCTTGATAGATCGTTCCGGAGGCATAGAACAGCAGGGATTTAAAAAGGGAATGATTCAAGGTGTGGAGAAGGGCTCCGGCAAATCCGGTAAAGACCAGGTAGAGATTATGCAAGCCAAGACCTAACGTCCCTAACCCTATGCCTATGCCGATAATGCCGACGTTCTCAATACTGTGATAAGCCAGGAGTTTTTTTAGGTTGTGCTGTATGATCGCCAGCATGACACCGTAGATGCCCGTGATAAGGGAAATAACAATGATGAAATACCCGACCGGTAAATAGTTCTCTTTTATTAATAGCAACATCCGTAAAATGCCGAATATCCCGAGCTTAATCATCACGCCCGACATGACACCGGAGACATGAGCAGGTGCCGCCGGATGCGCGTATGGAAGCCAGGTGTGGAAGGGAACAAAGCCCGCTTTGATGGCAAACGCGATAAAGAAACAAACGAAAAGCACAAAGCTCAAGGCGGAATTAATGGAAGCGCTGTAATTGCCAATAGCGTTAAAATCGTACGATCCAGTGTGGGAACTTACCCAGATGAAACCAACTGTGAGGAACGCGATGCCGATATGGGATTGTACGAGGTAGTTGATTCCTGCGCCCAGGGTCGCCATTTTGTTTTGTTCGAAAATAACAAGCAGAAACGCCGAAATTGCCATTGTCTCCCACACGCACAAAAATGCCAGACTGTTCTGCAAGACATAAATGCCAACCATGGCAAGCTGGTTGAACCAATAGCTCGCATAATGGATCGTCACATTGGCAGTCTGATCCTGGTAGGGCTTAATATAACGGATGCCATAGACGATGCCAGTCAGCATGGTGAAGTTCATGAGCAGGATAAACCATCCGGAAAGCGAGTCAACACGGATGGGAATCTTTCCGAAAACCGGACCTCCGTTGAGTGTTATTTGAAGGGGATCTCCAAAGAGCGCGTGAAAAGCGGGCCATGAACTTAAGCACGCCGTAAGCGAGACCAGCCCAACGGCAAAAAGTCCTTTAGCCTGTCCTTTGAAAAACGCAAGACCGGTCAATAGGGCGATGATTGTCAGTATGGCAAGGCCTGGCATCATAGCATGTTTAGGAAAGCGCAAAGCGTTAGCAGGGCAATGAAAATAGATCCGTACAGGATGTACATTTGAACCTGACCATTGCGAATAAAAGAAAAGTAACTCATGAAATTCACGACCCGGTTGGATATCTTACTGATCTCCTTGCTTTCAAAAAACTCGCCATAGGTCGATTGATAAGTCCTTCCAGACGGGAAGACTGTAGCACGCTCAATTTCCTTGTATTTCTTCTCATCAAGAGTGAGCACTCGACCCGGCAAGGGCTGAACAGCGGAAATGGATGTAAGACCATTCAGCGTAACAAAGACAAATCCACCCCTTGATTTTCCGGCAGGAGGTAAAAACGGAATTACCACACAGGTTAGACAAGCTGGAACAACTGAACACATGACCAGGTAGGATGATACCATGCTCAATAAATTTGTTGAATGGTTTGCATAAGCATCATAGCTCATTTACCCAAAAGTCCCGTTCTTTGCATTGTACACTTGACTAGTTAAAATGCAATCAAGCCTTTTGCCTTGCCACTTGATCATGCAAAACGAAATACGTCACTCATTAAGAACAAGGGTATCTTCAAAGGATAGCAAATCGCACTGATCTTCTCATGATCTTGATTTTATCGGCAACAGGGAATGGATAAAAGTAAACAGTGTGATCCTGACATCCATTGAATCTTGTCAATACCAGCGTTGATTTAAGTCAACCTGAATTTTATTGTTCTATTTGATAGTAAGATCGTGAATTATTGAAGGAGTTACCTAATATCCTCCCAACTATTACTTTCAAGAGTCGAAAGCGCTACACTGATCCAACGT
>DASUGQ010000478.1:0-3479 GCA_036273935.1 Cyclobacteriaceae bacterium | reverse complement strand
TCCTTTTCAAAAACCTATTTTGATGAAAAGTTTTTCAGGGAGGGGCTTCGTGATCATCGTTACGAATTATTTCCATTAAGAAATATAGAAGAAATAGAAACGCTCTTTAAAGAAACAAAAGGATTGATGGGACTTAACGTAACCATTCCTTATAAAGAGTCGGTTATGAAATACCTTGACGAAATCTATCCTGTAGCTAAGTTTATAGGAGCAGTCAATGTTATCAAGATTACCAACGGCAAGCGAATCGGGTTTAACACTGACTCCGATGCGTTTTATGAGACACTCTCCAGCTGGCTTCCAAAGGATAAGACGTATCACGCCCTTATCCTGGGAACAGGTGGGTCGTCAAAGGCGGTGCAGAAAGCCTTGAAGAAAAAAGGCCTTGATTTTAAACTGGTCTCCCGCGAACGGAAACACGGTGATTACAATTATGACGACCTCAAAAAAAATCCAAAAATCATCAGCGATTCCAAACTGATCATCAACACAACTCCCCTTGGCATGCATCCCAATACAGACGCGATTCCGGCCATTGATTTTGATCACATTACCAAAGATCACTATGTATATGATCTGATCTACAACCCGGCAAGAACACAGTTCCTTCAAAAAGCGGAAATGCATGGCGCCATGATCAAGAATGGATTGGAAATGCTTCATGTGCAAGCTGAAAAATCCTGGGAAATCTGGAATAGCTGAGCCATTGCCAGCAGATAATTGTTGATCGGCAAATTTCATCCGATGGATGAAAAACTATTTTATAGCAGTTACGATTAATTAAAAATCTGACGACTAACCTTTAACTTCCCCCATGGATTTTAAACTTATAAGTCCCTATGTCCCTACGGGAGATCAACCCAAAGCGATTGAACAACTTGTGGAGGGAATTCAATCAGCGGAACAACACCAAACGTTGCTCGGCGTTACGGGATCGGGTAAGACCTTCACCATGGCGAATGTCATAGCTCAAACGAACAAACCCACTTTGATTCTGAGTCACAACAAAACGCTGGCAGCCCAACTGTACGGTGAATTCAAACAATTCTTCCCTGAGAACGCCGTTGAGTATTTCATTTCCTATTACGATTACTATCAACCGGAAGCTTACATTCCCTCCTCCAACCTGTACATTGAAAAAGATCTCTCCATTAATGAAGAGATTGAAAAGTTAAGATTAAGCGCAACATCCTCTTTGCTCACCGGACGAACTGATGTTATCGTTGTCGCTTCCGTGTCGTGCATTTACGGAATTGGTAATCCGGAAGAATTTGGAAAAAATGTTATCAAACTGAAAGTAGGTGAAACCATTGCCCGTAATCGTCTGCTCTTTGCGCTGGTGGATATTCTTTACAACAGAACAGAAGCTGAATTTAAGAGAGGAACGTTTCGCGTTAAAGGGGATACCGTGGATGTATTTCTTGCCTATGCCGATTATGCCATCCGCGTTTATTTCTTTGGTGACGAAATCGAAGCGATTCATCGCATTGATCCCGTTAGTGGAAAGAAGATATCGGACGAAAAACTAATTACAATCTTTCCTGCCAACTTGTTTGTAACCGGGAAAGAACTCCTTCATGTGGCGATGAAGGAAATACAAACGGACCTTGTCGCCCAGCTGAATATGTTTGAAGGTGAACGACGTCATCTTGAAGCAAAACGCCTGAAGGAGCGAACCGAGTTTGATCTTGAAATGATGCGGGAGCTTGGCTACTGCAGCGGGATTGAGAATTATTCACGCTACTTTGACAGAAGGCAGGCTGGTGCAAGACCATTCTGCCTGCTGGATTACTTTCCCGATGATTATTTGATGTTTATCGATGAAAGTCACGTCACCGTTCCGCAGGTTCGCGCGATGTGGGGAGGTGATCGTTCAAGAAAGGTCAACCTTGTTGATTATGGATTCAGGTTACCCTCGGCGTTGGACAACCGGCCACTCACCTTTAATGAATTTGAGGCGCTTGTCAATCAGGTGATTTATGTAAGCGCTACTCCTGCGGAATATGAACTGAGAAAATCGGAAGGTGTGGTGGTTGAACAGCTGATACGACCAACGGGACTGCTTGATCCCCAAATTGACATTCGTCCCAGTAAAAATCAAATCGACGATTTACTTGAGGAAATTGATGAGCGCGTAAAAGAGGATGAGCGTGTCCTGGTGACAACATTAACAAAAAGAATGGCCGAAGAACTTACCAAGTTTTTAGAGCGCGCAGCAATCAAATGTCGCTACATCCATTCAGAAGTAGATACTTTGCAACGCGTGGAAATTTTACGGGAACTTCGACTCGGCGTGTTTGATGTTCTGGTCGGCGTTAACCTCTTGCGTGAAGGTCTGGATCTTCCTGAAGTCTCCCTTGTCGCAATTCTCGACGCGGACAAAGAAGGTTTCCTCCGCAATCAGCGCTCCCTCGTGCAGACAATAGGTCGTGCAGCACGAAATGTAAATGGGAGGGTAATTATGTATGCTGATACAGTAACGGAATCCATGCAGGCTGCTATTGATGAAACGGACAGAAGACGCGCCGTTCAACTCGAGTACAATCAAAAGAATGGAATTGTGCCCCGCACGATATTGAAATCCAGGGAAGCGATTCTGAGTCAGACAGCAGTGGCAGACTCAAAAAAATTAACAAGGAATTACTATGTAGAAAATGAAGAAGTCACCCTTGCTGCAGATCCTGTCGTTGCCTATCTCGGTAAAGATGAATTGATGAAGATGGCTGACCGTACGCGTAAGGCCATGGAGAAAGCAGCAAAGGAACTTGAGTTTATGGAGGCTGCCAAGCTCAGGGATGAATACATGGCTATCCAGAAGATGATCGAAGAAAAGAAGTAATCTCGCACAAGAAGATCAATTGGCAATCTCATCCGGCTTTTCCCAAAGCTCATCCTGAAAAGTGACTGGTATCCGGTGCGTCACCCATCCCGTATCGCAGCGATTTTTCCATGGCGCAACATTCATGAGCCGGCCTGGAATGAGATCGACACAATTCGTTCATTGTTTTTGATTTTCGGGTACCTCACCCATGTATGTTTTGAAGGAAATATTTGATTGAAATGCATTTGGCAATCCGCTACCTTTCAACAACGTAACCCAAATTTTTTAATCATGAAACAGTTATTTAAAGAAACCTACCTGGAATGCTATCTTGATGAGGAAGCTAAAGTGTAGTTTCACGTATGGACAAGCAAGCCCACCAGTCAGCAACTTCGCGACGGGCTGACGCGTGTTTTCAATGAATACAACACCCACAAAAAAGCATTTACCACTCCCTTACATTGGCTGGGTGACACTCAAAAAATCGGCGTGATCACAATCGATGATCAGGGCTGGTTGGAGAAAGTATGGAATGAGATGTTATTTGTAAAAGCCGGCGTGCGGGCTCATGCGGTAATTATTGGCGGCGATGTGTTTGCCAAATATGCCATGGAGAAATTCAAAACAAGCATGCAGTCAAAGTATGCGGATAAACATT
>DASUGQ010000477.1:0-10904 GCA_036273935.1 Cyclobacteriaceae bacterium | reverse complement strand
TCAATGGAAGAACAATATGGAAAGTAGTGCCTCTGTTTACCGTGCTTTCTATTTCAATGGTACCATTAAGGGCCTCAACCTGCGTTTTAACAAGAAACAACCCCATGCCTTTCCCTTCGATGTGAGCGTGAAACCGTTGATACAAATTGAATATCTTGTCTTTCAAGAGGCTCAGGTCTATTCCCATACCATTATCTGAAATGGTAAGTTCTAGTTTGTCGGCCCTTATTCCACTTTTGATTTTTATTTCAGGCTTTCGGTCAGGTGACCGGTATTTAATGGCATTGCTGATAAGATTGTAGAAAATGCTCTCGATATAGGCCGGCACGGATAAACATGATTTAACGGCCGAAAAATCAGACTCGATGCTGGCCTGCGCCGCTGCAATGCTCTCCTTCAGAATGCTTTTTATTTTTTCCAGTCGCTCATTAAAGTATACCGGTTCATATGAATTTTCAATTCCATTTTTGATGTCGAGTATGGCATTCATGTCATGGATAATCGTGTCTAATTCAGCAGCTGTGAACCGAAGCTTTTCAATGATGTGAGCGTCTGTAACGGGGTCAAATGCGCCGATGTTTAGCAGTGATGTCAATCCCATGATGCGTGCAACAGGAGACCTTAAGTTGTGGGCCGTGATGTATCCGTACTGCTCAAGCTGGTTATTTTGTCTGATCAGTTCAAAGTTTGTTTTTACCAGTTCCTGGGTTCGTTCTTTGACCTGCGTTGCAAGATTTTTGTTGTACTCCGCCAAAATCTGATTTGTTGTCTTCTTTTGCTGATAACCATAATACAAAAAAGATACGGCGCCCACCAGGGAGAGGACGATAACAATCCACGCGAGCGTCAGATTTTTTTGGTGAGAAAGCCTGCTGTCCTTTAATTCCGCATCCTTTTTAAGAAGTTCATTTTCTGTGGTAACGCTCTCCATTTCGTATTGAATTTTCAGATTCTCTATGTATTGAAGATTGTCTTCACTGAAAATACTATCCTGATATAAATTGAATAGCTTGTAGTTTGCCAGTGCATTCCTGTAGTCGTTCATCTCTTCATAGATCTCATAGAGAATTCCATACGATTCCTTTGCCTTATCGCGATAGGAAAACTCTCTTGAGATTGTGATGCTTTCAAGTGCTGAATGGATGGCTTCGTTGTATCGTTTCAGTTCTTTGTAGGTTCTTGCCAGCCCGTTCAACGTGAACGTTTTCCCAAACGGACTTTTTTTGTTCTCTGGAAGAGCCATGGAAAATTGATAATATTCCAATGCTTTTGAATATCGTGTCTGAAAGAAATAGATTTCGGCGAGGTTGTTATAGATGTACGACAAGGCGTAGCCCTTGGTAGGAAATTTTGTTTCATAAGCGAGCGCACTGGCTATCCAATATTCAGCGCTATCATACTGATTCATCTTGCCATAATTGCGGCCGATGAAATTCATAATGCTGGATAAATTAGGTGCATTAATGGATTGGGCGATTGTATAAGCCTGCGAGAGATTTCTTTTTGCCTCCTGATAGTTTTCCAGACTTGAGTGAATATTGCCAAGGGTGGTGTAGGAATCTATCATTCCCAATTTGTCATTTCGTTTTTCGGCAATGGTAAGTTCCCGCAAATTATACTCTACTGCGACTGAAAAATTCCCCAATCTCCTTTGTATTCGACTCATGATGGACAGCGCCTTTTGAACGCCCTGGTCGTCTGCCTTTTTCTCGGCAAGTTTGAGCGCCTCCTGCGCGTGTGAAAGGGATTTCTTAAGGTCGTGATTGTACAGCGCTTGCGATAGGGCGAGCATTACGTTTACGCGAACGCTGTCCGTCAACTCTTTTCCCAACTGACGCTGAAGACTATCGATGTTATTTTGTCCCTCGGCATTCAGCATACAGAGGTATAATAATAATGAACCTATGCAGTTAGTATACTTCATGCGTTCTTGTGAAGCAGGATTTACTCCCTGGTGTGATGAGCGAGCAGTTGCTTTAACCTTTCCAACTGCTGCCGGTTAGAGGAGGTGTTAATGTTATTGATAATACCATGCTTTTCCCGTGTTGTCAATCTCCAGCTTAATGATGCCCTTGCATTGTTTTGCCTGATGCTATCCATTTCATTGAGGATATTGACGTACGTTTCAGCCTGGTATTCAATGTCGATACGGTCAATTTTTCCATTGAACCAGGATTCGCCAAAACCAATGAGCAGGTCGTTGCCGATGTCCTGAAAGTTTTCAAAGTTATTATAGACATTGCTGATCGGCTGGGAGAAATCATCCAGTATGGTTTGACTGTTTTTTCTATTAATGGTGCTGATTTTTGGAGAATCGCGAATGGAAAAGAAAATTACCCCAGACGTGTTTTTTTCTATCCAGTCCTTAAAAGCATATAAGAAACGCACCGCGTCAGACAATCCAAAATTATCCGAGATGCCGGCGTCCATAATGTAGATGGGTGGTTCCGTCGGTAAGGTCGTATTGGGTGTAATGTAAGGAAAGGTTGCGCCCATGCGGAGGGCTGAAAGGAACCTCAGGTTCTCTCCACCGTGGTCGCGGAACAGACCCTGAAAGTCTACTCCGCTGATCTTTGCATTTTCGTAGTACGAGTACGCCAGCAAGTCACTGTTCATATACGAAGAAGGTTGCGCACTGATGTAAAGCTTTCTTCCATCCGTTACAACGGTTGGCGTAATGATCATCATTGGAATTAGCGCGTGCTGCTCCGGTTCGCGATATGCGCTCAACGGCTTGTCCAGCAGGCCTCCCGTGATCTGGTTGAGTTGTTCCTCGAATGTGTAGCTGCGATCCCGCCGGTAATAGTGACCGTTGTACTCGTAACGCGTAAAGCCAACGAAAAGATCATTCGCCAGCAGGCTGAAGATTAACGGATTCAGGTTGTCGGTAGAAAGTCTCCACAAGTGACGTTGTGCATATGGGTTCACATCTTGTCCCTCACTCTGGCGAAGCTTTAACTCCCGGAAATAACTGGCGCCAATCAGACCGCCGGATGCACCCGTGATCAGCATGGTATTTTTCATCAGCCCTCCTTCCGTTAAGCTGTCGGCTGTTTGCAAAGCAGTCATGGCCCAAAGCGCCGCGCGTTTTCCACCACCACTTGCGCAGATAAAGACCAGTTTCGGTTTGTCCAGGCTGTCAAATTTATTTCTCCAGGTGTTTAAAATTTTTAATGTTGCCCTTCGGTCATCTTCTATGATTTGCGTGGCATTGAGTTTTCGAAGTTGATCGATATTGTAAGGCACTGGTTTGCTATCGTAGTCGAGGCCGAACGCCTCATATTTCTTTTCGAAGAAATCCTGACCAGCCAGGTGGTTAATAATCAAAAAAATGATCAACGCCGTCGTGACTGACCATCCACCAAACCAATAGGCAAATGCTCCGGCCATCATGACAAAAATGGTCAGGAAGATGATGAAGCTGGCTGCGGCAGGAAGCTGGAAGGCAGGATAATCTTTAAAAATTCCCAGGATGATTACCAGTACGAAAATCAGAAGCTCAACGACAACCAGGTTAAAGTGATTTTGATCGAACACCTGGATGATTGTAGCTTTGTCGTAAAAATTATTGTCTTCAACCTTTTTAATCTTAAGAAGTCCGTCGAAGTAGTAATCCACCCGAACCTGTTGTCTCTTTGCGATGTTGAGTTTGTTCATCGCGCTCGCACGTGTTACCTGAACCTTTTGCTTGATCTTCTCATCAATGCGGCAGACGACATATTTGAAAATGTCTTTATTGGTAAACCAGAAATAGAGGTACAATGCAAACGTCATTGCTAAAAATCCGGTTAAAAAACCTATCAGTTTTTGAATGAGGGCACCCGGAGTTGAGTACTCATTGTTGAGTTGAAAAATAATGATCTCGGTTATATAGGTGATAAGGAACACCAGGGGAATCAGACTGTTATTAATGCTGTACTTGGTGAACGGCTTTGCCAATGTTCCAACGAATGTGAACCGATGACCATCCGATATGTAGCAAGTGATGTGGAAGGCAACAGTAAAGCCTCCCAACGTAGCACCCATGATGAAGAAGCTCGTGAAATCAACTTTGTTCAGGTATTCGGGATCAAGAAACAGGTAAGGGATGCCGAGATATTTTCCAAAGCCGCCTGTTGCCATGGCGAACAAGATTGCCCAGCACAACAGCACGATCTGGTTGCGCCTGAGTGTGGTGAGCAACAGTTGAATAGGGAAAAAATAAAAAATGCCCTCAAAAAACTTCTGCAGACGAGACATGTAAAAAAGTATAGGTCAAATTAGCGAAGTTTTTTCCTTTTGTGAAATTAGATTTGAAACTTGGAGTCGACTTGTAATAAAATCAGTTCAATTGACAAGACTTTTCACCGTATACAGAAGTTCGGCCGGTTCGGGGAAGACGTATACCCTGGCGCGGGAATTTTTGAAACTTGCCCTTCAGTATCGTTCCGACTATTTTAAGCACATTCTTGCTGTAACCTTTACCAATAAGTCTACCCAGGAAATGAAGGACAGAATACTGGCTTGCCTGGATGACTTCGCCAGTGGCAGGGCCAATCCGCTGGCCGATGAATTGAAACAACTCCTGAACCTTAACGATCAGACGTTTCGCGAACGAAGCGAAGAGGTCCAGACCTTTTTGCTTCACAAATATTCACAATTCTCTGTCAGTACCATCGATGCATTTTTCCAGAAGGTAATCCGGTCCTTTACACGTGAGGCGGGATTGGTGGGTGACTACCGCCTTGAGGTGGAACAGGACACTGTGCTTGAAGATGTCATCAATAACCTGATTGATGAACTGGGAGCAAAGGAAGAACTGACGAAGTGGGTAGTTGACTTTGCCAATGAGAACCTGGCCAATGAGCGGGCGTGGGATGTACGCCAAAGCCTCCTTGAATTTTCAAAAGAGATTTTTAAAGAAGAGTTTAAACAAATTGAAGATGATATACTCCACGTCAGTCAGCAGAAAGATTATTTTACAACGCTTCGCACAAAGCTGCAGGAGACAAAATGGTCATTTCTAAATTATGTCACCAAACGTGCGCGTGAGGCTGTTGAAATTATCGAACGAAACGGACTTGAACCAGATGATTTTAAATACCAATACAGTCCGGGTTATTCCTTTTTCGCAAAGCTTACAGGGCTTTACAGTGTCACAAATTTTGTTGAGCCGTCAGCCACGGTAAAGGAAAAGTTAACTGACCCCAAAAACTGGCCGCGCGATAAAAGACCCAGGATCAGTCTTGTGTATCAACTTGCGGTTAAAGAGCTCCTTCCCCGTATGACGGAAATTCTTGAGCATCGTGAGAAGTACTACACCAGGGCGTTGTCAGCAGAGATAGCGCTCAATAATTTTTATGCCTTCGGATTGGTGGCTGATATTTCACGCAAGTTGAAGGAGTACAAAGATGAGAACAACATGATGTTGCTGGCTGATGCCCCGAAATTCCTCAATGGCGTTATTCAGGACAGTGATACTCCTTTTATATATGAGAAGGTGGGATCGTTTTACAGAAACTATCTCATTGACGAATTTCAGGATACTTCCGGCTTTCAGTGGAAGAACTTTCTTCCGCTGCTTACAAACAGTCTCGACCAGGGATACCCGAGCATGGTGGTAGGCGACGTGAAGCAAGCGATTTATCGTTGGCGGGGTGGCGACCTTGATCTTCTCCAGCAACAGGTTGAGAAGCAAGTGGGACAAGACCGGGTAACGGTGCACGAATTACTCAGCAACTATCGAAGTGGATCCAATATCATCACGTTTAATAACAGTGTTTTTAAAGCCGCTGCGAAATGGATGACGAATACCTTTGGTGTTCCGGTGATGGAGGACGTGTATAAAGACGTTGTGCAGAATGTTTCCACAAAGGAGGCGGGATTTGTACGTGTAAAATTCATAGAGGAGAAGGGGGACGATGATTCCTGGAAGGAACAATCCAGGAAACTGATTCCTGAATGGCTGGAGCAACTGCAGGAATCCGGCGTTGCTTTAAAAAATATTGCGATCCTCGTGAGAAGGAATGATGAGGGTCAACAAATTGTTGCCGATCTTCTTCACTACAGGGCGTCTGGCGAAGCGAAAGAGAACTGTCGTTACGATGTCGTGTCAAATGAGTCCCTTCGAATTGATGGAGCGTCATCTGTGAATCTTATCCTGGCTGCATTGGCTTACTTATTAAACACAGATAATGTCATTGCAAGGGCACAATTGGCATATGAATATGAGCGACACAACAAAACCGATCGCCCCTACACGGAGGTCTTTGCTGTTTCAAATAATGTTTTCTTTGAAGAGAGCCTCCCGGAATCTTTTACCCGGCAGAAATCATCGTTAAAGAAACTTCCTTTGTATGAGCTTACGGAAACGCTCATTCAAATTTTTGGTTTGAGCACTCGTACGGGGGAGCTGGCTTATTTGCAGGCCTTCCAGGATCTTGTGCTGGAATTTTCAAGTCGTGAGCGAAATGATCTTGGTGAATTCCTGGAGTGGTGGGAGGATAACAAGCACGGCAAATCTATTCAGGCATCGGGTGAGATTGACGCTGTACAAATACTGACTATTCATAAAGCTAAGGGACTGCAATTCGACTACGTGATCATTCCATTTTGTTCCTGGTCTCTGGACCATGAATCATTCAAAGCACCCATGCTGTGGGTGAAAGCAGATGAAGAACCCTTTCGTGACATTGGTTATATTCCCGTGCGTTATGCTTCTGCTCTTAAGAATACTTTTTTTGAATCCTATTATGAACGAGAACTGATTCAAACGCATCTTGATAATCTCAACTTATTATATGTGGCACTCACAAGAGCGCGTCTTGGGTTGATTGTCCAGGCTCCGCATCCAGGTGTTCGTTATGCAAAGAAGACCATCGCCCAGGTTTTGTACGAAAGCATTCTCCAGGCAGAAAACCTTGAGGGGTGGGATAATGTTGCTCAGCAATTTCAAAAGGGAGCGCTGACGGCCGTGCTTAAGAAGGATGAAAATAACAGGCCTCCACTTACCTTAAAGATATATGAAACATCATCATGGCGTGATAAACTTGTGATTCGACAATCCGCTGGAGAATTTTTTGAACCTGATCAGGCAGATGCCCGCCAACGGATCAATTTCGGAATCTATGTTCATGGTGTGCTGTCTCGCATAAAGTATTCCTCTGATGTGGATAATGCATTGAACCAAATGATGTGGGAGGGATTTATTACCGAGGAAGAGCGGAAACCTTTACTAGCGAGGCTGGAAATATTATTCAGTCATGAACAAGTGCGGTCCTGGTTTTCTGATGATTGGGAAATTCGCACCGAAGTACCTATTCTTCTTCCGGAAGGAAAGGAGAGCCGGATTGACCGGCTGCTCATAAAAGGAAGCAAAGCGATCGTTATCGATTTTAAAACCGGCGACCCTGTGAAGCATGATCAGGCGCAGGTACAGCACTATATAACCACTCTTCATCAAATGAACTACCCTGATGTGGAAGGTTTTCTTTTGTACGTGAGATCTGGTGAAATTGTGGCCGTGAAAGCCGGTAGACCTAAAGTGGTGAAAAAGAAGGATTCGAATCAGTTGGAGTTGGGGTTATGAAAAGCCGGCCTCAATTTTTGCAGCATTGCATTCGATTTAAAATTAAAGTCCGAAATACATGAATTCCCGAGAACGTCAATTTAGTTGTAACCGGATTAAGCTGTGTATACTCTTTGCATTGCTTACCCTTGGTATGAATGCTGTCGGCCAGCAACCCAACCTATGCGTCGGCGCCTACTGGACTGAAGACGAAGCCAACAAAATGATGAAGACGTTTGCCAGCGAATGGCACGACAAAGCCTCATGGGAAGCGAGAGCGGCGGTCATCAGGCAAGGTATCATAAATGGAATGCAGCTTGCGAAGATGCCTGCAATCAAAGACAACTTCAATCCCATTATCCATGGTAAGAAAACAATGGATGGATATGTTGTGGAAAACATTGCGATTGAAAGTTTCCCGGGTTTTTATATCACGGGAAATCTATACTCTCCGACTAACAAGGAAGAAAAGTACGCTGCTATACTTGCGCCCCACGGTCACGGAAATAATCCCCGGTTCGGAGAGAGTGTTCAAAAACGATGTGCCGCTTTGGCAAGAATGGGTGCCATTGTGTTTGCCTATGATATGGTTGGCTATGGTGAGAGTCAACAGATCAATCACAAGATGCCGATCGCTTTGTTGCTCCAGACATGGAACAGTCGGCGAGTACTTGATTATTTACTTTCCCGTTCTGATGTCGATCCTGAAAGAATCGGTATGACGGGGGAATCCGGTGGAGGTACGCAGACCTTCATTCTCACTGCAATTGACGACCGCATTAAAGTGTCTGTCCCCGTTGTACAAGTGTCTGCCCATTTTTTTGGTGGTTGCATATGTGAAAGCGGTATGCCCATCCATAAGGACGAATTTCATCAGACAAACAATGTTGAGGTGGCAGCATTGTGTGCGCCAAGACCGTTGTTACTGATCTCAGACGGCGGTGACTGGACCAGCAATGTTCCGCGGGTTGAATATCCTTACATCCAAAAAGTATACGCTCTTTATGATGCGGAAAACAGAGTTGAGAATGTACATCTGCCGTTGGAAAAGCACGATTATGGCTATAGCAAAAGGTCGGCAGCCTACAATTTTCTTGCGCATCATCTTGAATTGAATTCAGGACGAATACCTTATAAAGAAGGTTTCCAGGAAGACTTTGTTAAAATTTTATCTGAGGGCGACCTGAAAGTCTTTGACACAGCGCATCCATTGCCATCAAATGCTCTTCATGGCGATGAAGCCGTGATGAAATATTTGGGGATTGGTTTGAAATGAGAAGAGATAAATGATCAGATAAGATGAGATTAACTAAACTTTGTTTTTTGATATTAATTCTTCCTTCAATATGCTTTGCCCAATCGCAATCATGGGGGACGATGGTAAAACTTCAAAATCCCATCACGGTCGGGTACCTCAAAAAGAATTTGAGGAAAACTTCACCCCGACTCGTTCTCACTCCGGCCATCGAAAAACAACTACAACGGAAGGTGAAAACTGATCCGGTAGTCAGCAACATGTACAAGGCGATGCAACTCAATGCTGTGACGATCCAGGCGCAGCCATTGCTTGAACGTAAACTGGAGGGAAGGAGATTGCTTGGAGTTTCGCGCGAGATGCTTTACCGTATGAACATATTGTGCATGGTTTATCGCATCGATAAAAGCCCTGAGTTGCTGAAAAGAATTGACGAAGAACTTAAAGCCGTTTGCCGTTTCCAGGATTGGAATCCATCCCACTACCTCGATGTTGCAGAAATGTCTCTCGCGGTTGCGCTTTCCGTTGATTGGGTAGGTGCTTACCTGCCTTCAACTACCGTCGAGTTGGCAAAGACCTGCCTGATTGAAAAGGGCATCAAACCGAGTTTTGTGGAAGGCAATTCAGGTTGGGTTAAGGGCACTAATAATTGGAATCAAGTCTGTCATGGCGGAATGATTGCCGCGGCGCTGGTCATTGCAGATAAAGATCCTGAACTGGCGACCAGAACCATCAGCCGGGCACTGGATGGGATGCCATACGCCCTCGCCGCCTATGCACCGGATGGCGTTTATCCGGAAGGCTCCACTTATTGGAGCTATGGTACCAGCTTCACATTGATGACGTGTTCCATGTTTCAAAGTGCGTTTGGAACTGACTTCGGTCTTTCAACTTATCCTTCATTGCTGGAGAGTGCTGACTTCAAGATTTTAAGCGTAGCCCCTTCGGGTTGGTATTTTAATTTTGCCGACTGTGGAGATAAACGCAGTGAACAGGGAGATATCGACCTTGCATGGTTTGCTGTGAAGACAGGAAATCCGATTTATTTTGAGGCCGACCGGTTTTTAAAAAGCCCTGAGCAAACGGGAAGACTCGACCGCAACTCGGGTGTTGGGCTCGTATGGCTTTCGCAGTACAAACAAGGGGAGGAAAAGAAGTTGCCACTGGCCTGGAAAGGTCTCGGCGAGAATCCGATTGTTATTTTCCGTGGCGATGATTCGCGACAATTTTATTTTGGAGGGAAAGGTGGCCATGGATCGGTCAATCATGGGAACATGGATGCGGGATCTTTCATTTTTGAGTTAGACGGTGTGAGGTGGGTTGTTGATCCCGGTAACCAGGATTACAATCAGCTGGAGCAAGCCGGGTTTGATCTGTGGGGACGATGTCAAACGTGTCAGCGCTGGACTTTGCTAACAAAAAATAATTTTGGACACAGTACGCTGACTATTAATAATGAGCTTCATAACGTAGATGGATTTGCTTCTCTCATCGATTTCAAAGACGGAGAGCAGCCAGAAGCCACTTTTGATTTGACTGAAGTGTTTAAAGGCAAACTGAAAAGTGCGACACGAACGTTCAGGAAAGAGAGTAACCATTCATTATTGATTGCAGACAAGCTTCAAATGAATGACTCAACGGAATCAATCACCTGGCAATTGATGACAACGGCTAATGTTATCCTCTCGGAAAATGGAGCTGTGCTTCAACAAGGTGACAAGACACTTACGCTGCAAATACTTTCCCCTGATCTGAAGGTATCGGTCATATCATTGGATCCTCCTCCATTACAATTGGACCGTAGAATTGAAGGGTTAAAAAGAATTGAGATCCGAATTCCGCCATACCTTTTTCCGACAGGATCAGGATCGGTTAGTGTACGCTTAACAACAGGTGATTGATGAATTCGTATCTCCAGCAAAACCGATCGCAGGAGAGCCGTACAAATCTTTACCTCTTACGGGTTATCACTTCCGCAGCACCATTACATCATTCATCAGGAATGTTTCTCCCTCGGTTGCTTCTATGTTGAACACCTTTTGAGTTCCACCGGCGAATTCGGTTTTGTTGAAAACAAGGTATGCTTTCATCTGACCTGAATTT
>DASUGQ010000476.1:0-2425 GCA_036273935.1 Cyclobacteriaceae bacterium | reverse complement strand
GTTAATTCCGGAACTTTATTAAAGGGATGGATTTCACAATAGACATTCAGTTCCCTGACTCTTCGTGCTATTAACTGGGTATACTGGGAACCGAAATCAAGAATAAGTATCTGCTCTGGCATGGGTGCAAAGATAACAGATGACCCTTGTTATGGACGGATAGGGGAAAAAAAATTGTACTTCAATACGATGTAAAAACCAACCCCACATTGAAGCCAAAGTTACTGAAATTGGAGAGCTCAAAATAATCACTTTTGGCCGTCGAATAATCGTAATGAGCTCCCACAATGGCGCCTACCTTTTTGCTGAATGTAAATAAAACCCCCACTTCTGGCCGCGCGAGAAATCCCCAGGAGGTATCATCGTCTGTGTAAATGTTGTAATAAAGTGTATATCGATTGTACGCGGCTCCAAGACCAAGTCCAACAAACGGAAGAATGTTGGTGTTGTTCACGGGCAGGAAATATTGGCCATTCACCGTGATTCCATAATTATAGATATACTTGAAATAATCAGTGTGTATTGCTCCGCTTTCCGACACAAATGTTGTTGGGGGTTCATACTGATCATAGTAAGACCAGGTAAAGTCCACCCCGGCTGAAATTCTGTCCGTGATAATTTTGCGATACCCCAACTTCAAGCCAGTTGCACTTGAATTGCCAATCCAGTTTGTATCACTCAAAGGTGTGTTATAATTCCACGATACATAAAAATAGCGATCAAAATCCTGAGCGAACAAGGTTTGAACTGAGAGAAGAAAAGCAAAAGAAAATATTATGCGCATAATTTCATTCGGTTACTAAATAAGGCGACTGAACAAACGCCTGATCAATTGCATCAAGGGACTGTTGATTCCGGTCATAAGAACTGAAGACATCACCCATGTAGGCATTCCAGATTACCTTCACCTGATTTTGCGGATTGAGATTTACGAGATCCACAAGATCAACTACCAGGACGCCAGTGTTATAAGCATACGTGCTGTAATAAGGATATCCATAGTATCCGCCGTAATAACCTCCGTAGTAGCCACCATAGTTATACGGGTCATAATACCATGGATAATAATTCGCCTGTTGAAAAAGGTTAAGATTCTTGACTACGTAAATGTTTACCGCAAGGTCTGGATCTTCATCAGCATCGACTTCCTGATAACCTCTGCTGATAAGGTTGCTCCTCACCTGTTCGATGACAGGACGGGCATAATTTGTTCCCACAATAATGGTATCGTCACCATAGGTATTGGACACCAGTCCAATGGTATCGGTGCGCAGCGTAAATGTTGTGAATGAATTAAAGTTGGCATTCACATCATAATTTGTAGAAACAACAAACTCATCAAAGAGCTTCTTTTCATCCGGCGTCGGCTCACAGCTTAAGATGCCCGTGATAAAAACCGCGAGAATCAAATAATTTATTGTCTTCATCCACTTAATCATAACAATTCGAAATTGAAATAGCCCTCGTTACCTAAACGCATCTGGCAACTTAAAAATTGCAAAAAACGATTTTTAATCAATTAGACCCGTCGATTGATCAAAAGGTTTAAATCCGCTTGCACGGTAATTGAAGGGGTTAGATCACTATTCCCAATCCAAATAGCAAAACAAAAAGCAGTGTAGTCACGGCCATTTGTTTTAAATAAGGATCGAGCTCTTCAGAAGGCTTTCTCTTAATTGCTAATCCGTTTTTGACAATCAGGGGCAAGACAAAAAGGAAAATCAATTGCTGAGGTGATTTGTAATTTAAAAATGTGTATACGAATGAAGCTGCAGTACCGGCTATTAACAGAAACCAATGATAAATAATGGCATTCTTCCGACCAATCCTCACTGGAATTGAGAATTTTCCCGCACTTCTGTCAGAATCGATGTCACGAATATTATTAATGTTTAATACTGCTATGGAAAAAAAACCACAACTAAGTGCTGGTAAGATCTCATAAAGTGAAAATGATTTCGTGAACAAATAATACGAACCCAATACCCCGACTAACCCAAAAAAAATAAGAACGGATAAATCTCCAAGGCCGATATAACCGTAGGGCTTTCTGCCAATGGTATACCCCACAGCAGCCAAAATGCTGAGGACCCCGAGTCCGAGAAAGAAAAGAATCGCGTTCCAGTTCAAGCCAAAGGCTACGAAAAGAAGGGACAAGCCGCTCACCAGGCAAAGGGCAACAAAAATGATCACTGCATTCCGCATTTGAGATGCGGTAATTAACCCGGATTGAACAACTCGAGATGGCCCCTTTCTCTCCTCTCCATCCGCACCGTGAATCGAATCCCCATAATCATTTGCAAGATTTGAAGTGATTTGCAGAAAGATGGTGGTGGCGATACACAGGGCAAAGATGTCCAGTTGAAATGCATCATTCGCCGCGGCCAAAAATCCACCCATTCCGATACTGGAAAGTGCCAGTGGG
>DASUGQ010000475.1:0-2878 GCA_036273935.1 Cyclobacteriaceae bacterium | reverse complement strand
CTTTGAAATATCTCCTGGAAAGCATCATTTGATACAATGGACATCTTCTGCGAAATTCCCATAACATTCGAAATTTATCAAACTTGATTTTATGATAAAAGTCATTTTTTGAATTGACTATTCTCTGAAAAGTGTTCCCCCTTTCTCTCTACGTTCGCAACATGGACTATCTCATTTTTCCGTGAAGGGTATGGCCAAGACTATCTTATGCACAACCAATTTCTCTGCTTCCTCCAAGCATGCAGTCCAGTGGGCTGTCAACCTGGCCAGGCAATTGAAAGCTCACGTGACCATCCTCTATACCTACCGGTTGATAAAGTCGCATAATGGCGAGGCTGTAGCGTTGAAGAAACAGATCGAGAAGGAAGCTTTGCAACATTTTGAAGACCTGGAACAAGATATCCTCGAAGGGCAGAATGTTTCTTACGATTTCAGAATAGAAATTGGGTTTGTTACAGACCGCATCGAGCAGCTTATTCAAAAAACTCCCGTTACATTCCTTGTTATGGACAAAGAACAAATGAGCGCTAACAATAAAGAGTCTTTCGAAGAGTTGGTAGAACAAATCAAGATACCCCTCGTGATTGTTCCTTAAAAGAGGCCAAACGTAAACCCGCCATTACCGCTCAATCATATTCAACATCTTCAGCGTAGCCGTGATGGCCGCAGCCTGCTGATCCGCTTCAAAACCTCGGGTTTTGAATTGACGATTGTCCATTTCCCAGGTGATGATGGTTTCTACAAACGCATCCGTTCTCCCTCCGGGCGGAATGGATATCTTATAGTCAATCAATTGAGGAAGCTTCTTGCCTAGTTGGTCGTAAATCGATTTCACCGCCTGCATGAATGCATCATACTGACCATCGCCGGTTTTTGTTTGTTCATAAACCTTGCCATTGATTTCAATACTCAGCGTGGCTACGGGTTTCAGATTAAATACATGACTTGAGTAGTAATTTCTGATCCGGATCTTCTCCGGGTAAAGTTCTCTTCCCAACACATCAGAGATGATGTAGGGCAGATCATCGGCAGAAATATTTTCTTTCTTATCACCCAGCTCAACAACACGATCGGTCACTTTTTTTAATGCTTCAGGATCGAGCTCAATGCCCAGCTCTTCAAGATTCTTTTGAATACTCGCCTTTCCTGATGTTTTTCCTAACGCATACTTTCGCGTACGTCCAAAACGTTCAGGCATCAACTCATTATAATATAAATTACCTTTGTTATCGCCGTCAGCATGTACCCCACACGTTTGGGTGAAGACATGTTCGCCGATGACAGGTTTGTTTTTCGGTACAGCAACTCCTGAAAAGACTTCAACTAATTTACTGACGCTGTACAGTTTAGTTTCATCGATTGAAAAATCCACCTCAAGATGATCTTTTAGCAAAGCTACTACGCTTGACAGTGGTGTATTGCCAGCACGTTCGCCAAGGCCATTGACAGTGACATGGAGCCCCGAGGCTCCGGCTTTAACGCCAGCAAAACAATTCGCTACGGACAGATCATAATCGTTATGGGCATGAAGATCAAAATGCTTGCCCGGAAACTTATCCACCATCTCTTTGACAAATCGATATGCTTCATCAGGATTTAAGACACCCAGGGTATCAGGTAGCATGAACCGCTCAATCTTTTCATCCTTCAACGCATCCACAAGGAACAAGACATAATCGTGTGAACTGCGCATTCCATTAGACCAATCTTCAAAGTAGACATTTACCTTGATGCCCAATTTTGTGGCCTGTGCAATGGCTTTGCGGATGTCGCTTACATGTTCTTCAGGGGTCTTTCTCAGCTGTCCCTGTAGGTGTTTTAGCGATCCCTTACAAAGGAGGTTCACTACTTTGCCCCCCACTTTCTGGATCCATTCAAGCGAACGATTGTCGTCCACGAAGCCGAGAATTTCAACGCGATCCCCATAACCGTTTTCGTTGGCCCACTTTAAAATCTTATTGGCCGCTTCAAACTCACCGTCAGAAATACGTGCGGAAGCAATCTCAATGCGGTCCACTTTGACTTCCTCCAGCAACATTTTGGCAATGTTCAACTTCTCCGTGGCCGTGTAGGACACGCCCGATGTCTGCTCCCCGTCACGCAGGGTGGTATCCATGATCTCTATGTACATAAGCGCCTCACGTGGGTTCAGATTTTAAATTCCTTTACAGAAACAAAAAACCGGCACCATTTCGTTTGATTTGGATGGCGAATTTACAGGAAGTTATTTGACCAGAGAAAAGTTTTTTGAAGGTGTCATTACCTAACACTTAGTAGGATGCCTAAGTCAGACCCCAACGATCCGGCTCCTTCGCTCATATAACACCGTATCTCTCCATTCTCCATCAAGACGGGCGATCTTTTCGCGATAACCGATTTTGCGGAAGCCTGATTTTTCATGCAGCCGGATGCTGGCAATATTCTCTGGAAAAATAGCAGCAAATAAAGTCCAAATTCCCGCGCGCTCACTTTCGATGATGACATGATTCATTAGAAAAGAACCGATCCCCTTGCCACTAAAATCAGGATGGACATAAACGGTAACCTCTGCAACTCCATCATAGACTTTGCGGGCCGAGACCGGCTGCAGCCCCGCCCATCCCTTTACGCTTTCGTCAATCGTTGCAACCCAAAGTAAGTGCGCATGAAATTTTTTAATCCAGACTTCATAGCCTGGCAATTCCGTTTCAAACGTGGCCATGCGGCTTAAAATGCCAAGGTGATAAATCTCTTTTATTTCTGTCCAATGATTGGAATCAAATGGAGCGACAACCGGTGACCTCATAACGTAAACAAGATATTCAAAATCAGTATATCCCCATTTCCTTTGTGCGAAAGTTGTCTGTAATGCGAAACCAGTCGGTAGTCTAAAGGGCTC
>DASUGQ010000474.1:0-15199 GCA_036273935.1 Cyclobacteriaceae bacterium | reverse complement strand
ACTCAAGGGTCAATTAAATCTACGAAATCTCTTCGAAATAAAAATGGCGAAGACGTTTGGATAGACAAACGACTTTATTCGGGGGTTGAAAAACTAAAAACAACGGAGTCTGCAAAGAAAGATGTGACTAAATACGATTCGCACCATTACTAAAGGCAAACATGTTTTACCAGCGTTGCTGGTCCATACCGCGGTTAGCAGTCAAAATAAATCTAAACCTAAAGCGATTATGGAACCGAAGAAAAATCCAGCGTACGATGTGCATCGTTACCGAAGCACTTTATTGCCGTTAGGCTTAATCACTAGTATTGCCATTGTGATCATGGCGTTCGAATGGAAAGCGAAAGTAGCATTGCCGCCAAACCCACGACCAGAAACGCCCCTTGAGGAAATGGTTTACACAGTTGTCCCTACTGAGCACGTTTATAACAGTAAATCAGTGGTGAAACCGGCAAGTATACCAATCACCATGATTGAAGTCACAAACAACGCAACCGAACCTTCAGATGTTATTCCGGTTGAACCACCTGCACCAGATGATCCCGCTGCCTTAGTCCTCCCTATTGTTGACGTACCGGTCGAAACTGCTTCCGATCTGCCCGTTATTTTTGCCGAAGTTATGCCCGAACCGGAGTCAGGATACAGTGACTTCTACAATCTGTTGAGCAGGTCATTAAGGTATCCCAAGCAAGCCCGGCAATCGCAGACGCAGGGAAAGGTCTTTGTCGAGTTCATTGTGAACGAGAAAGGTGTGCTAAGTGACTTTAAAATAATTAAAGGGATCGGCAGGGGTTGTGACGAAGAAGCGATCAGGGTACTTAAGCTTTCCAAATGGAAACCGGGCAAGCAAAGAGGAAGACCGGTTAAAGTTCGAATGGTTCAGCCCATCACCTTTAGATTAAATTCTTAATGTCGAGTGCAAAATTAATCGCGGCCGCTCAGGCCGTGATTAATTTTCAACTATTTCCTGATTGCACTTGTCAATGTATCGCCAACATGAGATCCATTGGTATAATCCATGTCAAGCAGAGCTGCTATGGTCTTTGCAATCTGATTTTGGTAATGTTGGCTCTCTCCTTTCATCTCTCCAACAGGCACAGTGTCGGGTCCAATAACAGCAAACCAAATCTCACTGGCATGTTCGATTTTCTTTCCATGATGTTTCCACTCCTCCTCTGTAATTCCACGCCCGTGATCACATGTGACGATCATTGTCGTTTTGTCTTTGTATTGCGGATCGGTTTGGAGATAGTTCCATAGCTCTCCAATGAAACGGTCAGTATAATTTGCAGCGTTGAGGTACGCTGCGTACTCACCGCCATGAGCAAAATCATCGGTCTCATCAAAACTGAAATACATCACCCGGGGTTTGTTCTTCTTCATATACTCCATCCCGTAATAAAAGGTGTATGCATCCAGCCGGACGTCACCTAACGGATTAGGTATCGCATTTAAAGTTTGATTCAACATTCTTTCACGTTCCGTTAGTTTGTCTCCCTTTGCTTCTGTCAATCCTGCACTGACAAATACTCCACTGCGCTTATCATTAATAATGTAGGGGAAACAATCCCAGGATGTAAATGCCGCTACCTTTCCTTTAAAGTCAGGCTGACTGTTAATAAACTCCAGCACATTTTTATTAGGGTTATAGTTTTTATCATTGCTGTTGATTCTTTCATCATCAGCATGTCCAGTGAGAATTTCATTATAACCAGGATATGAAAACCACATCTGATTGGTAACATTAACTTTTGAACCTAGTGGCCGGTTACCATACAGTTGTCCATCCGTTGCCATAGTGTTCCAGAAAAAAGGTAGCAAGGCCTTTCTTCTCTCGCTAACATCGTCTCTCCAGTATTTAGATTTAAGGTTATTGTCCTTCATATGCTGTTGCTGTTTCATCAGCACCGAATCGGCACCATTAAAAACTTCCTGCCAACGAAAGCCATCAAGGGTAACGAGCACAACATTTTCCGTTTTATTTTTGGTTTGTGAATATCCATAAGCACTCACCACCATTAAGATCGTTAAAAACAGGTTCTTCATTACCGTTTTAATTATGATAGAGAATTATAAGAAGAGTTGATGGTTAATTTCACCAACTTCATCAAGATCAATAAATGTACATGAAATACAAACAGGCTGTCCACGCAGACAGCCTGTTTGTCGTTTAACTAGTCCTTATTTATCCACAGCTCATGATTCAGATCGTCTACTTCCTCGCCAAACTGACTCATCAGTGCAGCGTTGTAATTTTCAGTATTGTTTGTTTTTTCGTTTGTCGGATAGATCCAGCGCCTGGGAATCACGCCCCCGTTCCCTGTGCCGGGACCAACGTCGAATGTCGGCATACCAGTGCGACGATAATTGAAGTAGGCTTCCTGACCTGAGTTCTGATAGAACGCAAGATATTTTTGCGTGATGATTTGATTCAATCCCGTTGCATTATTACCAGCATAAGTGACAGCAGGTTGGCTGAAGTAATCGTCAATATAGGTTTGCGTAATATCTACTGTCGCGAGAACTTCGTCATTATCCGGCTCAGTGATCTCCAATTTCGCCCCGGGAGCTATACCGAAGAACTCGAAAGACGCCATAATGCCTTTATCGTAATATGACTCTGCATCGCCGGTAGTCCATCCACGATTAATCGCTTCTGCAATGTTGAAGCAAAGCTCCGAATAGCCTAATTGAATAGCTGGCTCAGGACCCTTTAAAGTGGTGTAATATCGTTTTTGATTAATGAAAGAATATTCACCGTTGCCAGCTTTAAAAGTCATATCATCAAGGCTTTCCCCTGAAGGAGCTCCAACAAAAGCAGCAAAATCTGTGGGGCTGGTGCCTCCTGCAATTTTGGCTTCAGCCGGGTTAGCGGTAACATAAGCCCGAGGGTCATGGAGAGAAGCCAACGTATTCAAATGGGTCGCCGCCATATTATAACGGCCTTTATCAAAACCCCTATTGCCTGGATTTAACGGATACAAATTTGAGGTGCCATTGTACACGTATTGAAGATTGTCGGACAGGCTTTCCATTAAAGGAAATTTTGCTGGATTATCAATGACTTCCTTGAATCGATTCTTCACGTTCAATTCTGCGTCGCCCTCTTTTTTACTTAAACCAATAAGTACCCGAAGCTTGAAAGTATTTACCGCTTTTTGCCATTTACTCAAATCATTGTTAAAATAAATATCCCCGCCGAAGGATGTATTATTTGATTCAATCAAATCCGTTATGTTTTGATTGGCTTCATCCAACCAGGTAAGTACTTTCAGAAATACCTCTCTTTGTGCATCATACGTCGGTGCTGGATTCTCCAATCCCAACAGGGCATCTGTAAGGGGAATATCACCAACACGTTGCGCCATGCGAACATAAAAGTATGCGTTGAGAAATTTTGCCAGTGCAGAATAAGGATTTACTTCCGGTGCGCCTGTCTTCAATGCTTCTTCCTCCATTTTCTTTATGTTTTTCAACGTCATATAGCTGAGGGAAGCAGAAGACCAGTATTCATTGGTACCGTAATAATTGTAGTTGCAGCAGTAGAATTGATTCTGACGTTGATCGGGATTCCATCCTCGCTCATACAGATCATTCAACACACCGTTCAATACCAGTGACGGTGGAGCACCAACGGGCTTATTTTGATTTTCTTCAAGCTCATCGAAATCTTTGCAAGAAGAAACCGCAGCCGCTACTAAAATGAAAGTCAGAAAATATTTTATAGATTTCATAAGACTTGTCGTTTAAAATATAATGTTAATGTTCACGCCGTAGCGTCTCAAAGACGGAGACTGCAAACTGGATCCAGGTTCAACACCATACTGATCAATGTCGATATCCTTCTTCTCGGCGAAGTAGAGAAGATTACGCGCTATGAATGATATGCTGGCTCGTTTAATGAATGTGTTTTCAAGAATACTGGCTGGAAAAGAGTAGCCAAGCGTCACTTCACGCAATTTCACAAACGATCGGCTCATAATATTTGACTCGTTTGTGTTGTAGTAACGACTTATCCAGTCCTGAAGATAAGTGGGATTTGTATTTGGAGCGAAGGTTAGTTCATCTTCATTAGTAATGTGTCCTTCATTATCTACAACCGGTGTGCCGTTGGTAACTACAACGCCTGGTCCGACCCACGATTTAACTCCCTGGTAATCCTGGTAACGCGCTTCGCCCATGGCGCCCTGCACCGTTTCAATGTGTCTGCCGCCCCGGAAAGTTTGTTGCTGGATGTAGTTCGCGATCACTCCTCCCACTCGTCCATCAAACAAGAAACTGAGACTCCAATTCTTATAAGAAAATTTATTGTTGAAACCCCAAACCCAATCAGGATTATAGTTCCCCAGGTTTCTTCTTGCATTTCCATTTAAGGAAGTCAAAGGAATGGGCCTGCCATCACTTGTATTTACAATTTGCCCGTCGGATGTTTTGACTAATGCTGTTCCCCAGAACTGATCAAGACGTTCGCCTACCTGGCGGTATAAGTCGAGGTTTTCAATGTTGGCCTCAGGATATATTTCACGAATGTATTCTTTGTATGTAGACCAATTTATCATTGTATTCCACTGTAGTCCTTCGGACTTATTTAAAATACCTGCGTCTAATACAATCTCCCAACCCTTTCGCTCTGTTTTAATTCCATTCACGAGAGCGGTGTAATAACCTGCCGCTTCAGAGATGGGCAGATTATAAATTCCAGGTCCATCAAGACTTTCAAAGTAGGTCACATCAAGGCCAATTCTGTTAGACAGCAACTTTGCATTCAAACCTGTTTCCCATGCTGAACTGAAACTTGGTTCGAGATTAGGATTGGTGATCGTATTGGTGTAATAGGCTGCCGGCTGATTGTTATAGACCAATGAAGTGCTGTACACCGGCGAGTTCAGATAATTTGGGCCATCGTATGGAGTTTCATAAACAGATCCATATCCCAGCGGATTACCCGTCATGCTAACGGATGGGATAGGCCCGATAGTCTTTTGGGTCAAAGGTTCCGAACTTCCAACCTTAGCATATGATCCCCTTACGTTCAAATGAGAAAGGAAGTCTGGCATCTTCACAAGTTGTGATAAAACAAGACTCAATGAGGCTGACGGGTAGAAGTATTGATTCTTTGCTGAAGGCAAGGCCGAGTGCTTGTCTGTTCTGCCGGTCAGGGAAACATTCAAGAATTCTTTATACGACAAGTCAACATAACCATAGAAACTCAACACCTGCATAGGCGCAGTGAAGTTGTAGGTCTTAACAGGGTTTAAAGAATTGGCAAAATTGTACCAGCCGGGCACATTCAAATAATCAGTTGTCGAATAGTTTGATTCATACTTGAACGTTCTCAAATTACCCCCAACGGAAGCTCTAACATTAAGATTAGTCGCAACGTCTTTGGTAAAGGTTAACATGAATTCTGTATTGTTCTCAAAAAGATTTCGCTTGTCCTCGCGGTAATCACCCTTCGCCTGTTCACGACCATAGGTTGTTCCTGAGTAAGGAAATTTCTCAGTTCTCAAAAGATCATAGGTATTGATCTGCGTTCTGCCCATCAACTCGAGCCAGGGTGTCATTTGCCACTTCAATGACATGTAACCATAAATGTCTGTTTTGTAGTGACCTCTCAACCATTCCTTCGCTGAAAACCAGGGATTGTTATACCGCGTGTAGTCAGCATAGATTTGTTGCAACCCTTCTTTACCTTCCTGCCAATAATCCTTCATATCATCAACATCCCAATCAGAACCACCCCAGATCAGCATGTTATAGATCAAACTGTTTGGACCATACGTGACATCAGGAAAGTTATCGGTATACTGACGATTGTAGTTAACATTTGTCTCAAACCTTACTTTGGGAGAGAGGTCAATTCCCGCAGTGATATTAAAATTGTTAGTATTTAACTGTGTATTAGGAACAATACCTTGCTGATACGAGTAGGTTGTTGAAAATCGCAGATCATAGTTTTCGCCCGACGTCGAGACAGCAATATTGTTTGAGGTGAGTATTCCAGGTCGGAGAAAGCGCTGAATATTATCGGTTCCCCTTGCCGTCCACGGAGTGGGAACGATATTGCCGGTGAAGGAGGCTCCATTGGGAAACGTCGTTGTGTATTCGTTATTTGGGTCAACTACGCCATCATACTGAGGTATAAGCTGGCCTTCAAACTTAGGTCCCCAGATATCATAATCGGAATCGTATAAACCACCACCTTTTCCGTCCGCAAAAGCATATCGCCCATGATCACCGGGGCCATATTCATTTTGAACCTTGGGGAGAGCGTAAAATCCCTTCTCCATCATCGTTGACGAATTGAACTCGAACGAAACCCCGCGTTTGTCTTTTGTCCCTCTCTTTGTCGTGATCTGGATCGCCCCGTACTGACCTCTTGATCCATATAACGCTGAGGCCGTTGGCCCTTTGAGCACGGTTATTGTTTCGATATCGTCGGGACTGATATTCCATGTGTCGGATTGGATGGGTATGCCATCTACTACAAACAATGGAGCCTTTCCCCTAAGATATAGATTAGGCCGCCCTAACAATTCGGGGGAACTGGCTACTGTTAGCCCCGCAATTTTTCCTGCTAAATTATTAATCGGATTAGGATCCCTGGCTTTCACCAGGTCGCTTCCTTTTACGTCTTGTACCGCATAGCCCAATTTGGATTTATCCCGTTCAATTCCCAGGGCCGTCACAACAACTTCAGAGAGCTGTTGAGCATCCGATTGCATTTGTACATCGACGGTAGTGCGACCATCAAGTGAGACTTCCATTGATTGGTACCCCACGAAGGAAAAGACTAATACACCATCCTGGGAAGGCACATCAATTGAATATGATCCCTGGGCATCTGAAATTGTTCCATTTGAAGTACCCTTCACCAGAATATTCACACCGGGAAGCGGAGAGAAATCTTCTGAAGAAGTAATTTTTCCAGTGACCCTGGTCTGTGAGTGACCGTAATGGAATCCGAAAAGTACGATAGCAATCACCAGCCACAATCTTGTGGTCTGTAATCCTAAAGAATGTAAATTCCTTAGTAGATTTTGTTTCATAGTTGTGAGGTTAAATGGGTTGTTAAAAGTTTGTGTTACCTAATAAATGCTTTTCATCGTACCGAAGATCAAATGCATTTATACCGTGCTCAGTTTTGACGATTCAAAGGTTGAGAATGTGCTTGACGTTTCGTTTAGAATAACATTACGAGTGAATTAAACTTTGTGTGAAATTTTTCAACAACATTAACCTTGGCTTAATTGACAAATATTAAACACGTCGCTGCAACGATTATTTAGCGCATCCACGATAACATTCTATTAACGAGTCATGGGAAGGAAATGACAGCCAGGCAAAGGCATAATTTTGTGTCCAACATTTTTATAAGTTTACCATAAGTAAACATTTAGGCTGATGATTGACAATGAAGTCGTTTCAAGAATTGCGCAAAAAATTCGTGCTGCAAGGCTGGGAAAAAATCTTACCATACAGGAGGTAGCACGCCGTTCAAATGTGAGCAAAGGACTGCTTTCAAAAATTGAGAACTCACGTACAGTCCCGTCTCTTCCTGTATTTATCAGTCTCATTCAATCACTTGATTTGTCTTTAAAAGAATTTTTCGAAGACATGGTGTTAATGAATGGCAAAGATTTCGTACACATTAAGAAAAATGAATACAAGCCAATGATTCGGGAAGACCGGCCAGGCTTTAGTTACCTCCACATTCTATCGCAAAACATCACGAATTGTACCATGGAGATAACCTTGTTAACATTGGAGCCCGGAGCAAAAGGAAACCCCACAACAACTGATGGTTACGAGTTCAAATACATTCTCCAGGGAAGGTGCGATTATTACATTAACAATGAATCTATATTACTAATGGAAGGCGACTCTATTTATTTTGATGCCTCAAAACCTCATCTGCCTGTCAATAATTCCAGAAAAAGAACCGTGATGCTGGTGGTTTATTTTATTCTACCAAAGTAATTAGCTGACAAGGAAGTTATTATCTAAAAACTTTATTGCTGTCTCTTTCTAATATCTCCTCTGCCAACCCAAAGCTCAGCGTCATCCCCGCACCGCCAAGACAATTGACAACCGTCACTCCAGGTTCAGGTTCTACCAACAAATTTAGCGAGCCGTTTAGCTTTGGATAAATGCCGTGCCAGCGTTCAAGAATTTCAATATCGCCAACTTCTGCAAATGAAGTCAGGTAAGTCAAAATCATTTGATTCACTTCTTCACTGTCAAATGGTTCGTGTGTAAGTTGATAATGATGCGAATCACCGATGATAAGTTCCCCTGCATTATTTTGCGCAAGCAGCACATGTATCCCGTTCTCCTTTAGCTTACCTTCTTCTTTATCATATCGTTTATCCAACTTCGATAGCGAAGTGCATTTGTTGAACGCTGCGTAATGCCGAAGGGTCAGACCGGCGCAAAGCGATGGACCAATTGATTGGACCGACCGCCAAGCCGCTTTCATCATTTGAAGTTTACACTTGGTTATGTCAAGGCGATCATAGACGTCAGGATACAATGTTTCAAAGTCCGCTCCACTGCAAACATAGACTTTGTCAACCTTCCACGTTTCCCTGGAGGTTTCCACTTTTGGAAGCGAAATTGATTTTACAACCTCTCCAAAACGTAAAATCAAGCCATATTTTTCTGCTAGCCATTTTGGAATCCTTCGAATTGCTTCGCGAGGGTTGACGGTACACTCCGTCCCACTCCACAAGGCACCTTTTAAATTCTTTGTCTTCACGACACTGGATTTATTTTTCGCCTGATCAGCACTTAACAGCGTACACTGATATCCATCCACGCCGCCATACAGGTCAACAAATTCCTGCAACACTTCCAACTCATCTTCGTGATACGCAAGATGAAGGGATCCGTTTTGATTGATCCAAAGGCCAGCTTCCCTCGCCACATTCATCCAGTGCTCGCGACTACGCAACGCCCGGTCAAAGCCTTCTCCAGGTTCCTGCCCGATCGGCCAAACCAAACCAAAGTTTCTCACCGACGCCCCGATGGCAAATTGTTCGCGTTCAAAAAGCACTACTCGATATCCCCGTTCCAAAGCCATGTAAGCATGGGCGAGGCCCACAATGCCACCCCCCACGATGGCAATGTCAGCCGATTGATGTTGATTCATAATAAGATGATTACCTCCATTCAAATATCTCCTATTTAAAAACAAAGCGATGACTCGGTATGTAAATATTAAATTAAAATTGAACGCAGTATATTAACCTAAACATCATTTTAAACATCAGCTTACATCATACTCACTTAATTACTTTGAAAATGTGGACCAACTATCATACCCACAGTTCCTTTTGCGACGGCAAAAGTGAAATGTCTGAAATCATCAACAAAGCGAAAGAATTGAACATCTCCAGCCTCGGATTCTCTTCACATGCACCTTTGCCCTTCGAATGTAAGTGGTGCATGAAAACCGATGCGCTTGATAGCTACATCGAGACAATCGACAGATTAAATGAGGCTACCACTGAAATTAAATTATATAAAGGACTGGAAGTAGATTTTATTCCTAATGTAATCAACGCAGGGCAATTCAAGGACAAACTTGACTACACCATTGGGTCAGTTCATTTTGTCGAAAAGTTCGACGATGGAAGAGGATGGGAGGTTGATAGCACGCATCAATCATTCCTTGAGGGACTCGATCAGATCTTTGGTAACAATATAAAGGATGCAGTCGCTCGTTACTTTGAATTAACGAGGGAGATGATACGTACTTCCCCTCCGGATATTATCGGTCACGTAGATAAGATCAAAATACAAAACATCGGCGAAAAATTTTTCAGGGAAAGCGATCAATGGTACAAAGATGAGATAAGCAAGACCATTGATGTTATCGCTGCAAGTCATTGCATAATAGAAGTTAATACGAGAGGGCTGTATCAAAAAAAATCGGAAACGCCGTATCCGAGTCCCTGGATACTCGAATTACTATTGAAGAAAAATATTCCGATTACACTGAACAGCGATGCTCATCATGCCGATGATCTGACAGGGCATTTCACTCAAACCGCAAAAACGATTTATCGGCTTGGTTTCAAAACAATTTCCGTTCTGCGCGAGGGAAAGTGGAAGCAGGCCTATTTTGATGAACATGGCATTACGTGAACGAATAACTCGATGGCTTCAACGAACAAACAATTTCTGGTTTTCACTTTATGCGGCCGGAGTTGCTTTTCTTCTATATACCTGTGTTTATACATTCAGAAAAACATTTTCAGTAGCCACTTTTGATGGCCTTCTTTTCCTTGGCATCAGCTATAAGGTCTGGCTTGTCACTTTCCAGGTACTTGGCTATGCCCTATCAAAGTTCATTGGTATCAAGATCATGTCAGAGTTAAAATCCAACTCACGGGCAAAAAGCATTTTTATTTCATCGCTCATTGCAGTTTTTTCCTGGTTGCTCTTCGCCCTTGTCCCAGCGCCATACAACATTGTATTTCTCTTCACCAATGGTTTACCCCTGGGAATGATTTGGGGAATGATCTTCAACTATCTTGAAGGGCGGCGATGCACGGAAGTACTGGGCGCGGGTCTGTCTATTAGCTTCATTTTCTCGTCGGGTTTCGCAAAGACTGTAGGTAGTTACGTTATGCAGTGGGGCGCAAGTGAAATGTGGATGCCCTTTGTGACAAGTTGCATCTTCTTTATTCCATTGTTAATCTTTATCTGGTTACTTGATCGTTTGCCCCCTCCTTCTTGGGCAGATGAGAAAATGCGGACAAAAAGAAAACCAATGGATGGAAGTCAACGGAAAAAATTTATCGTGAGTTTTTTTCCAGGGCTGGCTTTGCTGATAATTGCTTATACACTGCTGACCGCATTGCGTGATTTCAGAGATAATTTTTCTGCGGAAATCTGGAACACGCTCGGGTACGGCGACAATCCTGAAATTTTTACACTTACGGAAATCCCGATTTCATTTGGGGTGCTGATCGTAATGGGAAGCATCATGTTCATCAGGAACAATATGCAGGCCCTTGTAATCAATCACTTCATTATCATCAGCGGCCTGGCTTTGATCGGGCTGAGCACCATTCTGTTCGAACGACAAATAATTGACGCACCCCTGTGGATGACTTTGATAGGATTGGGACTTTATCTTGGATATGTTCCGTTTAACAGCATTTTTTTTGATCGGTTGATCGCGTCGTTCCAATACGCTGGTACAGTAGGCTTTATTATGTATGTGGCCGACTCATTTGGTTACCTCGGCAGTGCTGGTGTTTTGTTATACAAAGAATTTGGTTACGCGTCATTGAGCTGGCTGGAATTCTTTACCGTAGCCGGATATGTAATTTCAATTCTTGGATCATTGCTGATTCTTGGTTCGATGATCTATTTCACCAATAAACAGAGGGTGTGGCAAAAGGCTGAGGTAACGCGCAATCAGGAAGTTGTAACAACTTAGCCCCTTGCCAGGGAACTTGAATGGCTCACCATTCGATTGTAATACTTTATCATGCTAATCGCATCGCGAAGGGAATTCGGGTTAAGATGTTCCCGCTCAATAAACCTGGAAAACGTGAAGGAATCGCAGTCGATCAAATGAGGATAGACTCTTTTATTGAATTGTTTGATGGGCAAAACTTCATCCTGGTACATAACGAAATAATTAAAGTCAAGCTGATCATTCAAATCCAGGTGTATTCTTTCTTTTCGTAGGACACTCACCTCGCCACGAAGAACAATTTCATATAATTCATACTTCGCGTACCCGTGATCCCGATTTGCAATGGAAACAAACTTGCGGTTGATATTGAATTGCTCATCATAGTAAAAGACATTTTGAATTTTGTGCGCAGGGTAAACTGTTTGCTGATCACCTGATCGGAACATTATAATATTTTGTCTGGGATGTACTGCAACCTGACCTGTCAATACTTGTTGATCAGCGAGCACCACTGCGCCTTCATACCAGGTAAGAGGTTTACCCGCAAACAGATTGATCGTCGGAATGACTAAAAGGAGAAGTAAAAACCTTGCCACCTCATGTTAATTGTTGCTTAACATGAAGTTAACAATTTAATAATTTAAGATCAAGCCAATTGATGTTCCTGCTTGAGATTTAATATTGGCAGGATTTCTGGAATGGCTGAGATCAAATGAGTATGCTTTTCAAGTTCGAGTACCTCGCGGGGAAAAGCGCCCGACGTAACGCCTATTACTAATCCGCAACCCGCCGCGCTTCCCTCCTGAAGATCCACGGGAGTATCGCCCACCTTGGCAACACAGGCTGGATCGTTGATACTAAAATGCTCTAACGCTTTGAAGATCATGTCGGGAAAAGGGCGACCCCTCAGCACCTCGTCGCTTGTTATGCTGAAATCTATCAGCTTGTCTTTTTTCCACCTGAGTCGTTCCAGCAATACATCCGTTATCTGCCGGTCAAATCCTGTATCAACAGCTACTTTGATATTATTTTTTCTCAGTATCTCAAACGTTCCAGAGACACCATCCTTTTCACCGATCGATGCGTCATTTTTATAGAAATCAATCATGTCTTCTACAAAGACTTTATGGATGGCATCAATTCCATCGCTGGTGATCGTAATCAGGTCATCATTATACTTTTCCAGCAGCTTTTGGATTGCAACAGGCTTTGAAATGCCCATCACATCGATCGCCTCATCAAGTGTTATATAGGTATCAAACTTGGCCAATGTTCGCTGCAGAATCCTGGGAACATCGTTATTGTCTTTGACTGTTGTACCCGCTAAATCGAATATTACAAGATCAGTTTTCATAAATTTCAAAAATTAGATAAGGTGATGAGAAATTTTGCCGTGCTCAAAATATTAGGCTAAAGTAATCTTCGTCATGGTGACGAGCCTTAATTAAGCGTGAACGTTCCTTTAAATTTTCAATTCTACAAAATTAATATAGACTTAAAGCAACATATCCGGCCAGTTGCGGTTGAATCCGTACCTTGATTTCAAATGTTCATCATATGAATTCCGCTGAAGAAACTGTCAATGAAATTTTCAATCTCTATGAGAAATACGGCGCCGCAGATTACATTGGAGAGCCAGTCTCTCAACTTGAGCATATGTCACAAGCTGCCCAACTGGCGATTCGCGAAGGGGTTGATGATGAAGTCATACTGGCTGCTTTTTTTCACGACATCGGACACATCTGCGTAATGATGACAGAGGAAAACAACATGACCGGCTACGGTGTGAAAAGTCATGAAAAGATCGGTGCTGATTATTTGCGAGCGAAAGGATTCACAGAACGTATGGCCAGGCTCGTTGAGGGTCATGTTCAAGCCAAGCGATATCTCACGTACAAATTTCCGTATTATTTTAATCATCTCAGTGAAGCAAGTAAGAAGACGTTGGAGTATCAAGGCGGCATGATGAATGCTACTGAGGCCGAGGAATTCGAAAAGGATCCGCTCCATGATCTACTCATACTCATGAGGAAGTGGGATGAAATGGCAAAGGAAACAAATACGCCTTTGATCAACATCGATGAATTGAAACAGCGCGCATTGATTATTCTAAAAAAGGAATTGAAGGTCGCCTGAGAAATCAGGTTCGTTTACTTTTGGTTCAACTTACTTCCGGGCCGATATATTAGCTGTATCGATCGGCAATCGATCATTGTAAATGTTGATTATTTTAATCGCATCGGAAAGCGACCATGGATTCAGTTGCTCTTTACTGAGAAACCGCGTCAATTTCTTTTCAGAGTAATAATTTTCGATGACGGGGTAAATCTTCTTTCTGAATTCTGACAAGCTGATAATTGTCGCTTTGTCCATGATAAAATAATCATAGCCATAAACTTCGTCGGTACCTGGTAGTGAACCTCCATTGGGTCTTCGTATCACTGATAAATCTCCGTCTAAGATCACTTCATACAATCTGAACGCCGTCTTACCATGTTCTTCGCACTGAAGAGAAATGAATTTTCGGGGATACTTCACTCCTTCTTCGCGAAGGCTGACAAAATTAATTTTAGATACAGGATAGAACGTTCTCACTTCTCCTGACCGAAACAGGACCAGATCAAGAGAAGGTTCGATCACAACATCGCCAGCAAGGACTTCACTGTTATTCAGAACAATTACTCCTTCGCACCATCTAAGGGTTTTGGAGTACAGGCTCGAACCTGCAAAAAAAAGTAGAAGTGCCAGTATTAATAAGGGTCTCATGTCTCAAAAAGTGGAAAAGTTTTAGTGAAGGTAAATGTGTTTGTGCACACCTTCAAGCATTTTCCGCATTTTTGATACATTTCAAACGGTTGAATTGAACCTGGCGGGCATTGTAAAATACCCTCTTGATGAAAAATTTGTCGTCAGTGGACGCCCACTATTATGCTATTTTGACCCTAGGTCTGAAAACGTCAATCATTTTTCCCAACCGATGGTGACAAAATACCCGAACTGACGTGAAAGGATTTTTTATTCCTCAAATGAGAACTCCGGAATTACCTGACTTTGTCCAAAGAGAATACCTCCAGAAATGTAACTGGTTACATTGTGATCGTGGGAAGGGAGTTGAATCCGGTCTATTCGTGATCGATTTCCTTTTCCGCAAGAACTGGTTTCTTGTCGTAGTACTCAACTGCGGGTTTAAACCCAAGATGAATTCTCAATCGATCAAGATCAGGTTTAACAACTTCAACATCGTATCCATCTTCTTCAAGAATACCCTTCATCTCCTCTGCCCTTTCACTCGTCTTATAGACGATGCTCATCTCCCGGGCAAATACAGGAAAGCGACCTTTTCTATTTTCCGGGTCCTTAAAATTATACCCCGCAAGAAAGAGTTTAGATCTTTTTTCCTGAATGCGGAACAGACCGACATGAACTGATTCATGCATTACATCCAGCACTTCTTCCCGAGTACCAGATACTTCATGCGTTAGTTTGAAGATTTTTTTTGGTGTTCCCTGATGCGACTTATCAAGAAAAATGAGGTCAAAGTTCTTGACATACGCTGCCACGCTGATTGCCTGACCAATAACGATCATAGGATTTTCAGCATCACCTGTCAGTTCTACATCAAGGTTTTTGGAGGAGAAAAATTCACGAAGTCTATTGTTCCGCTTTTCCACAATAGCCTTCATTTTCCCGTCCAGGGGGCGATTGATTCTTAGTTTCATAACACACAACCCAGAGGTTTAACATCATCAAAAGATCGCGTGGGCT
>DASUGQ010000473.1:0-12374 GCA_036273935.1 Cyclobacteriaceae bacterium | reverse complement strand
GTTGAGGAGAATACTTATAACGGAAACACTAGTGTGCAATTTAAAATTCGCGATATAAAATTTTAGGAATGATCTTGAGCGCTGAGCATTTGATAAAGAAATATAAGACACGGACCGTTGTTAATGATGTGTCGGTTAGAGTTGAACAGGGAGAAATTGTTGGCTTGCTTGGACCAAATGGAGCGGGCAAGACGACATCTTTTTATATGATTGTCGGTCTGATTAAACCAAATGAAGGGAGGATCTTCCTCGACACAGAAGAAATCACGCCGTTGCCGATGTACCAGCGTGCAAAGCGTGGCATTGGTTACTTAGCTCAGGAGGCATCAGTGTTCCGAAGGCTAACCGTTGAAGAAAATATTCTTTCCGTGCTTGAGTTACGCGATTTCACAAAACAACAACGCAAGGATAAGGTAGAGGAGTTAATTGAAGAATTTAGCTTGCAAAAAGTGAGAAAAAATCTGGGAATGTCATTGTCGGGGGGAGAGCGACGAAGAACGGAGATCGCAAGGGCTCTTGCGGTAGATCCAAAATTCGTATTGCTGGATGAACCATTTGCAGGGGTTGATCCAATTGCAGTTGAAGAAATCCAGTCCATTGTTGCAAGATTGAAAAAGAAGAACATAGGAATTCTCATTACGGACCACAATGTGGACGAGACCCTTTCTATTACTGATCGCGCCTACTTAATGGTAGATGGTAAACTATTCAAATCGGGAACAGCTGAAGACCTGGCTAATGATCCCCAAGTTCGCAAGGTTTACCTGGGACAGAATTTTGAATTGCGTCGGGCCCGGGTGCACTAATTTTTGATACTATCGGACATTTTTTTAAACGACCAAAGTCTTATTAATTTAGGCCAAACTTTTTTATGGGACTTCTTAACTCAATTTTGACCTGGGTGATGAAAAAGCGCATTCATCAGATTGAGCTTTTTATTAAGTACCCTCATGAGGTTCAGGATGAACTGTTTCGAAGATTGATCCAAATGGGGACGCAGACGGAGTTTGGAAAAAAATATGGATTTGATAGCATTCAAAATTATCAGCAATATCAAGAAAGAATTCCCATTCATTCCTACGAAAAGACCTTTCCCTATATTGAACGTCTTATGCGTGGAGAACAAAATATTCTCTGGCCGACAGAGATTAAATGGTTTTCAAAATCCTCCGGAACGACAAATGCCAGGAGCAAATTTATTCCCGTTTCTCAAGAGTCTTTAGAAGATTGCCATTTTAAGGGCGGAAAAGATTTGCTATCAATTTACGTTAACAATTTTCCCGATACACGACTGTTCGATGGAAAGGGACTTGCAGTTGGAGGAAGCCACCAGATCAATGAATATGATTCATCAGCGTCATCTTTTTATGGAGATGTTTCAGCGGTGATTATGCAGAATCTTCCACACTGGGCACAATTTATCCGTACCCCCAGCCTCGAGACAGCATTGATGGGTAATTGGGAGGAGAAAATAGAAAAGATGGCCCATGAAACTGCTGATGTTAATGTAACTAATATCGCTGGCGTTCCTACATGGACAATTTTATTAATACAAAGAATAGTCGAGCTCGAGAGGAAAAAAAATATCCTTGAGGTTTGGCCCCAGTTGGAAGTATTTTTTCACGGCGCCGTTTCCTTCAAACCCTATAAGAACTTGTTCAAGTCCTTAATTCCAAATCCTGAAATGCGATACTGGGAAACTTACAATGCGAGTGAGGGCTTTTTTGGAATACAGGATCGTTCGGATCGGGAGGAGATGTTGCTGATGCTCGACTATGGAATATTCTATGAGTTTATTCCTTTTGAAGAGATCGAAAAGGAATTTCCAAGAGCAGTTAGACTTAGCGATGTAGAGTTGAATAGAAATTACGCAATGGTCATAACGACCAACGCCGGTCTATGGCGCTACAACATTGGAGATACGGTTAGATTCACTTCACTTTCTCCTTATCGGATAAAAATTTCGGGGCGCACAAAACACTTTATTAATGCATTCGGTGAAGAACTGATTATTGAAAACGCCGAGGCCGCCATTGCTCGTGCTTGTGAGTTGACGGAATCCGAGATTGACAATTTTACTGCCGCGCCTGTTTATTTAAATGCCGGCAGCAAGGGAAGCCATGAATGGATTATTGAGTTCAAGATTGCGCCAGCAAATCTAAAAGAATTCACGTCGATATTGGACGAGGCTCTTCGCGCCATTAATTCTGATTATGATGCAAAACGAACGAACGATCTTGCTTTAACAATTCCGATTGTGCACGCCGTCCAATCAGGGACATTTTATAATTGGATGAAAAGAAGGGGAAAATTGGGTGGACAAAACAAAGTGCCGCGGCTTTCTAATTCACGCGAATTCGTCGACGATATTCTGCAGATGATTAATGGCTGAGTGCAGTCGTAACAATTCTAACCAGGGCATTCATTCCCGCCGGATTGATCGAAGCCATGACAGGACACCACGCGAGGGTGTTTCGAGGGCGGGCGAAAAGTCATCAGACGCGCGATTAACCTTTTCAATTGTGTAGAAAGCAGTGGGTAATTTTTCCTTGAGGATGTCAACCAGTTCGTTTAGTCGCTCACGCTCGAGGACGGTGAAGACGACATTTTCGTCGCCGTCTCGCCCGGTTGCACGGAGTGCCGTGAACCGAAAATTTTGTTCGATCAGAAAAGCTTTTAAAGGTTGAATGTCCTTACGGGTAATTGTTCTTACAATAACTTTTCCATATGCAATTTTTTCTTCGATGATCATCCCGATTAAAATCCCCATCGCAAAGCCTCCGGGATAGGCGATGTAACATATCCAATTGTCCAGGTGCTCAAAAATCTGACGTATCGCCATCAGCCAAATGAACGATTCGAAGAAACCAAGAAATGTTGCAGTTGCCTTCCTGCCTCCAAGTACATAGATAATGCGGATCGTATTGATGGAGACATCACCTATACGCGCCAGGAAAATCATTACCGGTAATAGAACGTAGCTGAATAGGTTTACAGGGATTCCCAGCGTATCAGTGAAAAACGTTTCCATAATTTTACATTTTTCAAATGTAAAATTTATCCGAACAAATCCTGAAATACTTCCGAGAGCTTGCCGAATGATTTAATTTTTAAGTTGCTTTTCTTCAGGTCGAGCGACTTTAGATTGAATTTGGAAATATAAATTTCTGAAAAGCCCAACTTCTCCGCTTCAGAAATTCGCTGATCGATTCGATTTACGGCTCGCAACTCGCCACCCAATCCAATTTCAGCTGCGAAGGAAATTTTGTCAGAGATCGGAATCTCCTCAAGCGAAGAAATTATGGAAATACAGATTGCCAAATCTATTGCCGGGTCCTCCACTTTGATTCCTCCCGCCATGTTGAGAAAAACGTCCTGGGTACCCATCCTGAAACCACAGCGCTTTTCAAGCACGGCAAGCAGCATGTTAAGGCGCTTCGGATCAAAACCAGTTGATGTCCGTTGGGGAGTTCCGTAGGATGCCGGACTAACCAGCGATTGAATCTCAATCAACAAAGGACGGTTGCCCTCAACGGTGGCACCAATGGTAATACCACTTACATTTCCGTCCTTTTGAGAGATTAGAATTTCCGATGGATTAGAAACTTCGCGCAAACCGGTACCTAGCATTTCATAGATTCCTATCTCCGATGTTGAGCCGAATCGATTTTTTGTTGTTCGCAATATGCGGTATGCAAGGTGGCGGTCTCCTTCAAATTGCAACACGGTATCGACCATATGTTCGAGCACCTTTGGACCCGCGAGCATGCCGTCTTTCGTTATGTGTCCGACCAGAAAAACGGGAGTGTTGGTTTCTTTTGCAAAACGCATTAATTCACTGGCGCATTGTCTGACTTGCCCTATGCTCCCGGCGGCGGAGTCCATTTGATCTGAATACAGAGTTTGAATCGAATCTACTATTACCAGCTCAGGCTGTAGTGATTCGATGCTGATGAAAATGCTTTTCGTACTTGTTTCAGAGAGAATAAAGCAGTTGTTATCCTTCGTAGCGTCTGGTTGAAGCCGCTCTGCCCGCATCTTAATTTGTTGCTCGCTTTCTTCTCCGGAAACATAAAGAACCTTCAGCTTGGTAAGAGACAGAGCCAATTGAAGCATTAGCGTGGATTTACCTATACCTGGCTCTCCGCCTATGAGAATTAAGGATCCCGGGATTAACCCTCCCCCGAGCACGCGGTTTAACTCCTTATCATATGTTGAAACGCGGATTTCCTTTCCGGCCTCAATTTCGGTCAATTTTTTCGGTTGAGGTACGCGCTGGTTGCCAGAGATTGAACGCCATTCGCTTTTTCCCACATCACCTTTTTGAACGACCTCTTCAATAAAGGTATTCCATGAATTGCACGACGGGCACTTACCTAGCCACTTCGTTGATTCATAACCACAGTTCTGACAGAAATAAAGTGTTTTTGTTTTTGCCAAGGAAGTTGGATTAATGAGTTTAAATATTAGAAAAACTTACATGTCGTTTTGTGAACGAAATATTAGTTGAAATAAGGGAAAATTCTGCCGATACTTCAGGATTTTAAACCTTAAACCTATGACAAAAAACCTTAAACTGTTAGCTATTTTATCGTTGGCGACATTCACCGTTATTGCGCAAAAGGCCCCTATCAAGTTTGGAGAGATTCCATTGGCTGATTTGAAAATGACGACTTATGGAAAGGACACTTCTGCGGCTGCGGTGATCCTCACTGATTATGGGGAGGCATATATAAATTTTTCATCATTATCGGCCTCATTAATTTTTGAACGTCATGTTAGGATCAAGATACTTAAAAAAGAAGGAACGAATTGGGCCAACGTTGAGATCCCGCTATATCATGTTGGCTCTGGTGAGGAGCGGGTTTCCAAACTCAAGGCTTCAACCTATAATCTTGACAACGGAAAAATAGTTGAATCCTCCTTATCCAAGGACGGTATCTTCAAAGAGAAATTCAATCGAAATATTAATCTTCAGAAATTTACTCTCCCGAATGTAAAGGAGGGATCTGTGATAGAGTATTCGTATACTATTTACTCCGAGTTTCTTACCAACTTTCCAAACTGGCAATTTCAATATGATATTCCGGTTCAATGGAGCGAGTATTGGGCGATGCTCCCCGAGTTTTTGACGTTTGAAAAATATATGCAAGGTTATATCCCTCCTACAACTTACGAGGTAAAAACCAAGCCCAATACCGGGTTTCAGGTATATGCTCATCACTATATTTCAAAAGATGTCCCGGCATTTAAAGCGGAGCCTTTTATGACCTGTGAAAATGATTATGTTTCTAAAATCAACATGGCCCTGTCTCATATCAATTTTCCCGGTCAACCAGTGCGGGAAATAATGGGCACATGGTCTAAACTTAATACGGATCTGCTGGAGAGTGAGAGTTTTGGCAAAGCGGTTACTGGGTCTGGCTTCTTAAAAAAGAAAGCGGAGGAGTTAACTTCAGGGATCACTGATCCACAGAAAAAAGTGGAGGCCATATATTACTACGTAAAGCAAAATCTTGAATGGGATGGCACGAAAGATAAATATGTCGATAACCTGAAGAAAGTTATTGAGGATAAAAAAGGAACCGCAGCCGATATCAATATTACTCTCGCCTCCATGTTAGAGAAGGTTAATATCCCTGTTGATATGGTCCTCATCAGCACCCGCGATCATGGATTTGTGCGAACTCCTTATCCCATGGAGGATCAATTCAACTATGTGATCTGTTCAGCACGAGTTGGCGACCAGGTAATCCTTCTGGATGCGACGGACAAATATTTGCCAATCAATATCTTGCCTGAGCGATGCCTTAACGGACAGGCCCTTGTTATTTCCAGGACTAATCACGGCTGGATAAACATAGAACCAAAGGCCAAGGGAAGGACCGTGGTTAACGCGGACCTGAGCCTTAGCGAAACAGGTGACCTGCAAGGTAAGTTAACCTACTCATATGAGGGTTACGACGCGGGCCGAATTCGCAAGGACTATTTTGTCAAAGGTGAAGGTGAATTTCTAAAGGAATTTCTCACCAATAAAACCTGGGAAGTTGAGAAAAATGAATTTCAAAATCTTAAAGAGACCAATCAGGCAGTTAAGCAACACCATGAGGTGATTATCAGTGAGCAGGCAATAGCGTCAGGTGATGTTATCTATATCAATCCTCTTTTAGGTGAACAGATGAAGGAGAACCTTTTCAAGCTTGAGAATCGGGAATATCCCGTTGATTTCGGTAGACCGATTGACAAGACAATAATGGGAAAGATCACCCTTCCCGACGGATATGTAGTCGATGAACTTCCAAAACCAAAAATAATTATTCTTCCAAACGGCGGTGGAAAGTATACCTACAACGTCACACAGACAGGTAATGCCTTGAATATTGTAAGTGTCATGAGCATTAATAAGAGCCTCTTTGTTCAGGAGGAGTATCCGTACCTGCGGGAGTTCTACACCCAGCTCGTAGCGAAACAGGCAGAACAAATTGTGTTGAAGAGAAAATAGATTAGCCAATGAAAAGAATGATCAACACAACAGCCCTCTTCCTGATTTGCATGGTTACATATGCAAAAGAGCAGCCCAAATATCCTGTAAGTGCGATATCCGATGAGATGAAAAAAGGGATGTATGCAGTAATTCGTGAACAAGAGGTTCGATTTGAAATCAATTCGATAAATAATGCCACCACTTACCATCACATTGTTATAACGATTCTTAATTCGGGAGCAAAAAATTATTCCGATAAGGTTGTTGGATATGATAAATTTAGTTCCATCAAGGCATTCAAGGGAACCGCTTACGATGCTGATGGTAATGTAATCAAGCGATTAAAGCAGAGCGAGATTTACGACCAAAGTTCGTATGATGGCTCTTCGATGTTTAGCGACAACCGGCTTAAGCGAGCTGACCTTGCGCAAGGGAGCTATCCTTACACCGTGGAGTATGAATATGAAGTTGAGGAAAAAAAACTTTACTTTTTGCCGGAATTTCATTTGTACTATGACGACGAGATCTCCATACAGAAATCAAGGTTTGTGATTATTTATCCACCCGCGTTAAAGCCACGGTATAAGCTTTTTAAGATTCAGGAACCTGAGATGAAGCGATTTGACGGAAAGGAAGAGCTGGAGTGGACTTTTGAGAATGTACGACCTGAAAAATTTGAAAAGATGGGCCCCGATTTCTCCGAGGTGATTCCGAATATTCAGGCTGCCCCGGGAGATTTCGAATTTGATGGATATCGTGGCAAAATGGATACCTGGGATAATTTTGGAAAATGGATCACATCCTTGAATAACGGACGAGATGAATTGCCCGAAGCAACCAAGCAGAAAATTAAAGCCCTTACGGAAAATGCAAAAACCAATGAGGAGAAAGCAAAGGTATTATACGAATACCTCCAAAGTAAAACGCGCTATGTTGGTATACAATTAGGAATAGGTGGATTTCAGCCTTTCAAAGCGTCGGTTGTCGATGACAAAGGTTATGGAGACTGTAAGGCTCTTTCTAACTACATGGTGGCTATGCTGAAAGAGGCCGGAATAAAAGCATATTACACCCTGATACTTGCTGGCGAAGACGAAAGTGATCTAGATGTGGATTTTCCCAGTTCGCAATTTAACCATGCGGTCGTTTCGGTACCAAATGGAAAAGATACGTTGTGGCTTGAATGTACAAGCCAAACAAAACCCTTTGGTTATATGGGCACCTTTACGGGCGATCGTAAAGCATTGTTAATTACTGAAAACGGAGGGAAAATTGTAAACACCATTCACTATCCGGCAGAAGTCAACAACCGGCTCAGATCGGCAGATGTTTATATCGATACAAACGGCGATGCCACAGCCAAGATTGGATCTGTTTATTCCGGTCTCAAGTATGAATTCGATAACCTTGATTTCATTTTGAATGATCAGTACGATAATCAGAAGAAATGGATCCTTGAAAACACAGGCATACCAAGCTTTGATGTGGTTGGTTTTGCTTTTGCAAATAATAAAGCCAAAATACCTTCAGCCGAAGTTAAGCTTGACTTGAAGTTACGCCGGCTCGCCTCGGTTAGTGGAAAGCGATTGTTCATCACCCCTAATCTGATGAGTCGGTCTTCATTTATTCCCGAAAAGACTGAACAACGTAAAACCGATATCGTGTTTAAATGGGGTTCGGTTAGCTATGATACAATTCGCTATCATATTCCTGAGAACATTTACCCTGAGTTTCTTCCAGAGCCCGTAAAAATTGCATCAAGATTCGGCGAATATGAAGTGTCATTTAAAGTCGAACAAGGGAATGTAGTTTATGTGAGGAAGCTGAAGGTTAACGAGGGAAGATTTCCTCCAAGTTCGTATCAGGAGTTATCTGAGTTTTACCGAAGCATCAACAAGGCAGATAATGTGAAGATCGTTTTCCTTAACAAGACGTAATAGATCAAAACGGAAAGGCCTTCGGGCTTTTTCGTTTTCAGTGTCGTTTGACTACGGCATTCGCCTCTCTGGCCATAACATTGTAGACCATTCTATCTGCAAGCGACGGCCACCATTTATTCAGCCAGACAACAAGTTTGCCCTGGGTTGTCAATACCAGCGTTCTTTTTCTTCTTATTGTTGCTTTATAGATATGTTCGGCGCATTCTTCCGCTGTCATCATTTTCTTTTCGTCGCGAGGTGATTCATTCTGGGGAAGTCCATCTTTTGTAAGGGAGCGGACGCGAATGTTTGAAGTGGTAAAGCCAGGGCATGCCGTCATTACATGTACGCCACTCTTGAGCAATTCTGTCCTTATCACGTCCAGGAAACCATTAAGGGCAAACTTTGATGCCGAGTAGCCCGTGCGTCCGGGAAGCCCGCGAAATCCTGCTATTGAACTGATGCCAATAATGGATCCATTGTTCTTCTTGATTTCCGGTAAACAATACTTCGTGGCATACACGACCCCGTAGAAATTAATGTCCATTACTTTCTTCACCACATTCAAATCCACGTCTTCAAAGAGTGCCCGCATTGAGATACCGGCATTAGCAATCAGGATGTCAATCTTGCCAAAGTGTTTAATGGTCTCTTCCGCCATTTTCCTGTTATCTTCTTCGCTGCTCACGTCTGCTTTAAAAGCCCGGATCGTAACGCCGGAAGCGGTCAGGACTTTTACCGCCGCATCGAGGGCAGATTGATCCCGACCTGTAATCAATATCTTTGAGCCGTTCTTTCCGAATACCTCGGCGAGTGCTTTTCCAATACCAGAGGATCCACCAGTAATAACCACGACCTTGTCCTTCATAACATCAATGTTTTATTTAGTTGTTTCGCCGCTCACACATCACGGCAGTGAGACTGCGCTCATGCACCCTCGTTGGTGTCAAAAATAGCAATACTTGCTTAACTTGCGTCCGCAATAATATCTTTCCAATGTTTTTCGTAACGCTCCTTTCCCGATTGCCACTCAGTGTTCTATATTTTTTTTCTGATTTTTTGTTTGTTGTCAGCTTTTACGTGGTGCGTTATCGGCGAAAACTGGTTCAAAAAAATTTGAAGAATGCTTTTCCCGAAAAAAAACTCGCAGAGTTAAAAGTAATTGAAAAAGAGTTTTATGTAAATCTTTGCGATTATGCCGTCGAGACGCTGAAGTTACTAACCATAAGTCGGGAGGAGTTAGGCAAGCGAATGATTTTCAAAAATGCTGAGTTGGCCCTTAAGTATGCTGAAAATGGGCACTCGGTTTTGCACCTTACTTCTCACCAGTTTAACTGGGAGTGGGGACTAGTGACCGCATGTTTAACGTTTCCTTTCCAAATGGATTTTGTATATCAATCTGTGAGCAGTAAATTCTTTGAGGAGCTATCGTTAAAAATTCGCACCAGGTTTGGCGCCCATCCAATCAAACGTGACGAAGTTGCGAGAGAAACCATTAAGCGCAAAAGCATTTTGCGCGGCATTGCATTAATGGCGGATCAATACCCCGGATACGGGCGAGATAAGAAATACGAGACTAAATTTCTAAATCAGGATACTGTTTTCTTTTATGGGGCAAATCAACTTGCGGTTTTAATGCAATATCCGGTTGTGTTTTATGAGTTACGAAAAATGAGACGCGGGTATTATCAAGCCACTATCGTTAATATCTCCTCTCCCCCTTACAACAAGGAAAGCGACATCATCATCGAAAGCTATGTGCGGGGCGTTGAGAAAGTTATTCAAGAAAATCCCGCCGGCTGGTTATGGACACACAACCGGTGGAAAAAAAGACATCTTAGGAAAGCATAAGTTCAATGTCTTCCCGGGTCAGTTGCTTCATGAAACTCTCCTCCGTAGTGATCAAGTCGGTTGAAAGCTTCAACTTCTTTTGCTGAAGCGTGAGGATTTTTTCTTCCACAGTATTGCGCGTAATGAACTTGTAGGTAAAGACTTTTCTCTTTTGGCCTATTCTATGCGCCCGATCCACTGCCTGAGCTTCAACTGCCGGGTTCCACCAGGGATCCAGAATGAAAACATAATCGGCTTCCGTAAGATTTAGGCCTAGCCCACCTGCTTTAATTGAAATCAGGAACACCCGAAGATCGGGTTCACGGTTAAATCTTTCCACCTGTTCTTTGCGGTCAACACTTGAGCCGTCAAGGTAAGCAAAGTCGATACGACTGGTTTTCAGAAACTGTTTTACAATGTTAAGGTGTTTGACAAACTGACTAAAGACAAGAACCTTGTGCCCTTCAGCCAGTGCGTTTTCCAGCATGTGGGTGATGTCCTCAAGTTTCCCGGAGTCGCCAGAATAGCTCTGCTCGACCATCTTCGGATGGTTAGCAAGTTGCCGGAGTTTAGTCAGCCCTTCGAGAATCATGAATCTGCTATTGCCGATACCTTCCTTATCGATCAGGTCAAGAATCTTGCCCCGATAGTAAGATTTGACTTCCTCGTAGCGCCGCTCTTGTTCGGCGCTCATCGTTGAGTACTGAATATTCTCCACCTTTTCTGGCAGTTCCGTGGCGACTTGTGATTTGTGCCGCCGGAGAATAAAAGGTTTGATGATGGCATTAAGTTTCCTGGATTTTGTTTCATCACCCTTTTTCTCAATAGGGTTTTGAAACTCATTTCTAAAATACGTTTGAGGACCAAGCAATCCAGGATTTATGAACGTTATTTGCGACCAAAGATCCAATGTTGTATTCTCCAGAGGTGTTCCGGTCAATACCAGCTTTTGTCGGGACTTTAATTCACGAACTGCTTTGGCAATGTTAGACGAGGGATTTTTTATGACCTGTGATTCGTCCAGTATAACATAATTAAAATAAAAGCTTTGAAGCAATTCAACATCCAGTCGGGTGATGCCATAGGAAGTCAGTACCAGATCATAGTTTTCGAAGCGCTTCATGTCTTTATTTCGAAGCGTGCCAGTGTAAGTTAGCACCTTAAGGTCCGGTGTAAATTTGCTCGCCTCCATTTCCCAATTATAAATAAGGGAAGTAGGCATAATCAGTAATGATGTGCCGTGCCCAGCTTCTTTTTCCGATAGTAAGAGTGCAAGGGTTTGTACTGTTTTACCAAGACCCATATCGTCCGCAAGGCATCCACCAAGTCTGTACTCGTTAAGGAAGCGGAGCCAATTATAGCCGGCCTTTTGATAGGGTCTAAGTTCGCCATTGAATTTCGCAGGGAGATTGTAATTTTTTATACCACTGAATGAACTTAAGGATCGAAGTCGATCGCTCAGGTGGACCTTTGCCAGATTACCTTCTTCCAGTTCTTTGACAAGATTCAGATGATGTTTCTTAAGAACAGGTTTTTCGTTCTGTCCTTCAATTTCGCTTAACGCAAACAAGTCGGCATATTTCGTAAGCCACACTTCAGGAATGATGGCAATCTCCCCATTCGGTAGTTTGAACTCCACCTTTTTCTTCAAGATGAGTTTTCTTAGCTCCTTGAAAGGGATCTCGTATTCACCAAACCTTATCCGGGCGTGAATGTCAAACCAATCGATATTTTCCTTGACTTCAACTTCAAGTACGGCTTTGCCAACAAAGTATTTTTTGTCACGACTTTCGGGCTGGCTGACCTCGAATCCCAGGTTCAGTAAGTTTACCCGGTTTTCATTGAGCCAGGAAAATGCTTCTGATTTAGGAATGGCTATTCGATAGCCCTTCATCGGTAATCCGAGTTTTTGAAGTGTGTGAAGAAAATTTTTCTCCACGTCAGAATGCCTGGTGACGCGATGAAAGATATATTCATTACCAATTTTCTCGACGGTTACGCTTATAGGACCAATGTTGTCACCACGGAAGCGGTGCTTGCCATATTTGAAAGAAAGATCAAAAACAATCTTTCCGGACTCGTCACTTTTATCTTCCTTTTGCTCAGAGTTTTCGAACAACGAAGACGAGGCCGTTTGAGCT
>DASUGQ010000472.1:0-3277 GCA_036273935.1 Cyclobacteriaceae bacterium | reverse complement strand
AGCGGGATCGGGATTGAATCCACTCCACTGGAGATTTGGTGCAGGGATTTTAGGAATCAACCGCGAAATGGCCTCAACGATATCATCAACGTACGTGAAATCCCGTTTCATTTTACCATGATTGTAAACGTCAATGGGTGCGCCCTCAATGATTGCTTTGGCGAAAATAAAAAGGGCCATATCTGGCCGGCCATAGGGTCCGTAAACTGTAAAGAATCGAAGGCCGGTCGTAGGCAAAGCATACAACGATGAATAAGCATGTGCCATCAACTCATTGGCTTTTTTAGTAGCCGCATAAAGCGAAATGGGATGATCTACGTTGTCGTGCACAGAGAAGGGCATTTTCTTGTTTGCCCCATATACCGAACTGGAAGACGCGTAAATCAGGTGTTTGATTTTGTTATGTCGACACGCTTCCAGTATGTTTAGGAATCCGTGAAGGTTGCTTTCCAGGTATGCATGTGGATTGATCAGGGAATAACGTACACCTGCCTGGGCAGCCAAATTTATAACCGTATTGAATTCGTGCCTTTCAAACAGACCTTTTAACTCATTCGAAGAAGTTAAATCTATTTGATTGAAGATAAAATTCGGTTCCTTCTTCAACAGGTCAAGTCTGGACAATTTCAAATTTTTATCATAATAATCATTAAGGTTATCAACGCCGACAACGGAATAACCCTGATCACAGAGTTTTTTCGATAAATGGAAACCGATAAATCCGGCTGAGCCTGTTACGAGTATTGTTTCCGTCATTTCCTTTTTCATGCAGCGCGGCAAAAATATCGATTTCTTCAGGATTCTTATTTACATTTGCCTCCAATTGAAACAATATGAGCGAAATAAAACCTGCACAACCTTCAGATGAAATAGATATAACGCAGTTGTTTCGATGGATTGGGCGGGGTTTCAAAAATTTTGGTCTTGGCATTATCATGGCCATTGCCGGATTAAGAAACTTGTTTTTTACCAATAGGGCCTTCTTTTCAGTCATCATCCTCGCGGGCTTAGTAGTTGGGGGTTCATATTATCAGTTTCTGAGCAGGAAATTCTATAAGTCTTCCATGATAATCAGTTGCGACTACCTCAATAATAGAATCATGGAAAATGCAATTGAAAAATTGAATCTGCTTTGCCTGGAACAAGACCGTGACGGTCTGGCCGGTGAATTAAAAATTGACATAGATGTTGCAAAAAATATCAGGAAGTTTTATTTCAAACCCTTCGTTTCTGAAAAAGACCTCGTTGAAATTGAAGTTCTCAAAGAGCAATTAAACAATGTGGCCGCTGAAAAGAAAGACCTCGTTGATAAAGTAATATCGAAGGTTGATGTTGAGAACAAGCACGCGTTTCAGATCGAGGTCCTCATTTATAATCCCGACATTGTCAAGAATTTGGAAATAGCTATTGTCGATTATTTTGCCAGCAATGCGTACATAAAGGGCAGGATAGAAATAAATAAACAAAACTTACAGGCAAGAAAATCAAAGCTCACTAAAGAATCCAATAAGCTTGATAGCTTGAAGCAGATTCTCTATCAGAATCTGCAAAGCATGGCTCGTCAAAACCGGGAAGGTTCCAATAATGTCATTCTTTCTGACAAATACTTAACAGACCCAATGGAAATTTATACTGAGGATTTGGACTTGAATAACGAACTCCTTGAAATTGACAAGAAACTTTACTTACAACCGGATTTTGAACTTGTTGATGGATTTACAACATTCAAGGAACCTGAAAGTGCTAGCTTGCTTAAGATACTGGGAATCTCTTTCTTAATTTCGCTGGTTCTTGGGTATGTAATCATCGGTCTTTGGCGGTTTGATCAATACCTGGCCAGTTTTGCAAAAAAACCTAATTAAGGCAATTGATTCTTCAGCTTTTAAGGAAAGAATTCTTACTTGAACTCAGACGAAAGTCCGTGATTTCGGGTATTGGTCTTTATCTTTTCAGCATTGTTTTCATCTGTTACCTCACCTTCAGTCTAAGACAAAATTTCATTAATGAAGTTACCTGGTCAGCATTGTTTTGGCTGGCGATATTATTTTCAGTGATAAACAGCGTAGCGAAAAGTTTTATTGGTGAAAAACAGGGAATATTCATTTACCTCTATTCTGTTGCGAGCCCGCAGGCCATCATTCTCTCTAAAACAATCTACAATTCTTTGTTGTGCGTGATACTTTCTTTTTCAGGGTACCTGTTGTTTGCGCTTCTAATGCGTGATCCTGTGCGTGATCCTGTTATTTTTCTTTCCGGGTTAGCCCTCACTTCCGTTGGCTTTGCGGCGTCGCTGTCTTTAATCTCAGGGATTGCTGCGAAAGCAAAAAATAGTCACGTACTTATGGCGGTGCTGAGCTTTCCGGTTGTTATTGCTGTCCTTTTGATGGGAATAAGAATCACCAAAAATGCCCTTGATGGTTTAGATCCATCGATGAGTGTTGATGAAATTCTAAATCTTCTCGCAATAAATTCCATATCAACAACTCTCGCATACCTGCTCTTCCCTTATATTTGGCGCAGTTAGTCGCAGACATATACCTTCGATCTTGAGGGATTTCATACGATGAAAACTTGGGCAAAAATTACAGGGATCCTTTTATTGTTCTATGTCCACATCGGAGGAATGCTTTTCAGCGTACCTCGACTGAGCATATTGAATGAAACGATCAGGGCTCTGTATTTCCACGTACCAATGTGGTTTGGAATGGTATTTCTCTTTATTGCTTCAGTTTATTATGCCATAAAATATCTCATTAGTCCCAACTACGAATTTGACTTGAAGTCGGTCGAGTTTGCTAACGTTGGGATAATGTTTGGAATTTTAGGCATGTTAACGGGAATGCTTTGGGCGAATTATACCTGGGGATCTCCCTGGCATGGGGATCCAAAACAAGTTGGTGCCGGGATTAGCTTATTGGTTTATTTGGCTTATTTTGTTTTGCGGGGATCGCTAGATAACCAGGAACAAAAGGCGCGATTGAGCGCTGTTTATAATGTTTTTGCGTTTGCGGCAATGGTTCCGCTGATATTCATCATACCAAGGCTGACAAGTTCGATGCACCCTGGGAGTGGAGGGAATCCCGGGTTCAATGTTTATGATCTCGACTCGCGGATGAGGATGGTCTTTTACCCCGCCGTAATAGGCTGGTTTCTCATAGGCATTTGGATAGCAACACTTCGCATAAGGACCCGACGTATTAATGAAAAACTAATTGAACTTGAAGATGCTAAGATTTAATCGCATACTGAGTTTTTTAATTTCATTTTCAATTCTTCA
>DASUGQ010000471.1:0-19099 GCA_036273935.1 Cyclobacteriaceae bacterium | reverse complement strand
CAATCCTGGAATGAACGCGATGAAAAAAAGCATCTTGTATTCTCCTGGAAAATAATATAAATAGACCAATGCCAGAGAAGGTCCCAGCACAGCCCCCAGGGTGTCCATCGAACGGTGAAAGCCAAACACCTTACCTTTTGTCGCAGGTGTTGCCTCGTCCGAAAGCAATGCGTCTCTTGCCCCGGTCCGGATACCTTTTCCAAACCGATCGATTGTTCTCGCAAAGAATATCCAAAGCGGGTAAGTAAGAATAGCCATCATGGGTTTTGATATCGCACTAAGGGCATAGCCGACCCGGACGAAAGGCACCCGTCTGCCCGAAGTGTCGGAGCGTTTACCAAAATATCCCTTGCTCAGTCCTGCCGTAGCTTCGGCCACACCTTCAAGTATTCCAATTAGCACGACAGAAAAACCGATCGTTTTCAAATAGACCGGCAGAATAGGATAAAGCATTTCACTTGCCGTATCAGTAAGCAGGCTAACAATTGATAATATCCAAATTGTCCTCGTAATGTATTTCAAGTCCTCCCCGATTTTATTTGCAGAATAATAAAATGTATAAATTATTATCGTAAATATGAGTCAACCTCAACGAAATATTATGAAATCAATATGGATTATACTTATCCTTCTCATCACGGGGACCGACGCTTATAGTCAAAATGCTGCTGATGAAACATTCACCATTGAAAATTACTATAAAGTGAAATGGGGGTATGCCGACGAATTTCTTGATCTGTACAAGAAGAATCACTACCCGTTACTGAAAAAGGCAATGGAAAAGGGTGACCTCCTTTCCATCACGCTTGAAAAGCCCCGGCAACATGGACCGGAAGAAACCCGGTGGGACTATCGCGTTACCCTGGTGTTTAAAAATGCAACGACCGCCTTTGATCCAAATCTTACTGAACCGTACAGGAATACGTTATATCCTGATCTCGACAAACTCAAAAAAGATGAACAACGGAGATTTGAAATTTTGCTGGCACATTGGGATGTGGAAACGCAACCTGTTGATCTTGACAAATAGCTCTATTTACATTGAACATCAATTTCCAGCGTCTGACAAGATTGAAATTCCAATGAGTTATTAAAGTCGATTTTCTTTCGCAAAGATTTTAGGGTATACCGAAATTAATCACCGTGCGGTTCCAGGTTTGGCCATGGCTTTCTATCGCGCAAATAAGTATTGAACCAATTCTCGATTTGCGAAATGCAGTCGTTTCTGAATTCTGCAAGGCTATGTTGCCCACCTTCATAAAGTATAAAACGTACAGGCTGATTTACATCGTAAAATTTTTTGACAAGATCCAGGACCTGGTCACTGGGAACACGCCAATCGGCCGTTCCCTGTAAGACTAAAATCGGTGTGGTCTTATTTATTTTATCGGCAAAGTAAACCGCCGAACGTTCTTTCAGGGCATTTATTTTATTATTCGTATAAGAGGGTATAAGTTGTGCAAATACCAGGGAATCGAACTCAGGACGTGTTTCTAAAGTCTTTATTAAATCGGCAAGACCGCTGCCCACCACAGCGGCCTTCATTTTTTTTGTTTTTGATAAAGCGATGTATGTCATCATACCACCCCGGCTCCAGCCGAACATTCCCATTCGTGAGGTGTCGGCAGCATTGATTTGGGAAAACAGCGGAATTAAATTCAACACATCATTAACATCTTTACCTCCAAACTCTTCGTTTCCTTCCCCTCCATCATTTCCCCTGTATTGACTACCCGCGACAATGTATCCCATGCTGCTCAACTCTCCAATTCCCCTTACAAAACTTGCCTCCGTAATTTTACCGAACTCGCGGTTTCCTCCACGATTGTAAATTATGCAGGGATACTTTCCTTCTTTCTTTGGCACTGCCAAATACCCCTTAACTTTTAATCCGTCTGATAAATAAATGATGTGATAAAAATTTACATCCCTATTAATTAAATAGATGTTAGGAATAATCTTTTCCATCCTCGTTAACAAGGAGTCGTGTAAATGATAAAGACTTTGCTCAATGATTTTACCATTTTGGGATTCAGCATCAACAACGATCAGAATTAATGCCACGAGTAGTGACGGTCTTAGTGCATTCATAAAATTTGAATTGAAATTAAGTACATGAAAATACTTAATTTCAGCAACCCGTTAACAGTAGGGTTGATATAACCATGGATTTTCCATCATGAAGAAATCTCCGGTCTTGGCAATGAATAGGTTATACTAATGATTCCTCACCTGATTCTTTAATTGTAAAAGACGCTCGCGGAAAAGTACGGGCTCCTCCCAATTCGGTGATGACCAGTGTTCTCATTGCTAAAATAGAAATCCCGATCGGTGCCAACTATCGGGATATGTTTTGGGAAGGAGCTTGGTGTGTGGTAACGGCATTATGTCTTGTCGACTCTATAAATAATAGTGTCTATAGATTCACCTTAAATGACAGGTTGACGACCCTGCCATCAAGCGGCGCCCATATAGGCTTAAACACCGGATCCAAAACATCACCTTCAACAAGGTTTTCGAATTTTGATTGTCGCGCGTCAAACAAATTCTCAACATTCAACACAACACTTCCAAACCCAAGCCTGTACTCAACCATAGCGGCAAAAAACCAAAAGTTGGGTACGGAAACACTTGGATACAAAGTTTTACTTTCGTAATAATTCTGATCGTCATAAATAAACTGGTTCATCGTGTAGGCAGCCTCCACACCAGAACGCCATCGTGTTCTTGAATAAGCAAGTGTTAGCGCTAACTTGTCCTTTGGGTTGAATGGTACAGGGTTATTGACCTCAGCATATTTCTGAACAGCCTCTGTGTGGTTGTAGCCAAGATACAACTCCCAATGTTTATAAACTGCCTGCACATAAGTATCCGTTCCAAGCGAGTTTAAATTAAAATTCTCATTCTCCATATAGCGAACCAGGTTGACTGTATCGGAAATTATGCGAACTGGGTTGTCGATATGAGCGTAATAAAATGCCTGGTTGATGTTGATCTCAAAATCCTCATTTGCAAGAATGGTATAATTTATATCAGCATTAATCCCAAAAGATTTTTCAGAAGTTACCTTGTCAATATTGTTCACCAGGTAAGGGTTAGGATCAGAAAGCGAAAATACATTCGGTGCCTTATAACCCGAACCGGAGGCAAGACGGATCGATAAATCGTCAGAAGGTTTATAATACAAGGCTACGCGTGGAAGTACGAAAATGCCTTTGAAGTTATGGTAATCAACGCGTAACCCCATTTCAACAGTAAACTTATCAGACACGATCCAGTCATCCTGGGCAAACAACCCGCCTGTTATGTAGTTGTAATTTTCAATTGGTACCGAGGAAAAACTTTTGTTTCTAAATGATTCGCTGATAAGGTTTATCCCTGTAACAAGTGTATGCCGGCCGAGGTCAAGTCTGTCATTGACCTCTGAATACGTTGAATATTGAATTCCACGCGAAGAAAAATCCGGATTATTGATCACGGGAACATCAAGCTCTCTCGAAAAAGAACTGATCGCCGTTTTAAAGGTAATGGCATGCTTTGATGACCATTCATGATCGTATTGCAGATCAATAACGTGTCGAGAGGTCCTCTCCTTCCTAAGGTAAGGGTGTGATGCAGAAGCGTCATTCCTGACAGCTTCAGCATCACCCGTTTTGCGATGATCAAATATACCGGTGATCCCAACGTTTACGTGCGACTTCTTTCCTGTGATGAAGAACCTTGGGTGTATGGTGTAGTTTTGATTTTCCGGAACTTCGGTAAAGCCATCATCATTGACATCAAACGCAGATTTGATATTAGCTCCGGCAAATAGTGTGTAGCCTACTTTGGGGGAAATCTTTCCGGAAAAGAAAGTATTTAAGTTCTTTTCCTTAAGTGTAGTTAAATTCAGCAAGACAGTACGCTGCGGTTTTGATCCTGGTTCTTTCGAAATGAAATTGATCATTCCTGCTATTGCTCCTCCTCCATATAATGTGGAAACCGATCCTTTAATTATTTCCACCTGTTTTAAATCTAATGGCGGGATTGAAAGGACTCCCAGGCTCCCCGAAAATCCTCCATATAGAGGAAGTCCATCACGCGTTATCAGCATGTATTGCGGATCCAATCCCTGCATACGTATAGCGTCATTGCCGTTAACCGGATTTGTTCGTTGGATGGTGATGACGCCAAGGTCCCCCAAAATACTGGCCACATTTCCCGGCACCAGTGTACTCTCCTCATCCATTTCCTCAAGGCCCAGCACTTCCACCCGCAAGGGCAGGTCCTCAATTCTTGAATTCGTCCGGGTAGAGGAAATAACAACGGCCTCCAATTCCTCCTCTACCGGTTGAAGTTTCACTAGGATAAACTCAACCTGCGGAATGGTAACAGTAAGGGTAGTGTCTTTGTACCCGACATAACTTACTTTAAATGTACTTTCACCCCGAACGAGGTTTTCAAATTCCGCCATACCATCCACTCCAGTTGACGTTCCATTTCCCTCCCTGAAAATCACTGACGCTCCCGGCAGGTTTTCATCGGTCACAGCATCTTTCACCTGGATCTTCAACGCATACTGCGCTTTAAGCACCGGCGACGCGCCTGCAATCATCATCATTACAAAGAAACATTGCTTCAAGTTGATCATGGTAGCAGACTGTCGCACCTTTGTTAAAGGTTCAGGATATAATATTATTTATAATAAACGATTTTATTGAATAATTTTTTTGTGAACGGTGGCCTTATTAAAACCAGAATTTCCTTGTGGTAAAACAAATTCTTTTTAAAGAAGTATACCGGCAATGTCAATCCAGCTATTCACACGGTGATGTGATCTTTCACTATGCCCAACATTATGCGGTTGGGTGAATAGAAATGTCTTACCCTCAAAACGATCAAGGTTCTTGAAGTGATCATCAATCATAAAATCTCCTTTAACAATTGCCTTCGATCCGCAGAACACCAATTGTTGCCAGGACACAAACGGGAAATGCTCTTCCATCCAATAATACTTTTCTTCCAGGCTGTTGGGAAATTCAGTAGCGGAGGAAACAATAAAGACTTCATACTTTTGGTTGAGGCGCTCCAGTACCTCTACGGCAGAGGGGATAACCGGCGCATTTCTGAAGAATCCTTTTAGCCGCACATGTTTTCTGCCATTCAGAAAGGCTTCAGATTCTGATAACCCTAATGTCTCACCCAGCGAAATCTTTCGTCCTGTTTCTTCCAATTCATAGCGAATAAATTGCTCATAGACATCCGCCAGGACACCATCCATGTCAACAATCAACCTTTTCTCCATTCAACGATGAAATTTTTAATAGCTGAAGAATTCCAGCAATCGTACAAAAATTTTTTCAATCTACCGGAATCACTCACTCTTCAGTGTAATTGCAGGATTAATCCTGGCCGCCTTCAATGTCTGAAACCCTACGGATACAAAAGCAATGATCAACACGCCCAGCCCTGCCATAGCAAACAACAAAAAATTAATGTCAATTCTGTATGGGAACGACTGCAACCATTTGTCCATAACATACCAGGCTACAGGCCACGCGATCACATTAGCAATAATCACCAGTTGAATGAAACCTTTTGAAAGCAATGTCACCACCTGCGAAACGGAAGAGCCCAACACTTTACGAATCCCGATTTCTTTCGTGCGTTGCATGGTCATGAATGAAGCCAGACCAAATAGACCGAGACAAGCAACAAAAATTGCCAGCAGGGTAAAAAGACTGAAAATCTGTCCGAACTTTTTATCCTGGTCATATTGCCGGTTAAAAAATTGATCCAGGTAAAAATGATCCAGTGGATTGCCCGGGAAAAATTCTTTCCATGGCTTCTCAAGAGCCGAAAGAATCCGGGCATAATCGTCCGACTCCAATTTAAAGGCAAAGAAAGACGCGAACTGTGGCCGGTATCGATATACAAGTGGTGTAATTGATTCCTTCAGCGACATCTGGTGATAGTTCTGCAATACTCCTACAATCTCTAATGTATCACCGCCATGTTGCACTTTCTCACCAATAGCCGCCATAGGGTCTTTAAAATCCAGCGCCCGCACCATCGCCTCGTTAAGGATCACACTTCCTCGTTTTTCGTTGGGGTGATCGAGATCAAAATTTCTTCCGGCAACAAGATTCAGATTAAACGAAGGAATGTAGTCGTCATCGATACCAACCGAATACCCGGAAATAGTAGTTTGTGTTCCTCCATTGATTCGCCTGATTCCCATGGCCCAGAAGATCTCCTCGCCCGGTACATTGGATGCAGCAGTCATACTTTTGATACCGGGTATTCTCAACGAGGCTTCTTTCAATCCTTCCATACTTTGCTGGAAGAGTGAATCAACAAACGCACCCGGCCCTTTAATAACCAGTGTTCTATCGATATCAATTCCCAAATCCTGACTGCGCATAAACTTCAATTGCTGGTAAACAATTGCAGAGCCGATAATCAATACAACCGAAGCCCAAAACTGAAAAACCACCAACGACTTCCGCAGAAAATCGCCATGCCTTGCCCGCAACAGTTTTCCCTTTAATACCTGAACGGGTTTAAATGAAGACAAAACGAGCGCTGGATAAAATCCTGAAAAGATTGTTCCCGTCAGAAATAAAATACCCAATAAAATCCAGAAGTCAGTTTGCTGAAGATAACTCGTCGGGATGTTTCTTCCTGACAAAACAGAAAAATAGGGCCAGAGGAATCTTACTGTTAATAATGAAATCACCGCTGCAATTAAATTGACAATGAAGGCCTCGATCAGAAATTGTTTCATGATTTGATCTCTCATGGCGCCCATGACTTTGCGCACACCAACTTCATTAGCACGCTCAAACGATTTGGCCGTGGCAAGATTGATGTAATTTACCCAGGCAATGATCAAGATGAACAAAGCGATGACGCTAAGCGCATATACAGAATCAGCATCTCCCTGTTGCTCCGGTTGAGATTCCTGGAGCAACCTTTCCCCCTGGTGAATGTCAAGCAAAGGCTGTAAGATAAATTCCTGTTTAGAATTATTCTTTTTCCATTCTTCTCCCCTTTCCTTCTCCAACCATTTATCCCATTTTGCCTGCAACGCTTTGGCATCTGTTCCGGGACTCAGCAATACATAGGTATTGAAATCATACCATCCCCAACTGGTCTCGGAATTATTTTGCGTTTCCCGGTTTAGTGTTTCATATGAGAAAAGGAAATCAAACTTGATGTGAGAATTTTCCGGAAGGTTTTCAAAAATTCCAGTTACCTCGAACTTGCGGTTACCGTCCCACGAAAATGTTTTTCCGATTGGATTTTCTGAGCTGAAATATTTTTTTGCCGCCTGTTCCGAAATAACGGCTTTGTCAGGACCTTTCAATGCATCAGCCTTATTCCCCTCCAACAGGTGAACATCAAATACTTCAAATATCGAGGAGTCCGTGATTTGCATCTTTTCCTCACGAAAAGCAATCACACCACGCTCCGGACTCACATAACTGGCGATACCACTGACCGGAAATAATCGTGTGAATGCTTTTACCTCAGGAAAATTATTTTTCAATGCCGGGCCCACCGCGGGCACTGCCGCAGCACATTCAAAACGAAGTTTGCCGTTTTGCCACTGGTTATACTGAATACGATAGATGTCCTTTGCCTTACTGTGAAACGTGTCATAGCTTCGCTCATACTTCACATATTGCAAAATGAGCAGGCTCGCAACCATGCCCAACGTTAGTCCAATGATGTTCAGAAAAGTAAACGACTTGTGTTTCAAAAAACTTCTGATTGCGATGAGGAAATAATTCTTGACCATAGATCCTTGTTTCGTTATCGGACGGTAATTGCCGGCGGCGTGTTTTTACTAAGATGCTGAATTGATATTTAAACACCAAGTTTCATTTAATTTCTTTCCAATAGTTTATTTCGACGTCAAGGCACGCTACCCAAATATTTTGGAGAAGAAAGGAAGATAAACCTATCGAAAAAACTCCAGAAGCTTTTGATTCTTTCTAATCGTTTACCCTATTTTTCTGGCAAGGTCAAATCGTTCTGCCACATTATCCCAATTAAGAAGACTAAATAAGTTGTCCACGAACTCCGCCCTTCGATTTCGATATTTCAAATAATACGAATGTTCCCATACATCAATTACCAGCAACGGAATGACACCCCATTGCGTAAGCTTTTCATGGTTCTCACATTGAAGGACCGTGAGTTTTCCAGTCGACGGATGATAGCCAAGAATTCCCCATCCGTTTCCATCAACACCTTTGGATGTTTTGGCTATCAGTAATTTGAGTTTATCATAGGTACCAAAATCTCCTTCTATCTTCCTTAATAGATCTCCTTTAGGGTCACTTCTCTTATTCGTCAGGTTCGTCCAGAAAATGGTGTGCAGAATATGTGATGACAGGTGGTAGGAAAGTTTTCTTGTCCAATAGTCAACTGTCTCAAGGTTGTTTTGATCAATGGATTGGTGAATCATTTGTAAATCCTTGTTTGCCGCCTTCACTGCATCACCATGATGAAAGGTATAATGCAAATGCAATGTCTCCTGATCCATTCCTGGTTCAAGGAAATTTTCGTTATAGGGTAACGGCTGCAAGGCAAAATTACCATTTGCATCCGTGAGCTTATCCATTCCACTTTGTTGCAGACTTTGTGAAAAGACACTGTTGGGCGGCAGAATGGAAGCACCGCCTATAATTGCTGTTGCCCTTACAAATTCCTTTCTATTCATTTTATTTCAAATTAAAAAATCAGACACCTATTCATCTTCAGAACTTTAATCTTGTCTCTCCTCAAGATCCTCGTGGTTATCACCTCCGAGACTGTATAAATTGTTTTCTTCGTCTTCGCTGCCAATCGCTTCACGATCATCGTCCAACTCGCTGCCTGGTACATCAAGATCCTCTCCGGAAAAATCCACTGGTGTAGTTCTTTTTTTCAATTCCTCATCTTCACCCTGGCCACTATTTTCTAATTCCCTATTGGCCTGATCGGTCACCTCTTGAGGCTGTGATCGATTTTCATTAATGATGTCTTCAATATCATCATTCAAACGTTCGTCCCGATTCGTAATATCATCTTTTGCGGGATATCGCGGATATCCTGGAAAACTTCCCTTATCTGAAGAGGCAGCTTTCTTTGCTTTCCTTTTTTTCATAATTGTCTTTTATTTTGATTCGATATCAATTTACCTATTCCGACATAAATAAATTTGAATACTCGCTTTTATTTCCAACAATCATGGATTGTGAAATGTTGGGACAACAACGATCGATTGAGGATATATTGCTACAACAATTGCGAAATAATTTCTTATATTCAAAATCCATGGTCCTTTCATTTTTCTTTAGAGTGTAAAAATTGCGATATGAAAAATATTCATCGTCTCATGACCGAAATAACCCAGTTGACATCGAACATAGAAACCAACTATCCCGACCTATATCAATTTTTGAACGAAAATCCCATCACAATTCCAAGTGACAAACACCCTTCGATAGACAAGGTGATATTGGAAAATTATCTTGAAACATTGAAGCACCTGTTGCGGCACTATATTGATGATCACAAAAGATGATGAACTGTGCCGGCAGTTTCATGCAAGAGCTTAAGATGTGATTAGACGCTGTTATTTCAAATGCTCCTGGATTAAAACGCGGAGGATATCGCACCAAATTACCTTTTTAGGACCAGAATGATAAAGGTTAACTGTCTGAAGAGAAAGTGTCTTGTCTGGTTTTTGACCGATCGCAATGAAATGTGTTCGAAGGATAATGATCAGGCAACAACTTGCGCATCTTCTTTACAAACCTGATCAAATTCGTCTCCATCTATGCGTTTATATTAGGATTGCGGTTCCGGGTTTTGAGCACATTTTCTTCAAAAAAAACAGAACAAAAGGTCTTAAATCGAGTCAAATTAGCCTTATACTAAAATTATTAGTTTTATTTACTAAAATATTTAGTTTACTATATCTTTGACCCATACAATAATGTGATGGCCCACCCAAGGAGAACGGATATACTAAAAGATTTGCAAGCAGATATCCTTCGCATGCAGGGCTTTAAATCATTTAACAATCCTGCATTAGATATTGGATTAGGACCCATCAAAGATTTTTTTCCAAACTCATCATTTCCCTTAGGCGCTATTCATGAATTTTTATGTTCAAAAGCAGAAGATTCAGCATCCACCATCGGCTTTATTGCTGGACTTCTTTCATCCCTTATGGGAAACAAGGGCGCGACACTTTGGATCAGTTCGTCGCGAACTCTTTTTCCTCCGGCGCTTAAAAGTTTTGGTATCGAACCTGACCGATTCGTTTTCCTCGATTTGGAAAAAGAAAGAGATGTTGTCTGGGCAATGAATGAGGCACTAAAATGCAGTGCCCTCTCTGCTGTTGTTGGAGAGATACGTGAAATTGATTTTACAAATTCGAGGCGTCTTCAATTGGCTGTTGAACAAAGCCAGGTGACTGGTTTTATTCTTCGAAACAGTTATCGTAAGCTGAATACCACCGCATGCGTATCGCGTTGGAGGGTCACCCAACTTCCAAGTGAATCAGTTGACAATCTTCCCGGCATTGGTTTTCCAAAATGGAGAGTTGAACTGTTGAGAATGCGAAATGGAAAAACAGGAGTTTGGGATATCCAATGGGTTGATGGACAATTCGCACCCGTTGATCACTTTCATCCTGTAACTCATTATCCAGAAGTAGCGACAGACGAAGAAAGAAAAGCGGGGTGAAATGGTTAAGCGTTTTGTTTCCATCTGGTTCCGTCACCTGAATACGGACTGGTACACGCTCCGCCAGCCTCATTTGAAAAATATACCCTTTGTTTTACGAACACCTTCTCATGGAAGAATGGTAATCACTGCCGGGAATGCAGCAGCAGAGACGAAAGGAATAAGCGGTGGAATGGCACTTGCAGATGCAAGGGCAATCATTCCTGATTTAGAGGTATTGGATGATCAACCGGATCTCGCTGAAAAATTACTCAAGCGCCTTGCCGAATGGTGCATACGGTTCACACCTGTAGTTGGTGTGGATCCACCTGATGGCTTGTTAATGGATGTTACAGGTTGCCCGCATCTTTGGAGTGGTGATTCACCTTACCTTACTTCCATCATTAGAAAATTAAGCCTTCGGGGTTACGACGTACGGGCAGCCATGGCAGATACCATCGGTGTCGCCTGGGGTGTCGCTCGCTTCGGAAAAGATTCATCCGTTATCGCTAATGGTATGCACATCGACGCATTGATGGATTTACCTCCTGAAGCACTTAGGCTGGAAGCAGACACGATTGAACGGCTTCACAAACTCGGCTTGCACCAGATAAAACAATTTATCAACATGCCACGCTCGTCACTGCGTCGGCGATTTGGCCAGGTTCTTATCATGCGATTGGATATGGCCATGGGTCATGAAATCGAAACGGTTGACCCTGTGCAACCAATCGAGCCATACCAGGAGCGATTACCTTGCCTTGAGCCAATTGTTACAGCGGTAGGTATTGAGATTGCCCTAGAACAATTACTTAAAACATTATGCTTTCGTTTGCAAAAGGATCAAAAAGGACTTCGAGTGGCGCTATTCAAAGGTTACCGCGTTGATGGCAAAGTCGAACAAATTGATATTGTAACGAATAGCCCATCCCATCATGTGAATCATCTTTTAAAACTATTTGAAATCAAACTCCCGACCCTGGAGCCTGCAATGGGTTTTGAACTATTTATCCTCGAAGCGGCGAAGGTAGAAGATCATTCACCCCTTCAGGAGAAAATGTGGGAAGGGTCAGCGGGATTGGAAGATGTCAGGTTATCAGAACTGATAGATCGTTTGACTAACAGAGTTGGTATGCAGTCCATTCACCGCTATCTTCCGGATGAACATTACTGGCCGGAACGATCATTCAGACTGGCTTCTTCTCTTCAGGAAAAATCGACAACAACATGGTGCATACATAAACTGCGGCCCTTGCATCTGCTGCGAAAACCTGAGCCCATTTTTGTCACCGCTCCTATTCCCGATTATCCTCCCATGCTGTTCAGATACAATGGAAAGCTGCATAAGATCATCAAAGCTGACGGGCCTGAGCGTATTGAACAGGAATGGTGGCTTCAGCAAGGGCAACATCGCGATTATTACCGTGTGGAAGATGAAGATGGCCACCGTTATTGGCTCTTTCGGTCCGGACACTATCATGATGAAAAATTCGAATGGTTTATTCATGGATTCTTTGCATAGTTAAATGACATGAGCTATACAGAATTACAAGTCACAACAAACTTCAGCTTTCTTCGTGGCGCTTCACATCCTGAAGAAATGGTTGAACAGGCAGCAGCGTATGGCTATCGCGCTATTGCCATTACAGATCGCAATACATTCGCCGGAATTGTCCGTGGTTATGTTGCTGCAAAACAAGCGGGGATACGCATCATTCCTGCCTGTCGACTTGACTTGCTGGATGGCCCCAGTCTCCTGGCACTCCCCACTGACATCAATGCCTATGCACAACTATCCAATCTTCTTACGCTCGGTAATCTTCGAACGGAGAAAGGAAAATGTAACTTGTATAAATCAGATGTTTACCAACACGCAAAGGGATCAAAGTTTATAGTCCTCCCACCAACGGCATTGAACGAAGCCTTTGATTTCAATCGTTCATTCAAAAAAGAATTACAGGAATATCACGATGCACTGGGAGAAAATTTTTATATCGCTGCATCCCGGAGTTATTTGGGAGATGACGCAAAACAATTGTATCGCATCGCTCAATTGTCCGCGCAGCTAAACACTTCAATGGTTGCTACGAATGATGTACATTACCATCACCCAATGCGCAGGGAATTACAGGATGTTGTCACCTGCGTACGCGAAAAATGTACGATACATAATGCAGGCTTTCGATTATATCACAATGCTGAGAGATACCTTAAGCCAATCGATGAAATGCTTCGATTGTTCAGACATTATCCCGATGCAATAATTCAGACACAGGTAATTTCTGAAGCCTGTACATTTTCACTCGATCAATTGAAATATCGCTATCCCAGAGAAGTTACCAGCGATGGTCGTACGCCACAGGAAGAGCTCACCTTGTTGACGTGGCAAGGCGCAAAGCAGATATTTGGAGAATGCATTCCTGAAAAAATCAGAAAAAATATTGAACATGAGTTGACTTTCATGGAACAGATGAATTATGCAGAATACTTTCTCACCGTTTACGATATCGTACGATACGCCCGGGAGAAGAATATTCTTTGTCAGGGGAGAGGATCAGCTGCCAACTCAACAGTATGTTATTGCCTGGGCATTACTTCTGTCGATCCCTCAAAATTTGATTTGTTATTTGAACGTTTTATCTCTTCAGCACGCAATGAGCCTCCTGATATAGATGTGGACTTTGAACATGAGCGGCGTGAAGAAGTGATGCAATACATCTATCAAAAATATGGTCGCGACCGGGCAGCAGTTGTTGCTACGGTTACTCAGCAGCATCACAAAGGTGCCATTCGGGATGTCGGCAAAGCCATGGGGCTTTCTGTAGATACCATTAATCGTCTCTCCGGTTTGATTTGGGATTTTAAAGATGATGGCTTCGACAAAAAACGCATTATCAGCCAGGGAATAAATCCGGATGATCCAATGATTCAAAAAGTATTGTGTCTCACGGAAGAGTTCATGGGCTTTCCCCGGCAGCTTGGTCAGCACACAGGCGGCTTCGTCATAACGGAAGGAAAACTATCTGATCTTTGCCCCATTCTGAATGCGCGTATGGAGGATCGAACAAATATTGAATGGAACAAGGATGACATAGATGCGCTCGGGTTTTTAAAAATAGATGTGCTGGCATTGGGGATGCTTACCTGTATTCGCAAGGCATTTGAACTGGCTAAAAAACATTACAATCTCAACTTAACCCTCGCTAACATTCCACAGGACGATCCCGCTGTTTATGAAATGGTGAGTCATGCCGATACCATTGGCGTGTTCCAGATCGAAAGCCGCGCACAGCAATCCATGTTACCACGGCTGCGACCGGAATGTTTCTATGATCTCGTGATTGAGGTAGCAATTGTACGACCAGGTCCCATACAAGGCGACATGGTACACCCTTATTTACGAAGACGAAATGGAGAAGAGCCTGTTGAATATCCATCGAAGGAACTGGAAGCAATTTTAGGGCGCACACTGGGGGTACCGTTATTCCAGGAACAGGCAATGAAAATTGCGATCACCGCAGCCGGGTTTACTCCTGATGAAGCTGATGAATTGCGAAGGAGTATGGCAACCTTCAAGGCTAAAGGCAAGATCTCTTATTTCGAAGACAAATTAATCAGAGGTATGATCGCTAATGGTTATCAGTTAGAGTATGCCAGGCGAGTGTTCAGGCAACTGGAAGGATTCGGTAGTTATGGGTTTCCGGAGAGTCATGCGGTTAGCTTCGCGTTGCTTGTTTATGTTTCTTCCTGGCTAAAATGCTATTACCCTGATGTGTTTGCCTGTGCCTTACTTAATAGTATGCCAATGGGTTTTTATCAACCTGCACAAATCCTTATTGATGCGCATAAACATGGCGTGGAGGTACGTCCCATTGATATTAATTATTCCGAATGGGACAACAAGCTTGAAGAAAAGGCAGGTAAGTATTGCGCTGTTCGCCTGGGCTTTCGTCAGGTGAAGGGTCTGGGAGAAGAAGATATCAGAAACTTAATTGAGGGGAGAAAAAAAAGATATGCTTCAATTCATGAACTTCGCGAAGCAGGGTTGTCTTCAGCCTTGCTTGAAAAGCTGTCAGACGCGGACGCGTTCCGGTCAATTGGCCATGACAGGCGGATGGCATTGTGGGAAGTATCGGCAAAAGACCACCAACATCATGCACTCTTTTCGGGTCAGCCATCCGGTTATGAGGCAGAAGATAAAGTAACTCTTCCTGAAATGACTTTGTCCGAGCATGTTGTACACGACTATGCAGCTACCTCATTATCGCTAAAGGCACACCCTGTTAGTTTTGTCAGGGAGCAATTGGATAAGTTTAATATTCGCCCGGCGCTGTCACTGGCATCGGCAAAAGACGGAGAACTGGTGAAAGTAGCCGGTCTTGTTCTTGTGCGACAAAGACCTGGAACGGCAAGCGGCATTTGTTTCATTACAATTGAAGATGAAACGGGTACGGCCAACCTGGTTGTCTTTCAAAAATTGTTTGATCGGTATCGAAAAGAAATTATTCAATCGAAACTTTTAATGGTGGAAGGTCAATTGCAACGTGAAGGAGAAGTGATTCATGTTATTGTAAGACGCTGCTTTAATTTTTCAGGATTGCTTCAGCACCTTAATGCGTCTCAAAATGAGGAACAACCTATAACACCTTTGTTTCGTTCTGATGAAACCACATCTAAGTTTTTACTGAAAAAGAAAGATGGACGAGAAATAGATCAGGGAATGATTTTTCCGGAAGGGAGAAATTTCAGATAGGATTGATTTTCTTCCTGATCATCTTTGCATTAAATCGGCCTCTATGAATTTTGTATTTACTATATTTCTTATACAATGGTCATTGAAGAAAAAACCGTCAAACACTGGATCGAGAATTTCTACGGTTATGGATCGTGGAGCGCGAGAACCTGGTTCATTGGCTACGAAGAAGGTGGTGGCGAAGTGCCTGAAGAAGTTGCAGAAAAGTTTAACTATTTTGCCACGATACACGCTCCTACCGGTGGAACGCTTTGTGACATTCGGGAACTATACAAACAAGTAGCTGTCAGGTGGGACGCGCCGAAAGCCGGGTTATTCAGTAATCGCTATGAATACCGGTTTGGCAGCAAGGCGATTCAACATGGTGTCTGGAAAAATCTCATCGCCTTTTTGCATGGGTATAAAAACCTCGACCTCCCCGATCTGCTCACATACCAGAAACACACTTTTCTATCTTCATCAGCACGAAACGAAGCACTAATACAGTTATATCCTCTGCCCAGTCCGCATAATCATGCCTGGTACTACAGCTGGCTCGACCTCCCCGAACACCCGTTTCTCAGGAGCCGCGATTCATACGAGGAGCATGTATATCCATCCCGGATTAGCACCATACTTTCAAATATTTCTTTACATAAACCGGAATTGGTCATAATGTATGGAATGAACAACATCAACATCCTCAAAAAATCAGTCCGTACGTTTTTTGACGGCGCCAATTTCAAAATGATGAAAGCAACAAAACGACAAATCCCCCAACATCACCGGGCCGATTTTAACGGAACCACGATGTTGATCACGACGCAGATCCCTGCCTTGAGGCATAATCGAATGGAGACGGGATTCGATTGGTTTGAGTTTGGCAGAAGAGTGAAAGCATCAATCCATTAACTAAGGTAAATTCAAAAAGATCGTCCTGAGGCGCTGAGCTTCATGAACGCATCTTTGCCGGCTATATGTTGCACATACCATGCTGATTCCGAGGGTGACTGAACATTAGAAATATCAAGTAGGCTATGAGTTCTCGTCGCGCCACACTTCACTTTTTTTTGGTTGTCACCAAACAATCCCGTCACCCTTCGTATTGATGTAGCTTGTCACTATCGTTTCACTAAATCAACAACACTGTGCCTGGGAGGCGGTGTTGACGGCGCCCTGCCCGGCGTGACTGCAAAGGGACCCACAGCTTTGAGGAGCTGATACAGATGGAGTGATCCTTCAAAGGTCTGACTGCTTTTCTTTTGCACTGACTGAGATAGGCACTGAGAACACATTATTGGGTTTGGCATCCTCACTCAACCGTTCCTTGCCCACAGAGTAAATACCTTTGCCAGGCACTTCGACACTGAAGGACGTTTTTGCTCGATTGATCGCTTTAATTACGGTGACCACCAAATTACCGTCCATGCGGTAATTTTTTCCAGGAATGACTTCCATAAATTTAAAAAATGTGTTTAGACAAAATTTTGTCAATCTCTTTAAAGAACAAAGACTCATTCTTATACGAGATTGCCGTTGTATGGTTTTCTTCGACTTTCCGAATCAGGGATGAGTAGTGATTAACATCAACCGGAGCAGTCAATAAATCTTTCAGGTCTTTTTTAACCGATGCTAGCCGTGTGTTGCTCAATTCTTTTTTATTGTATTTGCCGGACAAATATTCGATCAGGACGCGTTCGTCCAAAAAATCCTTCGCCAATTCATTCCGAATCCCCCTGAGAAGTTCTAATGTATTCTCTCTGGTCCATTGTGTTTCAGTAGTGTGAATGTTTTCCATGGTCTCAAAAAATCAGAGTCCAATAATAAATATTTGAAGCGATGTTCAGCATCATGCGTCCACTCAAACGCTGACAGCTTATGTCAAAACCAGGCATTTAGTTTAACATAAAAAATATGCGACGCTAAGTTGATATTCCGGCCTTGCGACGGCAAGCTCATTTCGAAGGACAACCGATCTCCCTCGACTTTTCTGTCACAGCCATCGGTGGGGCCATTCAACTCAATTAACATTTTGATCGGGGCAACACGGAAAAGTCACATGTGGTGAGCAGCAATATTTCTTAGCTTTCAGAATGATCTCTCGACCAGAATTTCATCAAGTAAACATTGTTGCTTATGAAGAAATAGGGGAGAAATTTTTCTTGTCCCTTCCTTTGATACACGAGCCCGCATGGAGGGATGAATTTTTAGTAATGAATTGGTTAAAAAGCTTCCTTTCTGCGACCTTGTTTTCAGATGAGAAATCCGTCGATTGGTCAGAGTCTCTTTTCGCGTAAACCAACTTGGCTTGAGGGGTATCTACTTCGTGGCAGTTGATTACCCAAGTACGCATTAAAAAAAACCTTGAATCATTAAAATTTTAAGCCTTTCAGTAGTCCGTACGGGAATCGAATGTCTTTTCAAGCCCTTTCCATATCTTTACAGAAATAGTAAATAATCTTTGTTTACGGCCTGTTTTAAGGGTATTTTTGATAAAGTTTTTGTAAGACTTTACTCACACCCAAACTAGCACCTGAATATCACTTTTTGATTTTTACTAGCACCAAAACTCACACCCAAAAAAACGGATTCCTAAAAGCACTCGAACCCTAAAAGCATGGAAAAAGATATTTTCAAAATCACCTTAAAGCCTGGTACAAGTAAGACCGCATTGGCTTTCATTGTCGCATATCACAAAGCATTCAAGGGGCACCGCTTCATGTTCAGCACTGGACTAGAAGTTACCCGAAGGTCTTTCGATCCTGCCCGTCCCGGAAAAGCTTTGAAGGATCGCATAGGGTACGCGGAGGACGCTGTTAAATCATTGAATGATGAAAAGCTACCCATCAATAACATCTCATTGAAAGAGCGGATTGAGTTAATCATTAACCGCTACCAGTGGCAAGGGCATGACCTGGTTATTTGGACTGGATCAAAGGTAGAGCGCTTCACATTGCCGGAGGGAGTAAACAAGGAGGAGGTTAACAAGCGAATTAACCAAGAACTGCAAAAGGATAAGCCCTCATTCACAAGGTTAATCAATGACATTTCCAGTAAGGGAGCAAACAGTCTGTTCGGTTTCTGGCAAAAAGTAATTGATGGGAAGGTCAAAGCAAAGAGCGGAAAGCCATTGACAAAAAACACACTGAAAGCAAAACGCCAAACTCTTGAAATACTAATGCGGTACCAGGAGCATGCAGGTATCACGCTCAATTTTGATTCCATGAACATGATGTTTTATCAAGATTTTATGCAGTGGCAAGAAACCGTTGGAAAGGAATGGACTGATAAGGACGGTAAACTTCATCGAGGGCCTTACGATATCAACAGCCAAGGCAAAAACATCAAAGACATTAAAGCCATTCTCAATCTTGCTAGAGCTAATGAATATTTTGAACACGATAAGTTTAGTCGCTGGCCAATACCAAAAGAAAAAAATGAAGTCGTGGCTCTGACCAAAGATGAATTACTAAGAATCAATAGCTTGGATCTTACAGGAACTAAGGCAGACGTTAGGGACATCTTTATCCTTGCTGCCTTCCTGGGCCCGCGTATAAGCGATTTTAAAGCCTTCAAATCAGAGAGCCTATCAACTAAGGCCGGAATAACTTTCTTTGAATACGTGCAAGAAAAAACGGGTGAGCTATGCAAAATTCCAGTTCA
>DASUGQ010000470.1:0-10782 GCA_036273935.1 Cyclobacteriaceae bacterium | reverse complement strand
TGCTGATTTGCTCGATTTTTTCTTCCGACAATTCAACTTTGTCAAAAACAGACCGAATGTAGTGCTTGATAGAATTCAACTCATCTTCCCTTAAAAGACCTTTCTTAGAAGCAATAAAACTTTCGGCAATCAGGCCTACTGCAATAGCTTCCCCATGCGATATCGCGTGGTCCATAGCAATGAAGTGACTTTCAAGGGCGTGTCCAATGGTATGACCGGCATTAAGGATTTTCCGGAGTCCTTTTTCTTTTGGGTCTGTCGTCGTTACCTGTGCCTTGAATTGCACAGAGTGGAGCACGAGAGGTTCCCATTCTTGTTCGTTGATTCTTTTTGCCGAGAGCCTCGTCCACATTTCTGAATCCGATATGAGCACGTGTTTGATTACTTCTGCAAAACCGGATCTAAGTTCACGTGCCGGCAGGGTCTTTAAGAACCCACTAAATAACAATGTAAGGGCAGGTAGTTGAAAGACTCCAATATGATTTTTATAACTACTGAAGTCAATACCCAATTTTCCTCCGATGCTGGCGTCCACCTGTGCCAAAAGGGTAGTGGGTATCAAAATAAAGTCAATTCCTCTCTTATAAGTTGAGGCACAAAAACCCCCCATGTCGCCCAATACTCCTCCTCCCAAAATAATCATTAGCGAATGACGATCCATTCTGAGGTCGGTCATTTTTTGCCAAATGGAGATACAGGTCGATATGTTTTTGTATTCTTCACCACTTGGAATAATAATTAATTCGTGATCCGGAAGTTGCTTTTCAATTAGGGGCAAGCATTTTTTTCTGGTATTCTCATCCACGAGAACAGTGATCATGGAATGCTGGCGCGATGAAATGAAATGATTTAAGTCTTTTGATGGATCAGCGCTGAAAAGAATATTTTCCGGAAGCATTTTCGCCTTAATAAAACAGATTAGGAAAAAGATTTTTGTTGCGTACTCACATATTGACAGACCGGCTTACGTTCTACAATAAATGCAAATCAAGGGTCGAATATAGGTACATTATCTATATTTACCCCACTAATTAAGGTACTGGCTATGGGGGCAAAAGGGACCGTTTCCGAAATATCTTTTGATGATACTGGTGTTGCATTTTCCTATAAATCTGACTGGGAATTAAAGAAGGCTCACTTTATTTTCTCTGTAGTAAATCACCCCTGGATTGCTGCCGTATCCAAAGGATTGGTCAAAGTTGCATTGGGTCTTGGTCTGCCAATAACCGGGTTAATTCGTAACACAATCTTTCAACATTTTTGTGGCGGTGAAAGCATTGAATCTGCCGAAAGTACGATTTTTCATTTGGGGAGCTACGGCGTCAGCACTATTTTGGATTATTCTGTTGAAGGTGAGAAAACGGAGGAAGGATTTGATCTGACAACCCGCGAGGTACTGCGAACAATTGAAAAGGCCCGCAACCGCGAACAGATTCCATTTTGCGTTTTTAAAGTGAGCGGTGTTGCTGATGTGAATCTTTTAGAGAAAGTCCAAAGCGGAAAGGAGATATCCGATGAGGAGATTCAGGCGCTGGAACGGGTACGTCAACGTTTTGATAAAATTTGTTCCCGTGCCTACGAGTATGATGTCCCGGTTCTGATCGATGCAGAAGAGACCTGGATCCAGGACACCATTGATACCATTGTTTATGAAATGATGGAGCGATACAATCGCGAGAGTACCATTGTATTTAACACGATTCAATTTTACAGAACCTCAGCAAATAAGAAACTTCGCGATGCTTTTCATTCGGCGGCCATGCACAATTATTTTCTGGGAATAAAACTTGTGCGTGGTGCTTATATGGAAAAAGAACGCGAACGCGCGGAGCGCCTCAAATATCCGAGTCCAATTTTCCCGGACAAGGAAGGTACGGATGAATCCTTCAATAAGGCCCTTGCCTTCTGCCTTGATAACAAACAGCGAATCTCAATAATGTGTGGATCCCACAATGAGTATAGTAACTATTATCTCACAGTGCTGATGGATAAACATGGGATGATACCAAAGGATAACCGCGTTTGGTTTGCGCAGCTTTATGGTATGAGCGATAATATTTCATTTAACCTGGGACGTGCCGGTTACAACGTTGCAAAGTACGTTCCTTATGGACCTGTAAAATCAGTGATGCCTTACCTGTTTAGAAGGGCGGATGAAAATACCAGTGTTTCCGGGCAGAGCAGCCGGGAGTTATCATTGATTAAGAAGGAATTGACGAGGAGAAAATTGAAAAAATAGACTTTCGATTATTCATTATCACGTGCGCCGGCTTGGCCAAATGGTTCTATAATTCAAAGCAATACTATGACGCTTCAACTTTTCCAGGTAGATGCCTTCACGAATGAGGTCTTTGGAGGCAATCCCGCTGCGGTTTGTCCATTGACTGCGTGGCTCCGTTCAGATGAGATGCAAAATATAGCCATGGAGAATAATCTGGCCGAAACCGCTTTCTACTGCCGCGATGACAATGGCACATATACCATAAGATGGTTTACACCGACATTGGAAGTAGACCTTTGCGGACACGCTACATTAGCAGCAGCTCACGTGATGTTTAATCACCAGGGCTATTCAAATGATGAAATTGTTTTTAAATCGAGAAGCGGAGCATTAAGGGTATTACGTAACGGCCAGTGGCTGAAACTTGATTTTCCGACCGATACGATACGAGAAGTGCCGCTTACTTCGGAATTGGTTGAGTGCTTTGATCTCAAGCCAAATCATGCATGGCGTGGGAAAACGGATTTCATGTTGATTTTTGAGAATGAGGAACAGATAAGAAACTTGAGACCAGATTTTAACAGAATTCAAAAGTTGTCCTCAAGAGGAATAATTGTTACTGCTAAGGGAACTGAGACCGATTTTGTCTCGCGATTCTTCGCCCCTCAATCGGGAATTAACGAGGATCCTGTAACTGGCTCTGCTCATACATCGCTCATTCCATATTGGGCCAATCGCTTGATGAAGGAGGAACTCACTGCACTTCAGGTTTCTGCTCGTGGCGGATACCTCGTTTGCGGCTTTCAGGGTGATAGAGTTCTGATTAGCGGACAGGCAAAAACTTATCTCATCGGAGAGATTTATACTGCATGATTTTTTTGAAACCTGATCATGACCGTAGGAACAAAAAGGAAACTATACGCTGCACTCGTGCTGGCCGGCCTGGTGATATACTATTTCTCCTTGCCCGGCCAACTCTTTATTGATCCTTACTCGACGGTGCTTGAAGATAAAAACGGTGCACTACTGAGCGCTGCGATCGCTTCCGATGGCCAGTGGAGATTCCCTGAATCAGAGGTTGCTCCTGAAAAATTCACCGCAGCATTGACGTCGTTCGAGGACCAACGATTTTTTTATCACCCGGGTGTTGATTTGATTTCATTAGGTAGAGCAATCGGGCAAAATATTCACGCCGGTCGTGTTGTAAGCGGGGGGAGCACAATCACGATGCAAGTGATCCGCCTTTCAAGAAAGGGAAAACCGAGAACGGTTTGGGAGAAAGTGGTCGAGATCGTCCTGGCAACAAGACTTGAGTTTCGTTGTTCAAAAAGGGAGATCCTGAACTTGTACTCTTCTCACGCTCCCTTTGGAGGAAATGTTGTCGGTCTTGAAGCAGCCTGCTGGCGATATTTTGGCCGAGATCCGAATGAACTTTCGTGGGGAGAAGCCTGTATGCTGGCGGTGTTGCCGAATGCGCCGGCGCTTATTCACCCCGGGAAAAACAGGGAGCAGCTCAAGAAAAAGCGTGACAGACTATTGGACAAATTAAGCGCCAGGGGTTTTTTGGATTCTCTGGACTGTTCACTGGCTAAGCAAGAACCTATCCCGGATGAACCAATGTCTTTGCCCCGACATGCGCGACATTTAATGTTACGCGCCGCAAAAGACGGTTATGCGCAAACCAGGTTACGGACAACTGTTGATTTGAATTTGCAGACCCGCGTCGAACAAATTTTACAGGATCATTACGAAAGACTCCGGTCAAATCAGGTTCACAATGCCGCGGCGCTTGTGTTGGATGTAGAGACGGGTGAGGTTCTTGCATATGCTGGCAACATAGAAATTCAAGAAAATAATTATCATGGCGATGACGTGGATATCATTGTCTCGCCACGAAGTACGGGAAGTATTTTGAAGCCATTCCTTTATGCAGCAATGCTGGATGAGGGTAAGATACTTCCGGCTACATTAATACCCGATGTCCCAACCATAGTCGCTGGATTTGCGCCGCAAAATTTCTCACACGAATATGATGGTGCTGTCCATGCCAGCGAGGCACTGATACGATCGTTAAATGTTCCGGCCGTCCAACTCTTGCAAAACTATCGTTATGAAAAGTTTCACAGCCTGCTGAGGAATCTTGGAATGACCACATTAAATGAACCTCCTGATCACTACGGGTTGTCGTTAATTCTTGGAGGGGCAGAATGCACACTATGGGATATCAGCGGCATGTATGCTTCTATGGCAAGAACACTCAATCACTACTTTGAGCATCCTGGAAAGAACAGATACACGCGGCAAGATTATTTTTCCCCTACGTACATAACAAAGCGACCAGCTGACGAGAAAATTCTGGGAGAAAACTCCTGGTTAAGTGCTGCTTCGATTTTTCAGACCTTCACAATGTTGAAAGAAGTTTACCGGCCGGGTGAAGAATCGGGCTGGCGTTATTTCAGCAGTTCGAAAAAAATTGCATGGAAGACTGGTACAAGTTTTGGCCATCGGGATGCATGGGCCGTTGGGGTCACACCAGAATATGTTGTTGGAGTTTGGGCGGGTAATGCTGATGGAGAAGGCAGGCCCGGATTGACAGGTACTGAAGCTGCGGCACCATTACTGTTTGATATTTTTTCACTGCTCCCCGGCGGTCGATGGTTTGAGAGGCCAACGCTGGAGATGGAGAAAATATTGGTCTGCCATAAAAGTGGCATGCGCGTTGGTGAATATTGCGAAGAGGCAGACACCGCCTGGGTCGTGAGGGCGGGACTGCAAACATTACCATGTCCCTATCATAAGCGTGTTCATCTTTCACAAGATCTGAAATTTCGCGTTCACGCAAACTGTGCTTCCGTTGCATCGATGAGAGACGTCAATTGGTTTGTACTACCTCCGGTGCAAGAATATTATTATCGCCCGAAGAACATTTCTTATAAAGTATTGCCACCTGTCAGACAGGATTGCCAGGTGCAAGGAAACATTACGAATATGGACCTGATCTATCCAAGGCCGGATTCAAAAATATTTATTCCGAAAGAACTGGATGGAAGCGCGGGCAGTTCAATATTTGAATTGGCTCATCGTGATCCTAATTCCACAGTTTATTGGCACGTTGATGGGGTCTTTATCGGAGCCACGTTTCAGAAGCATCAAATGGCGATTCAATCAGGCAAAGGAAATCATGTTTTGACGCTCGTCGATGATACAGGCGAGATCCTTGAACGCGCGTTTCATGTTCTATCGGGTATGTAACACTTTGACAAGGAGTAGATTAAGTTGAATTAATTGAATTCCTTTTCTATATTTGGTAATTATTTCCTGTTCACTTTAACAATTAGTGCTATGAGAACTCTCAATTTTTTTGCACTGGTGGGCGTACTTTTGGTTTGCATCTTTTCAAAACCATCGTATGGAGCCAAGATCAATCAACAGATCAGCAATCAAAAGTCGAATTATGTTGTCATTGGTGCATTTGCTATTCATCGCAATGCCATCAATTTTACTTCCCACGCCAAGGAGCTTAATTTTAATGCTCAATTCGAGATAAACAAAAACCGTAATCTTTACTACGTGTATGTCCTTGACACGGAAGACCGTGGCCAGGCTATAGAGGAAGCACGACGCATTCGCAATGAAACGGAGTTTAAAGACGCGTGGGTATACGGGGGGCTATTGGGCAGCGAATTGCTGGGTGAGGATATCAATCCGATAACTCAACAAAAAATTGACGAAGTACCATCAGAAACCAGCTCACTGTTACCGACAGTAATGCCATCGGAATCCGGCGTGGAGACGCCGAAGGAAGAGAAACCGGTTGAGGATGATGCTACATTAGGCACGAAGTTTTTGTTCAATCTATATCGGGCTAACGATGGCGAAAAAGTGGAGGGCGATGTTGATGTGATTGATGTTGACAGGTCGAGAAAGATGGCAAGTTACAAAGGGAACGAACCGGTTCGCGTCAGTTCTCCAAATAACAATTCAGGTGCAATTTCTCTTGTGTGCGAAGTATTTGGTTATCGCAAAGTTCAGCGTGACGTCAACTATAAGAATCCGGAAGGAGAAGGGATCGCCAGGGATGACGATAATAATGTTGTCGTGCCATTCGAACTCACGCGACTTCAGAAGGGTGACATTGCCATCATGTATAACGTTTATTTTTACAAAGATGCGGGCGTCATGCGGCCCGAGTCCCGCTATGAAGTCAATAGTCTGTTGGAAATGCTGAAAGAGAATACTAAGTACAAAATCAAGATTCACGGCCATACTAACGGAAGTGCTCCTGGCAAAATCATTTCTATGGGGCCCAGCAAGAATTTCTTCTCACTCAATGATACGAAAGAAGGATTTGGATCCGCAAAAAAACTTTCGCTGGAACGTGCAGAGGTTATTCGTGAATACTTAACCAATGAAGGGATTGATCCCAAGCGTATGCAGGTCAAGGCGTGGGGAGGCAAGCGTCCCATTTACGAAAAAACCAGCACCCGTGCCCAGGAGAATGTGCGTGTTGAAATTGAAATTTTGGACAACTAATTCGGATTTTCTATAGTCCCTGCGGACCATTAGCTTGTCATTGCTTTAAGAATATCGTGTTGGGTGATGATGTGGACACGGTCGCTCTCGTCACGAATCAGCACAGCTTTATTTTCTTTGTTCACAAGTGATGACAGAACATCAAGTGTGCTGTCGGGCGCGACAAACATCATCGGCTTGTCCATTACATCCCCCACTTGCTTACTTTGAAGCTTCGGATCGAAGATGATCTTTTCCAGCAAGCTCGACGAACTGACGCTTCCCACAAAATGACCATTGTCGGTTACGGGTATCTGATCAATTCCCTCGCGGTTGAGAATGAGGATCGCGTCACTGACTTTCGAAGCCTTTGAAACTGTAAACAGGTTGTCTTTTGAATCCCTTGCTGCAATGATGTCTCGGGCGGTATCAAAGGCGCGGATGTCAAGGAAGCCATGGTCCTTCATCCATTGGTCGTTATATACTTTTGCAAGATAACGGGTGCCATGGTCAGGCAGCAGGATCACCATGACATCATCATCTTTCAAATTCTCCCGGCCATATTCAAGCGCGCCGTGTACGGCAGATCCACTGGACCACCCGACGAACAGACCTTCATGTTTTGCAAGCTTACGGGTCATTATGGCGCCGTCCTTGTCGGTTACTTTGATAAATGTATCGATAACGTCGAAGTCAACATTTTTGGGAAGAATATCTTCGCCGAATCCTTCCGTTAAATACGGATAGATTTCATTTTCGTCGAACATTCCGGTTTCCTTATATTTTTTGAAAACTGACCCATACGTGTCGATGCCGACGGTGATTACGGATGGATCTTGCTCCTTCAGATATCGCGCCGTTCCACACATCGATCCCCCGGTTCCAACCGTCGCGACATAATGCGTAATTTTCCCCTCTGTATGTTTCCAGATTTCTGGCCCGGTGGTTTCATAGTGAGCGGTGGTGTTTGACAGATTATCGTATTGATTTGGATAAAATGAATTGGGAATTTCTTTATTCAGTTTTCGCGCTATGGAATAATATGATCGGGGATCATCCGGATCAACATTGGTTGGACATACAATGACTTCCGCACCGACTGCTTTTAAGATATTTATTTTTTCCTGCGACTGCTTATCAGCCATAGTAAAAATGCATTTGTAACCTTTTGCAACTGCGGCGAGTGCGAGCCCCATTCCAGTGTTTCCTGAAGTTCCTTCAATGATTGTTCCCCCAGATTTCAGTAATCCTGCTTTCTCGGCATCCTCAACCATTTTTATCGCCATGCGGTCTTTCATTGAATTTCCCGGGTTAAAGTATTCCACTTTTACGAGAAGTGTCCCTTTCATTCCTTTGTTCAATTTGTTCAACCTGATCAACGGTGTGTTTCCGATGGTTTCTATTATCGAGTTATAAATCATAGAAATGGATTTCTTGGGCTGTAAGTTAGTAAAATCGCGTATTGCTTAAACGTAGAAATGTCTGGAGTGGGTTCCCCGAGGAATCCGGTTTAACCGGCCACTCCTGCCAAAAGATAGAGTACGGCCATTCGCACGGCGACGCCGTTTTCAACCTGATCAAGGATAATGGAATGTTGTGAATCGGCGACGTCACTGCTTAGTTCCACCCCGCGGTTTATAGGTCCCGGATGCATGATAACAATCTGCTTTTTCAGACTATCAAGAAGACGTTTATTGATGCCATAGTAGAGCGAGTATTCGCGCAATGACGGAAAATATTTTATTTGCTGGCGCTCCAACTGAATTCGCAAGACATTGGCCACGTCGCACCATTGAAGGGCTTTTGTGATATCGAGTTCCACCTTGATGCCAAGCTGCCCGATAAACTTTGGAAGCAGCGTTGGAGGACCGCAAACCATTACGTCAGCTCCCAGTTTCTTCAGTGCAAATATGTTTGACAGTGCCACTCGTGAATGGAGAATGTCCCCAATGATCGCGACCTTTTTTCCGGCTACTCCGCCCAGTTTTTCGCGAATAGAAAATGCATCAAGCAAAGCCTGTGTCGGATGTTCATGCGTGCCATCCCCTGCATTAACGATGTTGGCGCTGATATGACGGGCAAGGAAATGAGGCGCACCAACACTTGAATGCCGCATTACAACCATATCCACTTTCATCGCAAGAATATTGTTGACGGTGTCGAGCAGCGTTTCGCCTTTTTTCACGGAACTGGTGGATGCGGAGAAATTAACTACATCAGCTGAGAGTCTTTTCTCAGCTAACTCAAATGAAAGTCTTGTCCTGGTTGAATTTTCAAAGAAGATGTTGGCGATGGTCACGTCACGCAAGGAGGGTACTTTCTTGATTGTCCTGTTGATCACTTCCTTGAAATTATCGGCCGTTTGAAAAATGAGTTCTATGTCTTGTTCTGTGAGGTCCTTTATCCCGAGCAGATGCTTTTGACTGAGTTTAGACATAGCTTCAATCCTTGTTGATCAACCAGATTTTATTTTGTTTATGACCTTGAGCCTGCAGTTCCACCAATACACGTTGAGAGGGAAGGGTATTGACGGCTTTGCCGATGTAATCCGCAGCAATCGGAAGATCGCGATTGTACTTTCTGTCAATGAGAACAAGTAACTCAACTTTCGCGGGCCGGCCAAAAGCAATCATGGCATCGAGTGCTGCTCTTATGGTGCGTCCCGTAAACAAGACGTCGTCCACCAACACAACTTTTTTCCCCTCTATGACAAAAGGAACCCTTGTCTCGCTCGCCTTAATCGGGTTTTCTCTTCGTCTGAAATCATCCCGGTAGAAAGTCGCATCCAAATATCCCAATGGAATAGCTTTCCTCGTTCCGGCCAGCAGTTTTTTATGAATCTCCTCGGCTAAGAAAATTCCCCGGGGTTGCATGCCGAGAATAACCGTCTCAGAGAAATCGTTATGATTCTCAATTAATTGCTGGCAAAGACGGCTAATGGTAATATCGAGGAGGTCGGAATCGAGGATGAGTTTCTTTCGTAACGTCACGATGGCAAATATAAAGAAAATACGGAACTCCAAACGTTCACTTGGATTTCAAAAAATCGCTTCTTCTTCCTATCGATAGGAAACTTTGTTGACGAAAAATACCCGTCGCCTGGCGGAATTATTTTGCGAGGGGCTGATAATATTTTGGACACCGTAGGCATAAAAATAGTTATTATACCAGTAGTCGAGTTTCCGGGTTTCTTTGTTGTCTTTGGCAATGATGTCATTTTCATGGAGTGTCTTTATGGGGTCAACCGACTTGCCTTCCAATACTTTGTCTCCCTGAATGATTTTTGTCCGGATCTCATTGTCGTATAAGTACAACAAAACAATTTTTTCCGGCTTCACCTCCAGTTTAACGTATTGCTCGAGTGTAAACGTTTTAATATCATTAATCTCAAAACTGTTGTCCCATATCAGTTTGCCGTCCTTATTAAAACCGATAATCACAGCATGTGTGTAACGATATCCCTCGAAAATCTGGTTGCCGCGAACTACCGAGGAGCCGATGCTTGAGGGAATAAAAAAACCTGATGACGAACTAATGGATTTGTACTGAGGGTAGAAAGCTTCACCAAGCAGCAGATACTGATCGTTGTACTGCACGAGTTCATGAACAAGGAACCTGTAATTAAATTTTATTTTCTTTCCCTTTATTTTTCTTCTTTCGATGCGTTCCTTAATGCGGTTGGTGCGTTTGGCCTTCATGTAATTGAAGAAATTTTTCAAGTCTCCATAATTGTAGTATCGAAGTTGCTGGATGTTGTTTGGATCTATGGTTGCAATGAAGAGGCCACGCGAATATTCACCTAATCGATTGCCGTAGACTCCCGCTACAATTTGCATGTTGTTCATGGTCTTGATGGATCGCCCGAATATCAGGCTCTTGTTTTCATCGGGTATGAGCGCGTAATTATGGACCAATGTTCCATCAGCCATGTAATCCTTAATCCAAATTGTTTTTTTCTTATAATAATTGAATGCGCTGATCAACAATTGAAAACTGCCATCATCAAATGTTTTGATTTGATTCAGTTCGCCATCTTCATTTAGAAGCCC
>DASUGQ010000469.1:0-18928 GCA_036273935.1 Cyclobacteriaceae bacterium | reverse complement strand
CGACCATGATCACGAAGGTGAAAAGCTAAGGGAGTTAGAGGGGCTCACGGATAATTTCAAGATTCCAAAAGACGGCTGTGAGACTTTTTCGGCTACCTATTCGGCATTAAAGGAATTGAAGATGGACCTGCATGTTCATATGCACCTGGAGAACAATATCTTGTTTCCGAAGGCAATCACTTTGGAGAGCAACCATAAGAAAAAGCTATCGCGTGAGAGATAAGCAAATCCGGCTGCAGGTTGACGTGGAAAGTGCATAATGCGACAGTTGGCTCACGTTCGTAAAATGATTCACCCGCTATGGAGCATTGTACCGTCCGGGATATGGATCGGGATGATTGTGTCGATAAGTTTCATGGAAGCCTGGATGAAATTCAGAGCCCCGGGCATCACGCTCTCATCTGGCCTTGAGATTGGGAAGTTGGTGTTCAGTGCCCTTAAGAAGATGGAATGGGTTGTAGCCGGGATCGTTTGTTTCCTTCTTCTTTTGAGTGGGAAATCGTCCGAGCGTCGAAACATGCTAGTTGTTGTGGCCGTGCTCGTCCTTGCGCTTCAAACTGTATGGCTATTGCCTGAATTGGATAAGAGAGCCGATAGAATCATAGCTGGCCTGCCAGTCGGTCCGTCCAACCTCCATGTGATCTTCATCGCATGTGAGGTTGCGAAAGTAGTATCACTAATTGTTTTTACGGCTATTGTACAGCTGCGAACTGTTCGAAAGAAAATAAAGACGTGACAATAAAATTGCTTGTCAAAGAAAAATGGGATATAAAATCAACGTAGCAAAGCGCTGGAGGGTAGCGATCCTTTTGTCCATTCTTTTTGCGTTTCCGATAGTAGGTAATTCAGCCGACACGGACGGGACGCATTCGCTGTTTAGTCAGCCCGGTATTATAGGCACATTCGTACTCGCAGGAATCGCTATCATGGTCGCATGCGTGATCGTTGTTGTGAAATTGAATGGTCTGATCAAGATACTCTACAGGAAGCACGGAAGGAGTTCCTTTGCCAGGTTAAAGAATGAGATCCTGAACCTTGACAATACACAAATAGACGAACTCTTAAAAAAAAGGGGACGGGCATTGGAGTTCAGACTGACTGGTGAAGAATTATCGGGAAACGACCGTCCTGATGATTTTCGCGGGCTGATAAGAAACATCTCGACCGAGGAACATGCCCCGCTTGTAGAGGAAAAGAAAATACCAAAGATGTTCAAGGCGACAGATCATGAATTTAGCCGTCTTATCATTGCATTTCTTGCCGCTTCCTCGTTTTGGCTCCTCTTTGGAACGACTGTAGGCCAGTATCTTGGTATGAAGTTCATCTGGCCGGAGATAGATACGATCTCGTGGTTGTCATTCGGTCGCCTAAGACCGGTGCACACGAATACGGTCTTTTGGGGCTGGGCTTCAATGGCAATGATTGGTCTAGGCTATTTCGTTGTCGCGAGAACGAGCAACACGCGTATCTACAATATATCCTGGGGTTGGCTATCGTGGTGGCTACTTAACCTCTCCGTGGTAGCCGGAAATACACTGTTATTAGCGGGTGTCAACAACGGAGGAGGCGAATACCGGGAATATATTTGGCCGGTAGCGGTAGTGTTCGCATCAGCTCTGTTAATTACTACGGTCAACTTTTACAAGACCATCGCCGGCCGAAAAAGCAGTGAAATCTATATATCCAATTGGTATATTATGGCTGGCTGCCTTTGGACACTTGTCCTTGTTACCATTGCTTATTTGCCATTTTATCAAGACGGCCTTGGAGAGACAATAATCCAGGGATACTATATGCATCAGGCAGTTGGCATGTGGTTCATGACATTTACGTTGGGTTTGGTCTACTACTATTTGCCAACAGCCCTTAACAAGCCGATTTACTCTTACTCTCTCGGAATACTTGCATTTTGGACGCAGATGTTGTTTTATACAATGATCGGCACACACCATTTCATTTTCAGCCCGCTTCCGTGGTGGCTGCAAACAATAGCGATCGTTTTTAGTGTGGGAATGTTCATTCCTGTAATCTCGGGCACAACCAACTTCCTGATGACGATCAAAGGGAGTTGGAGCAGTGTTCGCTATAGCTATGTCATGCCCTTCCTCCTTGTGGGGGTCCTCTTTTACTTTGTCGGATCTACGCAAGGAAGTGTTCAGGCCTTTCGGTTTACCAACTACGTCTGGCATTTTACCGACTTCAACGTAGCTCACTCCCACATGACCATGTACGGCATAATTTCCTTTTTCCTTTGGGGATGCATTTATTTCATACTACCGCAGCTGACGCGAACCCAGCCTAACCAGGTGTTGGTGGGTATACATTTCTGGTTTGCGTTGATCGGTTTGTTCGCATATATGTTCTCGCTTATGATCGGAGGTACTCTTAAGGGCATGTCATGGATAGCGGATAACCCATTCGTTGACTCAGTTAAACTCATGATGCCTTATTGGGTCTGGCGGGCAATAGGAGGAACACTTATGCTGCTTTCTCATATCATTTTTGTGGTCAACCTTTGCAAAATGATCCGGGGATTCAAACATGGACTGGTGCGGAAAGAAGTTCAACCAAAAACAATGAAGGAATGGACGTAGGGAAAGATCACAGATTATTAATACTTCTGATTTTCACAGGCTTTACGTTGCTCAGCATTTTCGTTGCCGTCGGCCCTGCAGCTACATCACAGCAACAAAATGTAGCGCTCCCCGGGAGCTCTCCGTTGAGTGAAGAGGAACAACGAGGTTTGAAAGTTTATATAAAGGAAGGTTGTGTCGCCTGTCATACGCAACAAGTAAGAAATATAGAGATGGATAACGTATGGGGCACACGCCCATCGATACCGGCCGACTACTTCTACTCAAAGAAAAGACTTGATGTTTGGCGACAGAGCCCGTCACTATTGGGTAGCGAAAGGACCGGCCCTGATCTTACCGCTATTGGTGAACGTAACCCAAGTACGACGTGGCACTTCATGCACTTGTTCAATCCTCGGATCGTCGTACCTGAGTCGGTAATGCCCGGATACCCATGGCTGTTTGAGGCGCGATCCGAGGCTGATCCGGATGACCAGGTATTGAACTTGCCACCTTCATTGAACCCGGCAGGGAAAGTTGTTGTGCCAACTCAAGAGGCCAGGGACCTGGTATCCTATTTGTTGAGCTTGAAACAGGTTAAGCTTCCAAAAGTGCAAACTGATTTCATCCGATCGGAAAATGAGGGAACGAAAGACCCGGCAGCGCGGGAACCTGAAAATGAAAGTGGACTATCCAATGGCAGCGCACTTTACCAATCGACATGCGCAGTCTGCCATCAGCAAAATGGCGAGGGGTTGCCCGGTGCATTTCCTTCATTGAAAAATAGCAAAATCGTTTTGAACGAAGACCCGGAAATTTTGATCCGCATTATTCTGGAAGGCTACGATGCGCGTGCGGAATTTGCAACGATGCCGGCATTCGGAGATCAGCTTACTGATGAGCAAATCACTGCCATTATCAACTTCGAACGCAGCCATTGGGGCAACAACGCGCCTCCGGTCGATGTGGAGACAGTTAAAAACGTTCGGTCGTCGCAATTAAAATCAGTTCAATGAAAAGCAAAAGAGTACTGCTCCTGATCACAACATTGTTGATTTCAGGAACCCTTGAAGTCTGCGCATGTACCGTATGCAAGAGCCAACAACCTGAAGCCTTGCGGGGTATCATGCATGGCACAGGCCCGACAAATCCGTGGGATTACATAATCACAATTTGTGCAGCATTAATTGTATTATACACGCTGGTCCGGAGTATACGATTGATCGTCCGTCCAGGGGAGAAAGACCCTGACCATATCAAGAATCTTATTTTAACTGATTTAGAAAATGAAGGAAACTCAGGAAAATAATCAGGTCCGGATATTCCTTGATGATGATTCCGTTCCCTTTGCTGAGTTCAAGACACCAGTAAAATTCATGCTCGACACAACGAAGCTGGTAGACGGAGAACACTCTTTACGGGTGGTATCCCGGTCAACTGATGGAACAGAAGGAACAAATCATATTCGGTTCACCGTTCGCAATGGTCCGGCAATAACGGTGGTGGGATTAAAAGACGGCGATGTGGTGGATGACAAGGTGCCACTAATTATCAATGCGTATGGAAGTGAGCGAAAGGATCTTTTTATTGTTCAGGGTTCAGAAACACCAAAAGCAGTCCCTTCTTGGATATGGGTGATACTGATCTCATTTGTTGGTTGGGCGATCTTTTACTTGATCATGTATTGGACCAATCTTCATTATTGAACGCAATTTTTTGTTTGGACGATGGCAGGAAAGGACGACGAACAACGGATTGGGACACATCGTGCATGCCTGTTAAGAAAACGGGATTTTAGCCAAGCCAAATGGTGAACGGCTTAAAAGATTAAGATCACAAACAGAACAAATAGCTAATGAAAAAAGAAATAGATGGAATGGATGACATACATGTGCTGGTTGACACGTTCTACGAGAGAGTAAGAAAGGACGAGCTACTTGCTCCGATCTTCAACGAACGGATCAAAGATTGGGGGCCACATTTGGAAACGATGTATCAATTTTGGCAGACGCTATTGCTGGATCAGCATACCTACCGCGGTGCACCTTTTGCCAAACACCTGGACTTGCACATTGATAATAGACATTTCGACAGATGGATCACGCTGTTTCATCAAACAGTGGATGAAAACTTTTCAGGCATGGTGGCCGATGAGGCGAAGTTTCGCGCAATCAAGATCGCCGAGGTGTTCCGCTACAAACTTGACTTGTTAAGATTTTGATCCATTCAATTTCTTCATGGAAGCGATGCGTACAATTCATGAAGAAAATGAAATTATTGATGTTCAATCTTGTTCATTTGGATAGATATAGACCATGAAGGAAAAAGTAAAAATTGGGATCGTAGGAGGAGCCGGGCTCGTAGCCGGGGAGTTGGTTAGGTTGCTCCTCCAGCATCCCAACACTCATATTCAATTTATTCAAAGCTCCAGCCAGGCAGGGAAGAAGGTTTCTTACTGCCACCCGGACCTGGAAGGCGAATGTAACCTGGTATTTGCTGATTCGTGGCAACCAGATATTGACGTCTTATTTATTTGTAATGGCCACGGCCAGTCGAGGATATTTCTGGAAGAGAATCATGTTCCAAAAAACATCAAGGTCATCGATATAAGCCAGGATTTTAGGATGAGAAGTTCTCGTACTATCCAGGGCAGAGAATTTGTATATGGATTGCCCGAACTAAATCGGGAGCTTATCAAGGAAGCCGATTCAATAGCAAATCCAGGTTGCTTCGCCACAGCTATTGAGTTAGCCCTTATCCCCATGGCAACAACAATAGTGAATGATATTCATATTCATTCCATCACAGGTTCCACAGGTGCCGGTCAGGGACTTTCAGTGACGTCGTTGTTCAGTTGGCGAGATAATAATATATCGACTTACAAGGTCTTCGAGCACCAGCATTTGGATGAGATCACGGAGACTTTGCAAGGGTTGAACCCTCGTTTTGGGTCAAGGTTGTACATGGTTCCGGTACGGGGTAATTATGCACGGGGAATATTCACTACCCTCTACACAAGCACATCCCTCAGTGGCGAAGAGATAAGGAATCACTATAGAAGCTTTTATGTGGATAGCCATTTCGTGAGGATCAACGGAGATCAGGTTTATCTAAAAAAGGTGGTAAATACAAACAATGCCTTCATTTCAATCAGAAAGAATGGAGATAGCGTATTCATCGAATGTGTGATTGACAACCTTCTAAAAGGTGCTGCAGGACAAGCGGTCCAGAATATGAACATCATGTTAAGATTGGAAGAATCAACGGGTCTTAAATTGAAACCATCAGCATATTGATTGTTTCATCCAGGACTCTGATCATATGCATGGGGACAATTCATCGATCTTCGGCATAGTTTACCCGCAGTGCTGCGAACTTTGCAATATGGAGACAAGGTATTTACGATTGATTAAATCGATAGTCGAGGAAGGGAGTATATCCCGGGCGATTCATAAGTTGAACCTCACACAAAGTGCGTTGAGCTACCAGCTTAAAGAGGCTGAAGTACAGATTGGTACGCCGATCTTTTACAGGAGGAATAAAAAACTTATCCTTACTCCGGTTGGAAAGAAGTTATATAACACTGCGGTCAAGGTGTTGCATGAAATCGATACGACCGAATCGGAGATTAAACAGCTCGTCTCTGGAGAGACAGGTGTGATTCGGATCAGTACAGAATGCTACACAAGCTATCACTGGCTTCCGGAGGTCTTGAAACGATTTAATGGCGAGTTCCCCAATGTCGAGGTCGAGATTGTGTTCGAGGCAACCCATAGACCCATTGAAAAACTGATAGAAGGCAACCTCGATATAGCCGTTACGAGTAACCCTGAATTGAAGGACAAGGTGGAATATATTGAACTCTTTACGGATGAGATGTTTGCAATTGTATCACCTTCTCATCATTGGGCTCAATTGGAATTCGTAAATGCGTCCGACTTCAAAGATGTGAAGCTGATCATACATTCACTTCCATTGGAAACGGTTTCCATTTTCCGGAATCTGCTCGAACCCAAAGGAATACATCCCAGGGAGTTGATCATTCTCCCGTTGACAGAGGCATCCATCGAACTTGTAAAAGCCAACATGGGTGTGATTGTATTGGCGGGCTGGGCGTTGAAGCCCTACAGGAATCAAAATATCAAGGCTATTAAGATTGGTCAAACCGGTTTTTTTCGTCAGCAGTATCTCGCTAAAATGCGGGATGGGCATCATCCCCTTTACTTTGACTATTTTATCAAGTTTCTACGGGAAGAAATAAATGTAGGTCAGAAGGACAATGAACAGGATAGCACTATAAAATAATGTTTCACTTAAAGACAATGAAAAATGAGCTTAAAAATTGGAGATGAAGCGCCTGATTTTTCCATTCAGACGACGCAGGGTGACATCAAATTTCACGAGTGGCTTGGCAACAGTTGGGGAGTCTTGTACTCCCATCCGGCCGACTACACACCCGTCTGTACGACCGAACTTGGTCGCACTGCAATTCTAAAACAGGAATTTGACAAGCGCAAAACGAAGGTGATTGCAGTAAGCGTCGATAACCTTGATTCACATTATGGGTGGATTAATGATATAAATGAAACGCAAGATTGCGTCGTCAATTTTCCTATAATCGCAGACCCCGATAAAATCGTTTCAAGATTATATGACATGATCCATGAAAAAGCATCCGAGACCAAAGCGGTTCGTTCTGTTTTTTTTATCGGACCTGACAAAAAAATCAAAGCGACTATTACGTACCCGGCGTCAACTGGCAGAAACTTTCAGGAGATCCTTCGTGTCATTGATTCGCTTCAATTGACGGCTAACAAGCAAGTTGCAACGCCTGCAGATTGGCAATACGGACAGGACGTGGTGATTCTTCCGTCGATTCATGAAAGCGAAATAGCTGGTAAATTTCCTAAGGGTCATCGAACCGTGAGGCCGTACTTACGATATACGCCTCATCCAATCGATTGACTTTAGCCCAATCGTGCGGGCTTGGCAAAAGTAATTGTCACTCCACTAGTATTGTTAATGTATCAATCAGTGAATGGAATATTAAGATATTGCAGGTACTGGCGTTAAGCGATGAAGGGGAATAATTTCAGTTTTCCCATGTCAACAATCAGGCGACGCCTTACCTGCATTGCTTTACACTACAAGCACTGAGTTCGCGTTTGATCCGGGCGAGCCATTGTCCTTCTGAACCGCAGACTTTGCCTGCAAGGTAAAAGCAGCTGTACCACCTTCGAGATCAACAATAAAATACAAATTCCATCCATCGCCGTTATATGAAAAAACACATCGAGACGTTATGCGTACATCCGCTATCCGAGGAATACCAGGTCGATTCTCCTCTTGTAGCATCCATTCAAACTGCAACCTCCTACATTCATATTAATAAGAAGGAACTGACCTACCCGGGATTCTTTTCCACTTATAATCAGAAGCGTTTAGGAGCGATCATGGCAAAACATGATCGTGGAGCATGGGGCATTGTTTTTAATTCAGGCATGGCTGCGATCGGAACAGCAGTGTTATCATTTGTTCATAAAGGTGATCACGTAATTTTTTCAAAAGAATTGTATGGTGGCACAGTTACGTTTGCATCTGAACAGCTCCCGAGAATGGGTGTTTCCTGTTCTTTTGCGGAGCCTTCACTGGAGAGTTATCAACAACTGACTCAAAAGAATACGCGACTAATCTTTTTAGAGACACCGTCCAATCCACTGCTGACCATTCTTCCTTTGAATGACATTGCGAAATGGGCAACGATGAATGGAATTACTACCATCGTGGATAACACGCTGGCGACTTCGATTAATCAAAGACCGATAGATGCAGGTTGTGATATATCGATTCAGAGCGGTACGAAGTACTTAGGTGGTCACAGCGATATGCAATTCGGTACATTGGTAACAAGCAAGAAGGAGATGCACGAACGCATTCTACCCATTGCGAAATTATACGGTGCGTCACTTTCTCCCGAAAATTGTCATCGTGCTGAGCGCAGTCTTAAGACATTGTCATTGCGGGTGTCGAGACAAAATGAAAACGCCATGGCCGTAGCTGATTTTCTGCGTAGTCATAAGTTGATTAAAAAAGTCTTTTATCCAGGCTTGGAAACCCACCATAACCATGCTACAGCAATGAAACAAATGTCCGGTTTTGGCGGGATTGTCTCGTTTGAAGTGAAAACAAATAAGCATGGCATAGACAGATTCCTGAACAGACTCGCATTGGTTAAACCGGCCTTAAGCTTCGGTGGAGTTGAGAGTGTGATTTGCGTACCCGCAAGGACATCACACAGTTCGTTGTCTCCTTATAAACGAAGAAGTATTGGCATCAAAGATAACCTGATTAGATTGTCCGTCGGCATAGAGGCAGGGGAGGATATATTATTGGATCTCAAGAACGCCCTGGAATAATAATTCATTTTCCGAACAGCGTTGTTGTGAGTATTATCCTTGGCTGCATACAGTACAATAACAGTACCATGAGTCTCTTCAAGAGTCTTGATTTGAGCTAGCAGTTCTTTTTTTCGTTCTAATTCCTGTTTATACCTAAATTTAAATTGTTCCCACTTACCAGGGTCATGCTGAAAGAAGTCCTGGATTCATTGTGATGCAAACCGGACGGGTTATGATGAGTATCAGCCGATTTGGCGATGAGTTTTAATAATTTCGGATAAAATTGTCCGGTAATTCAGAATTATTTATCTTGCTGTCTGATTGAACTTATTGACTGATGTTCTCTAAAGCTTGTGAATATGGTATAAAAGCTACGGTGCATATTGCCACGCAGTCGCTGCATGGAAACCGGGTTGGGTTGAAGGATATTGCCAATAAAATTGATTCCCCGGAGGCATTTACGGCAAAGATTCTTCAACTACTTGTTAAGGCGAGGATAATTGATTCGGCAAAAGGACCATCTGGCGGATTTGAGGTGAATAAGGATCGGATGAAGAAGACAACGCTCAGTGAAATCGTATCGGCTATCGATGGTGATGCTATTTATAAAGGATGTGGACTTGGACTTCCTGAATGTTCCGCAAAACGCCCGTGCCCGGTTCATTATAAATTTAAAGTCATCCGGGATGATTTAAAGAGGATGCTGGAAAGCGTGACCATTTACGAGCTTTCGATGAAATTAAAGGACGGCCTTACCTATCTGAAACGATAAGTCAGAGCATTTATCTAACCCGTAGTAATATTTTTGGATTTAGCGTGAGTTGAATTGAAGCGAATGGACAACCTGCCTGATATATTGTCATATGGAGACATCGAATTTTTGGTTCGAACATTCTATGCAAAAGTGAAAAACGACAAAGTTCTCGGCAGCACCTTTGAAAAGATCATCGGTCGTAATTGGGAAGGTCATGTCGCTAGAATGTCGATTTATTGGAACGCACTGATACTGGAAAAGAAGCATGATTACGAAAAACAATTCCAGCAATACGCGAAGCTGCCAATTGGGAAAAAATATTTTGAAAGATGGACGTTTCTCTTTTTTCAAACGGTAAATGAGCATTTTGCTGGGAGTAACGCGGACGAGGCAAAACTGACAGCTATCAAAATTGCATTGCATTTTGAGCCGCTATATCGTCACGACATAGATCTGATAACATAGGAACGAAATGGATAAGGGTAAACCTCTAAAAAGACATGCCGCGTTTTATGTATTAAGCCACGATCATCATGATGGGTTGATGTTATGCTGGAAAATCAGGTCAGGGCTATCAAGGAAGATCGATCCGATGAGGATCAAGAGTTATACGAACTGGTTTTACTCCACGCAGTTGCTTCCACATTTTGAAATGGAAGAAAAGGTCATATTTCCGTTATTGGAGCCTGAGAATGAAATGACCAGAAAAGCGCTGGCTGATCACCGAAGGTTGAGAAGGTTGTTCGAAGACAATGAGGATGTCAATAGGTCACTGAGTCGTATTGAAGAGGAGCTGGAAGATCACATTCGATTTGAAGAGCGAGTACTTTTTGAAGAGATACAGAGAAGGCTATCCAACGACGCGCTTGAAAGACTCGTCTCCAACCCAGCGCTGCGATCGAGCAATGCCCGATGGGATTGGGGAGACGAGTTTTGGAAGGCCAGGTAAGCCTCCTACCAGCACGGTCCACTTCAACGGCGAAAGGAGTGGACAGGTTGAATCATGTAATGATTCGCTGCACCTTATCCATTCAGCCTTCCGCTTTGACCAACTATATTTCAACTACTTGACACAAGTTTCCAAATAGGGAGTTTTGATATCAACAACCAGGAAAAACTTTTTCTTTGTCTTGAAATAGCTGGCGAATTAAATGAAAGTCGAATGTTGTTAGGTCGACCGCAATTAACATCGACAAAAGAATCTGTCTCTGGAAGATCTTTCTTATGGAAATGAGTGATCCCAATTCTTGTCAGTAATGCAAAAGACTAGTAATGAAATCCCGGTCCAGGTCCGAAGGCAATGTCTTACCAATCCCCGATTTTCCGCGCCGTATAGCCGACAGGTTAGTTTGATGTTCAACTGGTCGTCAACCAGATACACCTCTGGCTCATTCCCTCTATCGTTGAGAGTTCACAACTACGCCCGGGTTACGAACACTCCACTCCACGGCAGCGGACCGAATTGTATTCATGCCGATATTATTAAGAGAGTGGGTCAATTGGCCTTATGTGGTACTACAGCGGTGGGTATCCTTCTGGTTTTGATGAATGATCGCTGGTAGCGAAATTCACGTCAGTTCGTGTGCGAAACAGTTCAGATTCCCCCATCTCAGTTTTATATTTGCACCTTTTCTTATCATCGCCTTCTTATGGAAAATAAGATTCCGGTTTCCCCCGCGCTCCATTCAATGTCAAAGGAGTTGGGCAAACTTCCAAATAACTTTTCCAAGCGGCGGCTTGTCGTGATCTCGAGTCTTGCCGTCCTTATGGCCATTTGTGCCAGCCTGATTGCCAAATTTTTGGTTTTTCTCATCGCTGTACTTACCAACATCTCATTTTTCGGACAATTTTCCACCCATGACACAAGCCCGGCCCTGAATACCCTGGGGGCTTGGGTCATAGTCGTACCTGTGATAGGCGGGCTTGTTGTTGGGATGATGGCATTCTACGGATCAGCTGCTATTCGTGGACACGGCATTCCCGAGGCCATGGAGAGAATTCTGACAGGCAAAAGCAAGATCAAACCGACGATCACTTATCTGAAGCCGATCTCCTCTGCAATAGCAATCGGCACTGGCGGGCCCTTCGGAGCAGAGGGTCCCATTATCGCTACGGGTGGCGCGTTGGGTTCCACTTTAGGTCAATTGATCAGGATAACTCACTATGAGAGAAAGATCATCCTTGCCGCAGGCGCAACGGCCGGAATGTCAGCAATTTTTGGAACTCCGATCGCGGCGATCTTCTTGGCTATTGAATTGTTGCTTTTTGAATTCTCCCCAAGATCGATAATTCCCGTGGCGTTGGCTTGCATAACAGGCGCGGCCGGACACCACTTTTTATTTCACCCGGGCCCCGTATTTCAGACCGACGTGACCATTGATGAACCCGGTAACATGGCCCTTGCGGTCTATAGTACCATGGGCATTGTTATGGGCCTGTTTTCCGTTTTAACCACCAAAGTTGTTTATTTCATTGAGGACTTATTTGAAAAACTTCCTGTTCATTGGATGTGGTGGCCGGCGTTCGGCGGACTTGTTGTTGGTGTAGTAGGCTATTTCTTTCCACGAACCCTGGGAGTAGGTTACAACAATATAACGGACATCCTCTCCGGCGGTCTCACAGTTAATATCCTACTTTCTATTGGTATCATGAAGTTTATCTCATGGTCCTTTGCGTTGGGAAGTGGTACCTCGGGCGGAACGCTTGCACCACTTTTAACTATCGGAGGGGCCATTGGTGCATTGCTGGGAAGCGCGGTGATTACCATATTCCCCGACGCTGGAATATCCATTCCACTTTCAGCTTTGGTGGGAATGTCTGCTTTATTTGCTGGTGCATCAAGGGCCTTTTTGACCTCTGTAATATTTGCACTCGAGACTACTTCCCAATCGCATGCGCTTCTTCCGCTGCTTGCAACAACCGGAGCATCATACATCATCTCATATTTGTTGATGAAGAATACGATCATGACGGAGAAGATTGCGAGGAGGGGGATAAGAACACCGGATTCCTATGAGCCAGATTTACTTGAGCATACCTCCGTTGGCGATGTTATGGAGAACACACTGACCACCGTTGATTCAACGTTTACCACGCGTGATCTTATTGAACTACCAAACTCAAAGGATTCGAAATTCTTCATCGTGAAAGATGATAGTGGGAAGGTCATCGGCATCCTTGACAAAGAACAGCTTGTAAAAAGTAGTCCCGAAGCCTGTCTGCCAATTGGATCCCTCCTTATGCCGGTGCCTCCTACAGTAAGTGAGGAAAGCAGCCTACGCAGCGCTGTGGAGAATATGGCCCACTCTAATTCAGAACTATTACTCGTTATGGCTACAAGCGACGGAGGTATTACTGGATATATCACCATCCAAAACATCTTTTCCATTTATGGAAGAACAGTGGAAGATCATGTGGAGCAGACACCTGATCTTTCTTTGAGCCGGGGCTTTCAAAAACTATTTCGCAGATCTTAAATTAAATATTCTGATCAATGGAAGGCCAGGTAAAGGACAGGGAAGAGAAATATGGCGTCACCGATAGGTCTGAAGTTGTTGTTTTTTTCAAAACTTTCCTTAAACTAAATGTGCTCAATAGAATGCCAATCCGTTAAGTGGGGCGCGACAAACTACCATCAAAATTTACCTAAGCATCGGGAGAAAAAACTAAACATACTGAAGACGATTGGCCCATCGGCAAAGATCGATCGAAGTTTTGAAACTGTACTTAAGATTTTATAAATTACTCGATTTGATTCGAAGCGTTCACCGAGTAATTCTTTTGCTTGTGGCGTTATGGGAAGAACATGACGTCTGGCGGAATCTCATCTTTATCAAATAATTCCTATCCTATGAACATACAGCAAAAGCTCTGAAGTGTTTTTAACATTCACCTTTTCCAGTAGCCGGCTGCGATATGTCTCAACTGTTCTTAAGGTCAGACCTAGTGAGCTTGAGATATCCTTGCTCGCGAACCCTTGCGCTAACAGCTTGATCAATTCCTTATCTCTTTTTGTAAAGTGAATAGCCGGGGTTTTTAGCGGGGTGTTGTATTCCTGATTGAGATAATCGGAAACAGGCTCTCCTTTCAACACTTTTACAAAGGTTGTTTCTATATTATCAACCAATGTGCTTTTACTAAGGAATCCTTGAATACCTGCTTCATAATAGGAGGCAACAAGCTCAGGCTCATCGTACATCGACATCATTATTATTTTACTGCCTGGGTTGGTTTTTAACACGACCTTAGCGGCCTCATATCCGTTTAGTTGGGGCATGCTGTGATCCAGGATATATACATCTATTGTGTGTTTCTTAGTCAGTTCGATCACTTCACAACCATCTACCGCCTCCAGGATCTCGCCATCAAATTTCACCAGCTTCCGGAGTATATGGTGAATACCAATTCGAGTGGGAGTATGATCGTCCGCCACCAGGATCGTCATGTGAGAAAATTCAAATAATTCCATCAGGTTAAAAAATTGCTGTTGTAAGAAACTGGGTCAAAAGATTTCAATACTGGGATTAGAATGGCTCAAACTGGGATGAGGAGAATGAGTGCCTTGCTGATTCTTGGGCACGTGGCTACAAGGGTTAATAGGAAAAATGTTCAAAAAAGTCATTTTTAAAATAGGTTTTAAGATTTTGCTATTACCAACGACCTGGCCACTTGCTTCCAGGCATGAAATGAATAACCAACCTGGTGCCAGTTGCGGAAGGCTTATCGGACGCGATAGCACAAGTAGATTTTGTGTAAAATTTTATCCCTGAAAATAGGGATGTTTGATGTAAGAAATTGAACAAAACTTCAAAAAATGAAAATCAGAAAGGCCAAAAACGGGATCAAAAACGATGTCAATGTCGTGGAAACACGACATTTTTAAACGCGTGAGCTAAAGCTTCACTTTGAAAAATCTGTTTCCTGAAAAATTAGTGTCTTTGAGAAAAATATTACTCCTGATAACGTAAGGAGTATGCTTATTACTGGTTCCAACTTATTCATGGTTATTAGATATTTAGATGTTGGCTTATGATGATTCTTTCAACAAACTTAAAGCTTAAATCATTCTTAATAGGTTCAGTTTTACTTTGGTCCTTTCACTCTTCAGGTCAAACTGAATCTGAGGAAGGTGACTATAAAATGAAGATAATACCACCATCCCCGGATGCTGCTGCATTGGGCAAGTATGGGGACATACCCGTTAGCTTATACACTGGAATTCCAGATATTAGTATTCCCCTATTTACTTTGGAAGGACGACAGCTAGCAGTGCCTATTGGCCTCAGCTATCACGCTGGAGGAAACAGAGTAGAAGAAATTTCCTCCTGGATAGGGCTCGGATTTTCCTTGAACGCTGGTGGCGTGATAACACGAACTGTTCGCGGCCTCAAAGACGAATCGAGTGCAGGTTACACAAATATATCCGATACAGACTACAATGGGCTGTTCAGCTGTTCCTCATCTATAGCGGATGAGATTGTTGAAGGCATGTGGGATTCGCAACCAGACCTTTTTTACTTTAATGTTAATGGTGTTTCAGGAAAGTTTTATTTTGATCACCATGGTGACATCAAGCTTGAAACACCACAGTTCTACAAACTTACGCCACAATCCGATGGGGAGGATATCCTTAGCTGGGAACTAATAACTGATGACGGTACTACCTATTATTTTGAAAGCGTCGAACTGACACGGACCCGATCCAGTCAAACTGGACCATATGAATTCTATAACACTAGCTGGTATCTTACCAAAATAGTTTCCCCCAACAAGCTTGAAGAAGTTCAATTCGAATATGATTTGGTCAGTACACCAGACATTGATATCAATTGGTCATCACAATCCTACACGTCATTTAATTCCTATGCGGGTGAATGTCCTGATGGTGAGATATTGAGTTGTGCATCATATGAAACAAATTCGAGGTTGATCACATTAAATAATGTTAGACGACTAAGGAAGATAACAACTGCTCGTCATGAGGCAATTTTCGATGCAAGGTTTGAAAGGCTGGATGTTCCGGGTACAGAGGCATTGACTGAAATCATCATTAAAAATAAGGAGGGGGATATCCTTAAATCCTTTCTTCTATCTCATGACCATTTCGTTTCAAATGGAGGAACAGGTGAAGATAAATACAGATTAAAGTTATTAAGTGTTAAGGAAATCAGTTACCAGAATTCAATAGTCACTGGAGAAAATCCTCCTTATGAATTTAACTACAATGTGAAAGAAAGATTGCCTCATAGAAAGTCGAATGCTCAAGATTATTGGGGTTTCTTTAATAACAAGGTTAGCAATACCTCTTTAATACCTATGATGTTATATGAGTATAACAATGAGATTTTTGAGTTGGCTGGAGCAGATAGGGAAGCTTATGGAACTTTTTCACATGCCAATATCCTGACAGAAATAACCTATCCGACAGGTGGCAGAACTGTGTTCGAGTATGAACCTCACGTCTACAGTTATGTTTACCCTAACTTAATTAGTGAGCCAATATTTGAAAACCGGGAAGCAGTTGTCGACGCAAGTGGTCAAGGAACACCTTGCGAGGAGATGGGGGATTTTGTTCTTAGTAGCTATACCTTCCAATTAAATGCGGATCAAATTGTAAGGATTTATGGAACGATTGATCAGTGCACTCCCGCATTAGGCAGTCTTGCACCACGGGTATGGTTAGAGGATAATAATGGGAACCAGCTGAAGCTTTATATTCTTGGAAAGGATGATGCGACAGGCTCTATCGATGAGTATATTGAGCTTACTGCCGGCACCTATCAATTGCACGCGAGGACACGCCTATATAATGATCGTGCTTCCGCTACCCTTCATTATAAAGAACAAGTTGGTACTACTCACCTAAAGACTGCCGGCGGAGCAAGAATCAAGCGAATATCGTCATACCCCAATGGGGGGAGTCCTGCACTTGTAAAAGAGTATAATTATAATGAGAGTGAGGACATATCAAGCGGTGTACTTGTGACTAAACCCATTTTCACCCATACCCAGATAAATGAAAAACACAATGAATGCCCTACGGATTATGGATCTTTTCCTCAAAACTATCAATGTAGTTATGTTGTGAGGAGCAGTCACACTCAATTGCCGCTTGGCATGACATCAGGCAGTCATGTTGGGTACAAAAAAGTGACGGTAACTAGCAGTGGCAACGGAAAAGAAGTGAGTCAGTATACTTCAGCAATGGACTATCCGGATTCCGGAGATGAGATATATCCATTTGTTGCAAAAACAAATAACGATTGGGCCAGAGGCAAAATTTTAATTCATGAGATTTTCAATGAACAAGGGGATCTTTTGAAACGTACGTCAAACGAATACAATTTTTTGAATTACGGTGGCGCAAAAGGATTTGTACTCAGAAAACCTTATCCATGGTCAAGCCTTAACATATTTGAATGTAAGGAGTACGATCAGCTGACTGCCTTTGCTCAGTTAGACGAAACCCTGGAAGAAACTTTTACTTCAACAGGTACACTCACACAGACCACTACGTATTCTTATGATCCAATAAATGGTCAATTGCCAGTAACTATTACTACAACAAGCAGTAAAGGAGAAGTCACGGTTAAAAACATCAAGTATCCATTTGATGGAGGCGCGATATCAGGATTGACCACTGGGGCATTGGCGGCGCTTGATCAAATGGTAATTGCCAATCGGGTCGGAACTCCCGTCGAGACCATAAGCACGCTTGGTTCTCTTACAGACCGGAAAGACAGAACTAATTTCAAAATCGAAAATGTTACAAACCCGGATTATCCCGCTGTCACGACAATGATAGTCAAGGACAATCGACAGACAGCACTCGATGGGAGCAATTACAGAACCATTGAACATTATCAGAACTATGATAGCAATGGAAATCCCCAAGAATATGAAGGAAAAGATGGAATTCGTAATTCTTTTATTTGGCATCCGGTGGACGGCAAAGTACTTGCCTATGCTGAAAACTCTTCATCGAATGATATTGCATATTCATCATTTGAAGATGATGCTGCGAAGGGCAACTGGACTTACGTTACTTCTAATTTTAATGACGGAAAGGTCGGACGAAGTAGCCACGTACTCAATGCTTCAAGCATTTCGAAATCAGGCCTTGACATTGCTCAAGTGTATATCGTTTCCTTCTGGGCAAAGGATGGATCGCCATCCGTAACGAATGTTGCTTCCTCGAACGACGCTCCCCAGCCAGGAGCTGATGGTTGGCAGTATTTTGAGAAAACGATCGCGAACACGTCTCAAGTTGCGATCAGTGGTTCCGGACAAACATTAATTGATGAGTTGAGGATTTTTCCTTTGGGTGCAAGGATGATTACCTACAACTATAACCCTGGGCAAGGATTGAGTTGCACTGTGGACTACAATAACAACACTACTTATTACGAATACGATGACTTCAGGAGACTGAAACTCATCAAAGATCACAAAGGCAATATTTTAAAACATTACGAATACAACTATCAGAAACGTTAGTTGATCAGAAACCAATCAGTATCTCAACCGGCCATTACTTGAATAGACCTAATCTTATGAAGTCAATTGCTCTAGTCTTTTCTATAATTATATTGAGTGTATTAAGCATGAATAGCTATAGTCAGCTCATTATGCCATTCGATGAGGGTGGGGGAACGGCACCACCAACACCAACTGCAACCCTGACAGTTTCTACCAATACTTGTGGAGATAAGACGGTGACTCGTTCAGGAACGCCACCGGCTGGAGTAGTGTGGTACTGGCAAACTTCAGCTAGTGGTACAAACATGGACAATAGTACTACCACTTACATTGTATCACTTGGTGGAACACGAACAATATATTTGCGTGCTCATAAGCCGGCCAATGGAATGTGGAGCACGGGCACAGTTTCTACATCGGTTACAGTAAACCTTTATCCTGGAGCACCTGCAACACCAAGCGTTGACAATCAATGCGGACAAACTGTTCTTACCCGAGGAACGCCTCCTTCAGGCGTGACCTGGTACTGGCAAGGAACAGATAGTAATGGGACAAGCACTGCTAATTCGGCAACAACTTATGCCGTGACGTCGGCAGGTACTTATTATATAAAAGCGAGGAGCAGTGCGGGATGCTGGAGTAGCAGCAGCACGGCTGTTTCAGTAACAATTACCCCGTATACACAACCTTCGGTAAGCATAAGCCAACAAGGATCTACAATATGT
>DASUGQ010000468.1:0-19574 GCA_036273935.1 Cyclobacteriaceae bacterium | reverse complement strand
TTCGAAAAATCAGTGGGCACAAGAATTTTTTTCATAGCAATCAGTTAATAGTTAACCCTTAAAGTAAATGAATTTTTTTTACTTCCCGGTAACGTATGCGAATTAATTAGCGAAATGATCCTCTTCCGAACGAGCAATTTGCGAGATGGTCAAACGCTTAAATTAACTATCTTGGTAAAAAGATTTATGTTCATGATCTACCGGGTACTTGCTTCCGTCACATTGGTCCTTTCTTCAATCACATTAACCCTTGCACAAGACTACGATGCCAGACTCAATGAGCTCAAGATCGAATTGCCACCGCTCAGTAAACCAATAGCCAACTATGTGAAAGCAGTCCGGTCAGGAAACTTGCTCTTTCTTGCCGGTCATGGCCCTCAATATCCCGATGGAACCTGGATCACAGGGAAACTTGGGAAAGACTTGACGATAGAACAAGGTTATGAAGCGGCGCGGCTTACTGCTATTTCATTGCTGGCCACAATTAAATCCGAGCTGGGAAGTCTGAATAAGGTGAAGCGGATTGTTAAAGTGACAGGTATGGTGAACAGTACAGCAGATTTCACTGATCAGCCCAAGGTAATTAATGGCTGCTCGGACCTGCTGGTGGCCGTATTTGGCGAAAACGGTAAGCATGCACGCGCAGCCGTAGGAATGAATTCACTCCCGATGAATACAGCCGTAGAAATTGACCTGATTTTGGAAATAGCGGAGTGATCATAATTTTGTCCTCAGAAAGTAACGTGGATCGCAATGCTTTGTTACTTTTATTGAGCAGGACATAATTATTACTTTCAAGCGAAATAATTCGTCATATCCTGCGACTAATGTCCCAACTAATAAACTACTCATTATGAAGAAACTGGTTATTATCGGTGCAATTGTTGTTCTGGGTATAATTATCTATCGAACATTTGCCGGAGGCTACAATAACATGGTTGCAAAAGAAGAGACAGTTACCTCGGCCTGGGCACAAGTAGAAAATGTGTATCAACGCCGTGCTGATCTGATTCCTAATCTTGTAAACACGGTTAAGGGATACGCGGATTTCGAGCAGGAAACGCTGACCAAAGTAATTGAAGCCCGCGCCAAAGCAACATCGATTACAGTTGATCCGACCAATCTGACCCCTGAAAAGCTGGCGGAATTTCAGGCGGCACAGGGAGAACTTTCCAACGCGTTGGGAAGGTTACTTGTAAGCGTGGAAAGGTATCCGGACTTAAAAGCAAACCAAAACTTTCTTGACCTCCAAAGTCAATTGGAAGGTACTGAAAATCGGATCACCGTTGAACGCCAAAAATTTAATGCCGTCGTTCAGGACTACAACACATATATACGGCGGTTTCCACAGAACTTTTTGTCTGGCATTTATGGCTTCGAAAAGAAAGGATATTTCGAAGCGAAAGAAGGAGCGGAAGAAGCTCCGAAAGTTGAATTCTGATGGCACGCAAATTCTTTTCCAGGGACGATCAGCAACGCATAACCCAGGCCATCTTTGAAGCGGAGAAAAACACTTCCGGAGAAATACAGGTACACCTTGAAAATACCTGCAAGAAACCTGTGCTGAAAAGAGCGCTGGAAATATTCAAGACGCTGAATATGCACAAAACCGCTCAGCGAAACGGGGTTCTTATCTACCTGGCTATTGAAGATCACAAATTCGCCATCATTGGTGACGCCGGGATAAATGAAAAGGTACCTCACGATTTTTGGGACAGTACAAAAGAACACATGGAAAAACTTTTCCGGGAAGGGCGTTTCACGGATGGATTAGTGGATGGGATCCGTATGGCCGGTGAGCAACTTGGGACGCATTTTCCATATAGCAAAGATGACAAAAATGAACTACCGGATGAAATTTCATTTGGCAACGACTGATTCATGGCGAGACTATTTCTTCTTTTATTTTTTTTCTTTCCGATTGCTTTAGCATCTGCTCAGAACATTCCTGAGGCTCCTGATCCACCGCGTCTTGTGAATGATTTTGCTAATGTTTTGAATGACAATGAAGAAGGCATGCTTGAGCAAAAGCTTCGTGCATACCATGACTCTACCTCAACTCAGATTGCCGTTGTAACTGTCAGAAACCTGGGCGGTTATGATGTGATGGATTTTGCCTACCGAATCGGAGAGAAATGGGGCGTAGGGCAAAAAGGAAAAAATAACGGATTGGTTGTGCTGGTGTCCATCGAAGATCGAAAAGCTGGGATTGCTACAGGATATGGCATGGAAGCCACCATCACCGATGCTGCTACCAGAAGAATCCGGGAGGAATATATGAACCCGAATTTCAAAAGTGGGAATTTCTACAAGGGTCTGGACGACGCCACTACGGTTCTTATGAAGCTGGCATCAGGTGAGTTTAAAGCTGAAGATATAGCACCGAAAGGCGTGGGCATCGGTGCCATCATATTTCTGCTGTTCATTGTCCTCTTTGTCGTCATCTCCGTTATCTCTTCAGCCCGTCGTGTGCAGCATAGCCACTATGGTGGTAAGGGAGTCAGTTTCTGGACGGCCTTGTGGCTGATGATGAATATGGGAGGCCGTGGCCGCAATGACAATGATCGCTGGGGCGGATGGGGAGGTGGTAGCTCAGGCGGCGGTTTTGGCGGGGGTGGAGGTTTTGGCGGCTTCGGGGGTGGCAGCTTTGGCGGGGGCGGTTCAGGCGGCAGCTGGTGATCTTTTAAAGTTTTCTATTCTTCACTTCATCTTCAATTTCATTTGCACTTTTCGCGTTGATTAAGATAAATGTTACCAGGATACCTGACAAAATTCCCTCCACGGCAATAATGAAGGAAACCACATAGGGATTAAGGTAACGTCCCATCGGTTCCTTCTCAATGATGGCTTGCATTAGAGCACGATCAATAAACGAGACATAGATGAAAACAAACAACGCGAACAGGAAGGAGGCAAAAATTGAAGTGGATACACCGAAGAGAAAAGCCCGTATGTAATTGAATTGTTGATTTAGATCGGTTTGGCGGAATCTCTTCAGTGCCATGTAAATACCACCAGCCATGATGAACAAATTCAACACCCTTAACTCAACAATATGAACAAGACCCGTGAATTTCATGAGCAGAAAAAATGCGATCAGCCCGCCGGCAATGAGCAGCCCATAATACAAATCAATCCGTTTGGTTTGAAAAGCACCCATAGTAAAACGGAATCTCTAATTTTATTACAGATGGAGAATCAAATAAGTTCTTAATCGCTCGGGGAATTGTTAATCAATCATTAGCCCAGAACGGGTTTGAGCAAATACCACCCCATTACGAAGCAAGCCACCAGTTTAAGCAACGTCCCAAACACGAAGCCAAGAAATGATCCCAAAGCCGCTTTTAGTGCGTGGTCAGAACTTTGGTTTCCAATAATCTCACCGATAAAGGCGCCAATAAACGGACCAATGATTATGCCAAGAGGGCTGAAAAACATTCCCGCAATCAATCCAATTGTGCAACCCCAAATCCCATATTTGCTACCTCCAAACTTCTTTGTCCCGTACATCGGAATCATATAATCAAGGAGGGTAACGACGAGGGTGATGATTGCCCAGGTAATCAAAAACTTAGCTGAATAAGGCGCTTCACTCCTGAATTGCTGAATCAACAAAGCAAGGTAACTCAATGGTGGCCCTGGTAGAAGCGGTAAAATACTTCCGGCTATACCGCCCAACATTATGACAATACCCAACACCAACAAGAATGCGTCCATAATAATTTTATATAAAAAAATTTGATCAATGTGATCTTTTTATTCAAATCACTACTTTACGTAAGGTACAACCAATAACAAAAATGAAAAACGTCACAGGTCTTTTGCTAATACTTTCCTGCAGCAGTTTCACTCTTCCGACTGGCACGGCAGAACTTACCAGGGCCGACAGGGATTTCATTGTAAAGTATTACACGGAATCGAGGGACAATGTTCTGAAAACCGTCAAGGGCCTTACACCAGAACAGGCCAACTTTAAACCTGCGGAAGATAAATGGTCTGTTAACAGTTGCCTGGAGCACATCATCCTTTCAGAGAATTTATTATGGGGAATGGTTGATGAATCGCTAAAAAAACCTGCCGATCCTTCCCGGCATGAGGAAGTGAAAGTAACCGATGAAAACATTTTGACCGGCATACCGGACCGAACGAATAAAGTAAAAACGTTTGATGCTTTGGTACCCAAGGGGACTTATCCCACGCTTGCATCGGTGACAAAAGCTTTCAGGGATGTCAGAAATGATCACATCAATTTTCTAAAAAAGACGCCTGATGATCTGAGAAATCATTATGTCGAAACGCAATTCATGGGGACAATAGAATCCTACCAGATGCTACTCTTCATTGCGGCACATTCGAAGCGTCACCTTAAGCAAATTGAGGAAATCATTGCAAATCCTAATTTCCCAAAGAAATAAATTTCGTAACGGATTGTAACTGCCGGTTCGTTAGTTTTACAAGTCCTGCATTTTCATTTCTAAAATCATGATCAACCTTCAGGATTACGTTCAACAATGGTTAACTGCATTCGCAATTAATGAACACCCATGGCACATTACACAACACGCTCCTGAACTCATTCAATCAAAAATAAAAACGCTGACTGATGATTTCATCATCAAAGGTAATACAGCGATTCACAAGACTGCGGTTGTCGAAGACCAGGTTGTTCTAAAAGGTCCAATTATTATTTCGGCCAATTGTTTTGTCGGCGCGCACGCTTACCTGCGGGGAGGCGTGTTTCTTGGGGAACAGGTCTCCGTGGGACCAGGTTGTGAGATCAAATCAAGTTTTGTTATGGCACACAGTGCCTTGGCCCATTTCAATTTTGCAGGAGACTCAATCATTGGATCACATGTAAATATGGAAGCTGGCTCAATCATCGCTAACCATCACAACGATCGGGAGAACAAAATCATTGAAGTGATGGTTGATGGAATAAAAATCAAAACGGATTCAGAAAAATTTGGAGCGCTGGTTGGCGATGATACAAAAATTGGTGCCAATGCCGTGCTTTCACCAGGAACAATTCTCCAACCGAAAAGCATTGTGAGAAGACTCTCTCTTGTCGAGCAATGCTGACTTTAGCCTACCCTCACGATCAGCATAAACTTGTGCATTGAAAAGTTTGATACTAATATCCCTTGCCAGCAACATCCACGTTAAATTTTTCCATTCCTTTTCGATCCTGAAGGGTGACGAAAACAGTTTTTCCGTCCTTCCCCCCGAAGACAAGGTTGCTGCAATTCTTTCCTTTTAGTGGAACCTCGCGAATTAGTGTGCCCCCTGGAGACAAAACAGCGATTACACCTTTACCATAACGGGCGACATAAAGATTCCCCTGCTTGTCGCACTTCATCCCGTCGAATCCAAAGTCAGTGAACTCGGCAAACAGTCTTTTATTCGAAATATTTCCGCTCGCATCTACATTGAAAGCCCAGATCTTTCGCTGCACGCTTTCATTGACATATAAAATCTTTTCATCAGGGCTTAGTTCAATGCCATTGGTTGTTCCCATTTTATCATCCAGCAAAACAGCCTTGCCTCCTTTATCGATGCGCCACAATTTTCCTGTCGACTCTTTCCAGTTGGGGTCCGACACAAAAAGCTGATCCTTCTTATTAATGCACAGGTCGTTGGGCTGATTAAAGTTTGTGTGCACATAAACACCGACGACTTTAGATTTCATATTTATTTTTAAAACATTATGTCCCTTCCAGTCGGCCACATACATGTTTCCTTTACTGTCGAACTTTATGCTGTTTCCAATGCTGCTATCGGGCAATGTCAGGAACAATTCAACCGAACCGTTGGACTTTACCATGCCGATCGTTCCATCCTTCTGGTAATTCACAACATATAGATTACCCTTCCTGTCAAACGACGGGCCCTCAATGTTCTGACTGAATAAATATTCCTGTGTGTGATCCACACTCTTGAATAAATCCTGTGCATTGGCAAACACACTGAATAGAGAAAGAAGAACGACAATTGATTTCATGTAACGCGAGATAGGTTGGACGCCAATTTAGAAAAATAACCGAATCTCAACGCAAATATTATACAAACCAGGCAAAGGAACTTCCCCACGGTTCGTTGTTTAAGTTCTGGTCAATATGATTCCCGCTTGCTAAATTGTTACTCAATAATAAGCTGGTATTACCTTTCAAACAAGCTAACCATAATATATGCTATCCTTTAACGCAGGTGCCATGCAGGTATGTTACGAAAAAGGCTTCCTGCGGTATATCAAAACTGAAGGCAACGAAATACTCCGAATGATCTACTTCGCGCTCCGGGATGAGAATTGGGGAACCCTTTCAACAAGGATAGACAAAGAGGAAATACATACGGAAGCTGATGCTTTCAATGTCCATTATGAAGCAATCAATTTCTCGAAGCAGCAAGATGTTTTTCGTTGGAATTGTAGTATTAAAGGAGAAAAATCCGGAAAGATAACCTTTGAAATTTCGGGAGAGGCGTTAGTGGATATCAAAAAAAACCGGGCGGGATTTTGTATTCTGCATCCTGTGAAAGAGTCAATCAATCAACCGGTTGAAATCTTGCATCGCGACAATTCAACAACCAAATCAATTTTCCCGGAGCATATAGCGCCGGACGATCCATTTAAGATGATTAAAGCCATGCGCTGGGTAGTAAAGGGCCGGTGGTACGGACTTCATTTTGAAGGCGACCTGTTCGAAACGGAAGATCAGCGCAATTGGACCGATGCGTCTTTTAAAACATTTTGCACGCCGCTGGACAAGCCGTTTCCAGTCTTGCTAAAGGAAGGAGATCAAGTCTATCAGAAAGTTCTGTTTAGCCCGGAAGCTGCGCCCAGTAAGGTTCCAAAACGCAATAAGATTGAGATTAAAATTTCTAATGACAAAATACCTTTTCCCGCGCTGGGTCTGCAGGACAATCGAACGCCAGTTAATGACAAGGTTATTAATCTTATTCAAAAACTTGGATTATCCCATTTGCGCGTTGATATAAATTTGAGCAATGCTGACTGGCAAACGGATTTGTCGAAAGCCGTCGAGCGTGCGATTGATTACAACATTCCAGTTGAATTAGCTGTTAGTGTTTCAGGGAATTTTAAAGATGAACTGGAGTCATTCATTCAGGTTTGCGTTGATAAAAAATATCCTATAAAACAGATTAACGTATACAGTGCAACACATCTCACTACGGCGCAGGAAACGATCGACTTTATTGTTCAACTTAAGTCACGAATTCCCAAAGTAAAATTTGGCGCCGGCACGGATTTTAATTTCACAGAATTAAACCGGAATCGTTTCAATCGGTCATCCCTCGACTTCGTAACATACTCCATCGATCCGCAGGAACACGCTACCGACGATCAGACCATCATCGAAAATGCGGCTGCACAGTTTGACACAGTAGTCAGTGCCAAAGCAATTTATCCGGGAAGCAATGTTCACGTTTCGCCAATTGCCTTGAAAAGAAGGTTTAATCCATACGCAACAAACAATGAAAACAAGGTATGCAGTGAAGAACAAAGAAGAGACGCAAGACAAGCCACTACATTCAACGCGCTTTGGACGTTAGGCAGTATTAAATACCTTGCCGAAGGCGGTGCAGGGTCACTTACCTATTTTCAAACAGTTGGTCCGCTGGGGATCATTTCGGATGATGGCGTACCCTTTCCTGTTTACAAATCCTTTGAATTATTTTCAGAGGTCACAGCGCTCTTAAAATGCACATCGAGTGAGCCACTGAAAGTTGATGGCATCTGCGACGACGGTGGTCACCTTATCGTCTGGAATTATACGAATGAAGGGCAGCAGGTTTACATTGAAAATACTTCTCAGGACATTGCCCTTTCACCTCAGGAAATAAAAATCATTTCCATTTAGAAATCAATTCCAACGCACCCTTACATATTTTTCATTCTTCTTGAAATGAGGGGGGATGGCTTTCAGTATTGCCTCGCGAATTTTTTGAAGCAAAGCTTCTTTTATAAAACCCTGATGAACCGCCATGCTGATTTCTCTTACCGGTTCAGGTTCAACAAATCGCTTAACATGTTTGCTTTTTACATTAACAGCCATTTCAGGAATGAGTGTGTATCCGTAGTCATTGTCGATCATGGCTTTTAATGTTTCAAAGGAACCACTTTGATAGTTCAATTGATTAACCGCCTTCCTTTCCTTAGCAGAACATAAATTCATAACCTGTCCCCTGAAACAATGACCTTCCTCAAGAAGCCACAAACTTTCGACCGACAGCGACTTCAAATTCACTTTTTCCTGTTTATAATAATTGAGATGTTCTGAGGTGTAAAGAAGTATCGGCTCATAAAAAATCGGAATCTCCCTGATCTCTTTATCATCCAATGGTGTAACCAAAATGCCCAGATCCAATCGGTTCGTTTTCAGGTAATCAATGATTTCCTGTGTTTGCATTTCCATCACGGTAAAGGATGTGCCTGGATGTTTGGCTAAAAATGAATTTAAAAACTTAGGGAGGAGATAAGGCGCCAGGGTAGGAATAACGCCCAGCCGAAACTCACCTTCAATAGAATCTTTTTCGTCGCGGATAAACTCCTTCAGGTTCTTAATTTCCTGCAAGATCTGTCGCGACTTTGCAATGATGATCTCCCCGGTTGGCGTTGGTTTTAATGGTTGAGCACTGCGATCAAAGATTTTTACGTTCAACTCATCTTCCAGTTTTTTCACCATCATACTGAGTGTCGGCTGGGTCACATTACAGTGGCCAGCCGCCTTTACGTGGTTGCGAAAGATATCAAGCGCGACAATGTATTCCAGTTGTTGAATATTCATAAAATATTTTTAATGCCTGCCGGATCGCCATAAACATTGACAATACAAACATAAAGATTTATCGATTTTATTTATCGACTTATGTTGCAGCCTTTTCGCCTGGAATGAGGAAGCATCGATGGTTTTTTGTTGACCGAAATGTTTACTTTTGCCTTCTATTCACTTTATTTCGGGGCATAGCGCAGCCCGGTAGCACGCCCCGACGCGTCGGGGAGGTCGCTAAGTTGTGATCATATGCTTTATACATACATAATTGAATCAGAGGTAAGCAAGAATCTGGCACTATGGTCATTGCTCAGATTTGGATCAACGACTTAAAGACCACAATTCCGGCCAGACCAAGTCTACTAGAAATAAGGGACCTTGGAAATTAATTTTCGCGAGACCATTTGAAAGATAAGTTGAAGCGAATAGGTTTGAATTGAAGTTGAAACGACTGAGGAACAAATCGTACATTAAAAAAAGAGTTCGGTCAGTATTTTATCGGGGCGTAGCGCAGCCCGGTAGCGCGCTTCGTTCGGGACGAAGAGGTCGCTGGTTCGAATCCAGTCGCCCCGACTTTACCCGCCATGGCTTATAAGCGATGGCGTGTTTTTATTTATAATTACTGTGTCTGGTTGGCTTGTAGTTGGCTTCAGCCATGCTACGAGCGTTCATTCCACCTTCATGTGGTGCTACACGCGTTCATCGCGCTTCATAAGAAAGGCTTGTTCTGGCTGTGATGCTTCATAAACCATGCATAGACCCTTCATTCTGGTTCATAGAAATGAATGTTTATGAAAGGAACAAGCCAGGAAGAAGCTTCCGGCACGCCAGCTCCAACCTGAATGGCATTCTTTTCCCGGCGGTGATTCGCACGCGGTTCTTCGCATGGTGACAGCCGCCGTTCGATGCGGTAACCGCAATCATGAAAATTGTGATTCTCGAAAAGGTACACGGCGTAGCTATACCCGAGGTATTTATTTGGGCAAGTGCATAACTGGCCAGCAAAAAAATGTTCTCTTGAGCGCTGAACAAGCTTAAACAAAACGGGTGGCTGATTGTTCTCTAAATTATCCCGCATACATACGCTTTCAGGTAATCGGGAACGATGTCAAGGTCTTAAGTCTCCTGATAAAATAAAACAGATAATGTCGGGAATGACCACCACGATGTAATCAATAACTTAATTGGAAAATAATGTTTGACTTGTAACCTGCTGTCAACCCTAAAACAATCACTATGTTCAACCTATCAACTTTAAAACATTTTATTTTCAAGTCAGCCAGCGTCCTGTTAATGACCGCGATGCTTGAAATCACTACTTTTGCCCAGCAAAAGAAACCCAACATCCTCTTCATAATGGGTGATGACATAGGATGGTTCAACCCAAGTTGTTACAACCGCGGCATGATGGGTTTCCGTACGCCGAACATCGATCGCATTGCCAACGAAGGTGCCATGTACATGACCTGGTACGCCCAACAAAGTTGTACCGCAGGTCGTGCAGCTTTTATCACCGGGCAATCGCCGATTCGAACAGGGCTCACCAAAGTGGGCATGCCTGGCGCAGATATTGGTCTGAGTGCAAAAGATCCTTCCATAGCTGAATTTCTTAAGGCACTGGGTTACGCGACGGGACAATTTGGTAAGAATCATTTAGGTGATAAAGATGAATTTCTTCCGACCAAACATGGATTTGATGAGTTCTTCGGTAATCTTTATCACCTGAATGCTGAAGAAGAACCAGAAGATCCGGACTACCCCAAAGATCCTGCTTATAAGAAACAATTTGGCCCTCGAGGTGTACTCAAATGTACGGCTGACGGAAAAATAGAAGACACGGGTCCGCTTACCATGAAGAGAATGGAGACAGTAGACACTGAGTTTACGAATGCAGCCATTAATTTTATGGACCGCCAGGCCAAAGCTAATAAACCATTTTTTTGCTACTTCAATTCTACAAGATGTCACATCAATACACACCTAAGTCCTGAATACAACGGCAAAACAGGTTTGGGATTGGAAGCGGATGCCATGACGGAATTAGATGACAACGTCGGTAAGTTGCTAAAGAAACTGGATGATCTCGGTGTTGCAAACAATACCATTGTGGTATTCACCACCGACAATGGTGCCGAGATGATGACATGGCCTGACGGAGGAAGCACTCCCTTCCGTGGCGAAAAAGCTACCAATTGGGAAGGTGGCTTTCGTGTGCCCACCCTAATTCGCTGGCCCGGGGTGATCAAACCCGGAACAATATCCAATGATATATTTGCTCATGAAGATTTTATCCCGACCTTTTGCGCGGCTGCAGGCGAACCCGATATCGTAAGTAAGTGTATGACCGGTTTTACTGCCGGTGGCAAAACTTTCAAAGTTCATCTCGATGGTTACAACATGTTACCATTTCTCAAAGGGGATGTAAAAGAAGATCCCCGGAAGGAATTTGTTTACTGGAGTGACGACGGCGATCTGTTTGCCATTCGCTACAATCGTTGGAAAATTTCGTTTATTGAACAATACCATGAAGGACTCGATATTTGGGTGAGGGATTACACAAAGCTAAGAGTACCTCAGGTGTATGATCTGTACGCCGATCCATTTGAACGTGGACCAAACTCATTTGAATATCCTGAATGGCAGGTTCACCATATTTACCTCACGTATGGTGCACTCGCTTATGTTGCAAAATGGCTAAGCACTTTCAGAGAATTTCCGCCAAGACAAAAGCCGGCCAGTTTTAATCTCGATGAGGTGATGCGAAAGATGAGCGAAAAGCAAGGCAGTAATTAAGTTTGTGCAGGCGTCACTTGATCCGGATTAGTGAACTCAATACCGGCTCCAAACCCTCGATCATTAGCCAGGAAGATATCATCACTAAAATTTCTTACTGATCTGATGTCGGATGGCGATCTGTTACTCGAAACCCCTATTCCGTCGTTCGAAAACAAGCGCCTTCAAGAACCTGACAAAAATCCAGATTGCAGGCTAAGCTAATGTTCTATCCCAACATTTTCGATCTATAATAAGCACAACACCTCTAAGACCCGATTAAATACAAAACCGATTTAGTAAATTACTTCTTACACATGGAAGTACGGTGCTGCGCCATTTAATCATATTAGTTACTGTCCTGTTCCCGGGAAGTGCAGTTCGTTCCCAGCCGTCCTGGCGGGTTGATAAGCTGGATGTTGCGGACGGTCTCTCACAAGGTTATGTCTATGTCATCCACCAGGATAAAAAAGGCTTTATCTGGATTGGAACGCACGGCGGGTTAAATCGATATGACGGATATCGCTTCAAGGTATTCCAAAATGATCCATTCAACTCGTCGACGCTTGGGGACAACGCCGTGTTCTTTCTCAAAGAAGACAGCATAACAGGCAAGTTTTGGATCGGAGGGAGTTCCTATCTGAATGAATTTGATCCGGAGAACTTTACCAATGTTCGGTATCACTACACCAAAAAGCAACTGGAATTTTCGGACGGTATATTTATCAACCCGCATGAGCTGCTCCTTGCCTGTGAGTACGCGATACTCGTGTTCAATACCCGGGAAAAAACATTTTTAGAAGTGCCTGCCTACGATGAAAACAATAAAGTTATTTCGTTATCCCGTGTGGAAAATGTTGCAGCAGACAAAAAAGGAAACTTCATGATCATGAGCAGTACCGGCATTTTCTTCTATGACGATGTATCGAAAAGCTGCAAACGAAAAACACCAGCCAGTCCCGATTTTTCGTCCTTTAATAAATATGAAATCTTCAATGTCTTCGGCGATAGCAAAGGCTATTACTGGATTGCAACCAACAAAAAAGGATTGATTCGTTTTGATCCGACTTCAAATAAGTCAATAACCGTTTCGTTACCGGCACCATTAATAAATGAGACCATTCGTTTTGAGGTTGTTTTGGAAGACAGTCACAACTACATTTGGGCCGGCAGTTCGAACGGCCTTTTCAGGATCGATCCGATAACATTAGTGCCAGAATATTTTTCAACCGACAATAGCACCGGCGCTTCACTTAGTCATAATGAAATAAATGCCATCCGTGAGGACAAGAACCATTTCATGTGGATTGGCACTGTCGGCAGGGGCGTCAATAAAATGATTCCGAGGATTTCAGGGTTCAAACATCTTTCGCTCATTGAAAATACTTCTGGCGCCACAACAGGCACGTATATCATGACCCTAGAACAGATGAACGATGATCTCTGGTTTGCCAACATATGGGATCAGGTCGGAAGAATAAATATGCAAACGGGTAAAAAGGAAATTCTTTCCAGACCTCCCCTGCCCGACCGATATAGCTGGTATAGTGAAGGTGTAATTCTCAAAAGTAAAAAAGATGAGTTATCCATATTAAATGGAGAATATCACTATCGCGTTGCTGATGAAGGCGCCAACAGGGTTTCCATTCAATCCAATGCTTCACCTGGATTATATTATATCCATCATTCCAAAGGCGGCAAAACCTGGTATATGGTAAAAGCTCCTGTCGAGAAAACTTTCATCCGTAACGACACCATTTACGGCAACCAGTTTTTCTATGACGCCAGAGAAGACAATGAAGGAAACATGTGGATCGGCAGCAGCAAAGGTTTAATAAAATTCAATTCTCAACAAAATCGCTTTACGGATTTTCAACATGATGATAATAATAGCAACACCATCTCCTCAGACTTCATTTATGCATTGGAAATAGACGACGCGTATCAAAACATTTGGATGGCGGCGTATAATGGAGGTCTTTGCTCCTATAATTTAGCGTCGGGAAAATTCCACCATTACAGTCGCGAAGACGGGCTTTCCGATAATACGGTCTACTCGATAGAAAAAGACAATCACGGAAATTTATGGTTTAGCAGCAATGCCGGAATCACTTCGTATGATACAAATAGTAAAACGTTTCGGAATTACGGAGTAAGCGATGGGCTATTGAATCACGAATTCAACAGACGTGCAAGCTTTAAGAACGACAAGGGTTGGTTGTTTTTTGGCGGCGTCTCCGGAATAGATTACTTCCACCCCGACAGCATTGTTAAAAACAACACCAATTCCAACCTGGTCTTTACCAATTTCAAAATTTTTAACAATGATTATTTACCCAGCAAGAAAGGCGCTATACCCGTCGTGGAACTGAAGCCGAATGATCGCTACATCACAGTGGACTTTGCATCCCTCGATTACAATGACCAGCAAAAGATACAGTACTCTTATCGAATTAATAGTAATGAATGGATCAAAACCGGCAATCAGAACACACTCTCCTTTTCAGGCCTCGCGACCGGAAGTCATCATTTATATGTAAGGTCAACCAACAGTGAGGGCAACTGGCTTGACAACGAGATTGATTGCTTAATTGTCGTTCATCCCTGGTGGTGGCAAACCTGGTGGTTCAGAACGGGCATCGGACTATTTGGAATCGGAATCCTGATCGGGTCGATCCGCTTTTATTATCACCGAAAATTGGAAAAGCAAAAGGTAATCCTGGAAAGGCAACAGGCCGTGGAAAAAGAAAGAACCCGCATCGCCACCGATATGCATGATGATCTGGGGGCCAATTTGTCCAGGATCAAATTTTTAAGTGAGACCATAGGCATCAAAAGGCAAAAACAGGAAACCATAGAAGATGAACTCAGCAGCATACGCCATTACTCTCATGAGATGATCGACAAAATGGGCGAGATTGTCTGGGCGCTAAATGAGAAAAATGATTCCTTAAGTGATTTGTTGGCTTACACGCGGTCTTACATGGTCGAGTATCTTTCACAAAATGGGATTCATAGCGTTGTACAGATCCCCGATCAAATACCTAGTCTTTTTGTTAGTGGTGAGTTCCGTCGAAATATCTACCTGACAGTAAAAGAGGCGTTGCATAATATTGTGAAACACTCTCAGGCAAACAAGGTTGACATTTGCGTGAAAACCGGACAACAACTTTCTATCAGCATTCGTGATAACGGCAAAGGTTTTGATGAAAAGAATATCCGACCTTTTAGCAATGGCATCACCAGTATGAAACAACGAATAGCAAGCCTGGGCGGCAATCTTGATATAAAAAACACAGAAGGCAGCACCATCATCCTTGAAGTACCTCTACCCTAACTTATGTTCTATAGCCATTCCATACTTTAACCCTTACTTTCACCCAACAGATGAGCATTTCAATAGCCATAGTAGAAGACCTCGCGGAAGTTCGGGAAGGATTGAAACAATTTATTTCTCTGAATCCTGAATTCAACATATTGGGCACCTTCCAAACGGCAGAAGAAGCTATGCATCACCTTGCCTGGCTAAACCCCGACATTGTGATCATGGATATCAATCTTCCCGGCATGAGCGGAATTGAATGCATCAGACAGATAAAGAAAAAAATTCCTCGCACACAGTTTATGATGTTCACCGTTTTTGAGAACGATGAAAAAGTTTTTGAAGCCTTGAAAGCCGGTGCATCCGGCTACCTATTGAAAAACACCGGCCTGCTGCAGTTAATCGAGGCACTGAAAGAATTATACAATGGCGGCAGCCCTATGAGCGCCAATATTGCCCGTAAGCTCGTTACGATGTTCCGGGAAGAGCATGCTGATGCAGAACCAACCGTTGGATTGAGTAAACGGGAAAATGAAATACTTCAATTGCTTTCGAAAGGACTACTTTATAAGGAGATCGCCGACCAGCTTGGCATTTCTGTGGGTACCGTAAGACAGCACATCCATAAAATATATGAGAAGCTTCACGTGCAAAACCGAACTGAAGCGATAAACAAGGCTTATGGTAAAATTTGAGGTAACATATTTTCAATTCCCACGACTTCAATTCCTTAATTTCCTTTCATACCTAACTTTTGTTCTATTGGGATGCACTCGTGGCTAAAGTAGTTTGCATTTTTAAGAAACCATCAACAGCCGAGGTATATGAAAACAATCCTTGCGACTCTGTTACTCCTCTCATGCTATGTTAATGTCATCGCTCAGGTCGGATCATTCAGCAATGTGATGAAAAATTTCGACTCAAGTAATTACAGCTTTATCGCTCCCGAAAAATGGCGAACCCAGGAAACAAAAGATTACATAATGCTTACGCAATCACAAACAAATGAGCCGGGTTGTGTAATTATTATCTTTCCACCGCAACCATCATCTGGGAATCTTGACGTGGACGCACAAAATGTTTTCAACCAGATGTATTCCGGATGGCAATTCAGATCAACAGGAGAGAAACAATACGATTTATCAAAAGGATACACGTTACAGGGCCTGGAATATTCCATGATGGAAGGAGCAATGAGTAAGTTGAGCGCTGATGGTTCCCGTTATGATGGTTTTGAAGACGGTGCCGCATTGGTTATAAAAACAAGTGATCAAATTGTAATTATCGCTGCACGGCATACTACAATGTTAGCCCACAACGATTGTCTGAACAAGTACGAAACATGGAGAAGGTTCTTCAACAGTTTCACGGTAAAAAATGCCGTTCTTCCAACGAAATTGGAAGAAGAAGCAGCAACAAGGATCATTGGCATCTGGAAACTGACAGGCAGTGGCCCAGCCCTGGGCGAATACATCTTTGCCGCCAATGGTAATTACCAACTGGGAGGTGCTGTCGGCACTTCGTATACAACTTCTGATTACAACTATGAATATCTCCACATCAAAACGCATTCATTTCAGGGCGATGGTGGCTATTCAATCGAAGGTAACCACCTTTCCTTTAGAAAACGTGGAGATAGCAATCCTGAACAAGTGCAATTCAGGTTTGAAAAGGTAAACCATGGAAACACAGGATGGAAAGATCGATTGTACATGTTAAAAACGGATCCTACTCTTGGAAGCAAGTATGAGGTGTGTTATGAAAAGGACCGTTAAGAAAATTGGTTAGTCAAAACATCTTAAAGCCCATCAAGGCTCGTTTAGCTCTTTATCCATTTACACATCTTCTTTATTTCTCAAGAATTTATTTGCTCCAATCTGTTAGAATATCTAACCCTAACTTTTGTTCTATTGCTAAGGATGATTTCTTGTCTTTAACTTACATCAACGCTTCTAAACGCACTTCGTTCTGAAATTTCTGTCAGAGAAAAAAACAGCATTATGAAAAAGAAAAACACTATCTCCTTGCTCTCGACAATAATGGCAGCATTTATTTTCTTCGGTAGAGTAAATGCACAACGCGATATGACTGGCGATGTAGTTACTATCGCTGGCTCATCAGCAAGTATCAGTAATCTCATGATCGTCGATTCGATCAATATGGGTGGTGTTCGTGGGAGGGATCGTTTCCCCACGAGGGAAATCATCCATTTGGCCTCATTTGAAATCGAATTGGGGAGCGCTGATGCCGTGAGTGTGTTCAAAACGCTTTACTCAGGAACGCAAGGACAGCAACTACCGGATGTGACAATTAACCGCTCGAATATGCAAACCCGGTCAGGCGAGGAGAGAATCTTCAACGCTGTCACTGTGAAGGAAATTTCATTTCTTGAATTAAACACCGAATCAAGGGAAGCGCCGAAAGCGAAAGTGATCATACAGGCGCAAAACGTATCGCATCAGGAAAGCTCAGCTGGTGGAGCTACGACGGATCCCACCAGACTATCAAAAGGGGTACGTGGCAACAAATTTAAATTGACGATCGGCAATTTACCTGCGCAAAGCGTCTCTAGAATCAGTAAGTTGAAGATCACTCCTTCAACCAGTTCTGAATACACATATTTCAACCTGGATATTTCCTCTGCTGAAGAGCGCTTTTGGAGCGATTGGTTGAATGCTGGCGCTGGAGGAGACGATAAAGCTAATGAGGCCACAATCAGCTTACAGGACGAGCGCAACCAGGACATTCTCTCGATTCAACTATCAGCGGTGGAGATCAGTTCTATTTCGCCATCAAACAGTCCAAACTTGACATCGGGCACTACCCGAAGCACTGGCGCTAAAACCAGGATTGGTCTGCGTACGAAAAACATGCCGACCGTTCAATAAATTATTTCTCTTCTGTTGCATTTAAAATTTGAACTATGAAAAAGCAAACCATTATTTTTTTAACTCTGATATTTCTCTGTTCCCTGAATGCGAAGGCACAGACAAAAGTCAGGGCCGATGCAAAGTCTTCTGAACTATCTAAAACAGATCCTAATCAATCAAATCTTCAGGTGGTTCAACCAACTCAATCCGCACAACAAGTGCAAACGGCGCAGTATGCATCGACGGCAGTGAAAACAAAATACTATAGTATCGATCCCACCGCTTTTTCAAGTTCATGGGGTGTTTTTGAAATCCGAAAATCGGAAAGTGGAGGCGCTTATCTTTACTCCAATACCACCGGTGCAGGTTCCTGGCCCTATTTAGTGGCGCCCGTCAACCTCCCGCATGGTGCCACCATCACCGGTATGAATGTAATCTTTTATGATGCTTCCGCCAGCCAGGACCTGCTGGCAATCCTATGGCAAGGTGGCCCCAATTTCGGCGGCCCTGACAGTTATAATCTGGGACAAATTGTATCAGGATATAGTGGTGGGTCAATTCTACAGGCTAAGGCCTTAACTGCAACGGTTGATAACGAGAACCACAGCTACTACGTGGCGGTATCTCCATCTAACAATGCGCCATGGCCGGAGAATGGCGATCTGAAAATAAAGAGAGTCACTATAGCTTACGTAGAAGCTGAATGAAATAGTTAGCTCATTTTGGATTAGTCTCCATTATCTCAATTCTTCAATCAGGAATCCGCGATTATTGAAAGGAAAGGATACTCATTCTTAGCAGGCTTCGCCGGTTGTTATCTCGCCGATGTAATCTCCATATCCGCCAGGTTCTTTCTCGAACAAAGGGTGGACGAAGAACACAATTTACAGCGCCTTATCAATGGGAAATGCCCTGCCGGAAAATGCATTTTTGGTTGTCCAATCCAACGGAGGTGCTGACCAGAACTCGTCCGTAGATGGCAAACCTAATGGTAAAAATGCAACGGAACATAAATAAAGACTTCCGGTAGAGACGTAATGCTCGCCAATACCGGGTTGATGTCCACAGAAACCGATCGTGAGCCAACCTTTGTTGTCAAAAGTGCCGGGTGCCTCCAGCGTCTTTTGTATAACAGCAGTTAATGCACCTCGAACCTGCGCAGGCTTCAGCGCGTCAGGTAACAATTTATGAAGTGACATTTGTGCCAACAATTGAAATGCTCCGCACCGATACGCCAATGACCTGCCTAAAGGAGGAAAAGTACCTTCCGGGGAAATTATTCGCTCAAGAATTACCGCATACCGTTTACTGCGTTCGATAAAGATCGCCAGCTCCTCCTTCATCGTTCCGGTTTCTTCATAAATGGTCCGGGTGATATCAATGAGCATCGGTTGAATCACAAAGCTGTTGTAATAATCAAAATGAAAATCAGGGCCGTCACCATAGACGCCATCACCTTTATACCATTGTTGGTGTTGTTTGATGGCGTAATCCACTCTCATTGAATCATAATCACCCGAAAACTTAAGCAACGCTGCTTCGATCATTGCTGAGAACAACAGCCAGTTGCTGAAGTAAGGTTTAATCACCCTTGTTGATCGAAAGGCAGCAATCACCTGTTCCTGTGTTTGTTTGTCAAGATTTTCCCATAGTTGTTTCGGTGCCCGGATCAGGGCGTGCGCAAAAAAAGCCGCATCAACGAGTGGTTGGTTAGCCTTCGTGAAATTCATGAAATTTGCAGAAGAAGGATTGACAGCATTACCGATTGAAGCCAGTGATAACCTGATGAACTTTTCCCTTTGTCTATTTTCCTCTGGAGAA
>DASUGQ010000467.1:0-14302 GCA_036273935.1 Cyclobacteriaceae bacterium | reverse complement strand
TCAACCCATGGGTTATGATTATGAATTGCTTAAACTTTTTGCAAAGAGTTTAAATGTCAACCTTAAGATCCATGTTATCAGTGGTATCGGCAAAGCAATTGCCAAACTCAATCGGGGAGAAGGTGATATCCTTGCTTTTCCGTTAACAGTTACAAAAAGGCGAGCGAAGCATCTTGCTTTCACAAAGCCACACTTTCAATCCTACCAGGTGCTGGTGCAGCGTAAACCTGATAACTGGCAACATCTTACCCTTGATCAAATTGAGGATTCCCTGATCCGGGACCCGTCCGAGCTGATAGGGAAAGAAGTTTATGTACTTCGCCAGTCAGCATTTTTTGATCGGTTAGAAAATCTTTCAGAAGAGATTGGGGGCGACATCATCATCAAGCAAGACAGTGCCACAGCTGCAACAGAATCGCTGATGCAGCGTGTTGCTGCCGGTGATATTGACCTTACTGTGGCCGATCATGCCATGGCAGCAGTGAACGCAGCATATTATCCTAACCTTGATATCAACACAGTGTTGAGTTTGTCACAACAAATTTCATGGGCCGTAAGAAAAAATTCTCCTTTGCTTTTACGGGCAGTCAACGAATGGCTCACAACAATAAAAAAGGAGCCAACCTTTATGGTAATATATAATCGCTATTACAAAAGCCCGCGAACATCGCGACTCAGAATGCAAAGTGATTATTCATCTTTTAGTGGAAATAAACTATCGCCTTATGATAACCTTATTAAGGAAGGCGCTGTGACACTTGGATGGGATTGGCGCTTGTTGGCTGCCGTCATTTACCAGGAATCAAGATTCCATCCCGAAGATGAATCATGGGCCGGAGCCAGGGGATTAATGCAGCTAATGCCCGAAACTGCAGAACGTTTTGGTGCGAATGACCTGAACGATCCCCGGCAAAGTTTGCGGGCAGGAGTAAAGTACCTTAAATACCTCGATCGTTATTGGAGTAAAACAATAAAAGATCCTGATGAGCGCATAAAATTTGTGTTAGCTTCCTACAACTCAGGGCTTGGACACATACTTGATGCTCAAAAACTGGCGTCGAAATACAAAAAAGATCCTGCGAAATGGAAGGATAATGTTGGAGAATTTCTTCTGAAGAAATCTATTCCCGACTACTACCAGGATCCTGTGGTGAAATCGGGATATTGTAAGTGCGAGGAGCCAGTCAATTATGTAAGTAGTGTTCTGGATCGATATGAAGAATACAAAATTCACATCTCAGACATATCCGTCAAAGATCCAATTAGAAAAACTGAGTGACGTCCATTTAAACTCTCCGTTAAGTTATATTTGTTCTGTTATTATTTTATGCAAATCAAATGGACTTGAGTCTAGGCGAAAAGAAAGCGATTGTTTGTGGCAGTACGCAAGGGATAGGAAAGGCAGCGGCTATTGAGCTTGCCCTGCTGGGAGCTAATGTTACCTTACTGGCGCGTGACGAGGAGAAACTGAAGTCAGTGGTGAATGAACTCCAGGTATATTCCGGGCAAAAGCATGATTATATTGTTGCTGACTTTGATCACGCTGAAGATCTCAAACTGAAAATTGACGAATACGTTGATCAAAACGTCGTTCACATTTTAGTCAATAATACGGGAGGCCCACCGGCCGGGTCAGCAATTGAGGCTGCGCCGGAGGAATTTGTAAAGGCTTTTTCAAATCATCTTATCTGTAATCAATTCTTAGTACAGGCGTGTGTACACGGCATGAAGGAAGAGAAGTATGGGCGGATTATCAATATCATCTCTACTTCGGTGAAAGCTCCGATTCGTGGTTTGGGCGTATCCAATACGATCCGTGGCGCAGTGGCTAATTGGGCGAAAACATTGGCGCTGGAATTGGGCCCTTTTGGTATAACGGTAAATAATGTTCTGCCCGGATCAACGATGACTGGACGGTTGGTGTCAATGATGAAAATGCGAGCCGAAAAAACAGGTCAAACCGAGGATGAAATCCGAAGAGAAATGGAAGCGCAAATCCCTTTAGGTAGAATTGGAGATGCGAGAGAAATTGCATCGGCAATAGCATTTCTTGCCACCCCGGCTGCGGCCTACATCAATGGAATCAATCTTCCGGTAGATGGAGGTAGGACGCCCTGCCTGTGAATATTTCCATTTTAGATTTTTTCGCGCTTGCATATGATCGCTAAAACTGCTTTTTGGTAAATGGATTTTTTTGACATCAACAACATCTTCTTTGAAATCTGGGGCTACCCGATGAGTTATCTTGAGTTCGGTGCCACAACCGCAGGGTTTGTTTTCGTGGTGTTAGAGGCGAGAGCTCACATCCTGAACTGGCCAGCAGCCATTCTAAATGCTATCCTTTTATTCATTCTTTTCTATCAGGTACAGTTATACCCGGATATGTTTCTCCAGGTTTTCTTTTTCTTAACCAGTATCATCGGTTGGTGGCGTTGGGCAAATCCAAAACCTGGAGAAGAAGACATCAAAATGGAATTGAAGGTGAGCTATATGTCAGCGGGTCAGCTCATCATGTTGGCAGGTATTGGACTCATCGGAACATTGTTAGTGGGCACGTTTGCCAAAAACCTGCACGAACTCTTTCCTGTACTTTTCAATAAACCAAGCGCTTTCCCTTACCTTGATTCTTTTGTCACTGTAATGAGCATAACAACAACTTTCTTCATGATCCAAAAGAAAATTGAGAGTTGGATTGTCTGGATGGTTGTAGATGCAATTGGCACTTACATGTACTTTGTGAAAGGCGTTAAGTTCCTGAGTGTTCAGTATCTTGCTTATTGTTTCATTGCTTCGTACGGACTTTGGAATTGGATCAGAGAATTCAAGAGTTATGGAAACCGTACCAACAAAGAGATTCTGGACTCTGAAGCATGAAGCACATGATATTAAAATTGCACCCGAACAGAAGCAGGTCCAATTTGCATTAATCTAAATTCATTTAACTTGCGCACGTTTTTGTAATTGCAATTATGAGTGCCCGGGTAAAAAACATTATCTATTCCGTTGTTCTATTAATTTCTGTTGCAGTTGTTTATTTCTACAGGAAAACGAACGCGACATACGACCCCGTGAAAATCGAGGGGGCCACAATGGGCACAACATACCACATTACCTACTTCGACAAAAAAAATCGGAACTTTACTTCATCTGTTGACTCACTCCTTGGGGTTGTAAACAAGTCAATCAATACCTATGATCCTGAGTCGGAAGTATCAATGTTCAACAAGGCATCCACTTCAATTAAGTTTCATCTTCCCTATCTTCTTCCACCAATTAAAGTGGCACGTGAAGTATTCAGAAAATCTTCAGGTTCGTTCGACCTTACCGTGATGCCATTGGTGAATGCCTGGGGCTTCGGCCCGGGAAAAGTATTGAAGATAGACAGCGCAAAAGTTGACTCCATCAGGATGTTTGTCGGGCTCGATAAAGTCCAATTCAATGAAGATAGCATTTGGAAAACTGATCCCCGTGTTCAGCTTGATTTTGGCGGCATTGGTCAGGGGTATGGCGCCGATGTGATTACATCGTTTCTAAAATCAAAGGGAGTTAAAAACATGATGGTTGAACTGGGCGGAGAAGGTATGGCCTGTGGAATAAACCTGAAATCTGGTGAACCGTGGAAGATTGGAATCCTTGATCCGAATTCCACTCCCGAAAATCAGTTTTTTAAGGCGACCATTTCATTGCGGGATCGCTCGTTTACTACTTCAGGAAATTATTTTAACTATCGAATAGTTGATGGCAAAAAATTTTCACACACCATAGATCCTTCAACGGGATATCCGGCTCAACGTGCAATTCTCAGTGCATCAGTATTTGCCAAAGACTGCACAATTGCCGATGCCTGGGGGACAGCATTAATGGTTATGGGTCATGAGAAAGCAATCGAGTTGCTAAAATCACAAAACGAAATTGACGCATTGTTAATGTACTCGGATCATGATGGATCGGTTAAAACATACGCCACTCCTGGAATCGAGCCGTTGCTGAATTATAATCCGTAAACTATGCTCCTCAAACTGATTGTTCTTTTTTTTACACCCTTTCTATCGGGCTTGTTGATTTACCTCGTTCCCCAGGGAAGAAAGAAAAACTTCAGGCTGTTGCTGGTCTTTGCTGGTTCATATCTTTTCGCCATTACCGTCAGCCATATTCTTCCTGAACTTTACCGGCAATACGGAGATGTAAAATGGGTTGGCATATTTGTGTTGGCAGGATTCTTTCTTCAGCAGGTGCTGGAGTATTTCACTTCCGGTGTCGAGCATGGACATATTCATGCTGATGAAAATCATGATCATCAACATGACCACGCGCACCATCACCATGCCAACCATAATCACAAATTGTCAGCGTTTGTTCTGTTACTGGCGCTTTGCATTCATGCTTTCCTCGAAGGAGCCATGTTAACGCAGCCGGAAGTTGGCGAGGTGTATAATGCAAATGCCGTGTTGTTGGGAATTGTCTTACATCGCACGCCGGCCGCGTTTGCCCTTATGACGGTGTTGTCTGATCAACTGGGATCGATAAGGAGAGCGTTGCCTTACTTGATTTGGTTTTCATCAGCTGCGCCTCTTGGATTACTGTTAAGTCACTATTTATCCTCTCACGCACTGATCACCAGTGATGGATTGATTTTTTTGTACGCCCTTGTTTGCGGAAACTTTCTTTACATTTCTACGACAATTGTTTTTGAAAGTAGCCCTGAACACAGATTTAATGCCATGAAATTGATAGTTGCATTGCTGGGAGCTCTCCTGGCCGTGGGAATGGAAACGTTATTTTAGGTTAAGCCAACCATTTTGATCTGGTAAGGGTAATGATGGTTATCTTTAACTATGCTGAAGCGACTACTTACAACCTTCACCCACAGGGTCTATAGCCTCCCGATCCTTGTATTGATGCCGCACAGCCGGTGTAATTGTCGGTGTGTGATGTGTGACATTTGGAAAGCAAACCATGATAAGAAGGAACTTTCGGTTGAGTTGCTTGAAAAGCATGTGTCGGATTTTGAAAAGTTAGGTGTTAAAGAAGTTGTTCTTTCTGGTGGGGAAGCTCTGATGCATTCCAATCTTTGGAATTTTTGTGCCGTTCTTCGCAAGAAAAAGATGCGCGTTGTCATTTTATCAACTGGATTACTATTGGAAAGGAATGCTAAAGAAGTTGTCAGCAACCTTGATGAGGTTATCATATCCCTCGATGGGAGCGAAGCGATTCACGACAGGATCAGAAATGTTCCTCATGGTTATCAGAAAATAGCAAACGGCATTAGAGAATTAAAAAAACTTAATCGTCAGTTCAGAGTAACGGCGAGAAGCGTAATTCAGCGATATAACTATTTTGATTTTATCAATACGGTAAAGTCGGCTGAAAAAATCGGACTTGATCAAATTTCTTTTTTGGCGGCCGACATTTCAACAACCGCATTTAATCACGTTGAAGGATGGACAAATGAACGAGCCAGTGAAGTAGCGCTAACTTTGGACGAGACCCTTGAATTGGAGAGGTTGTTTTTGTTGGCGTTCGATCAATTGAAGGAGAAGTTTGCTTCGGGATTTATTGCCGAGCGACCCGAAAAACTCATGAGGGTTGTTCAGTATTACAAAGCAATAAACGGCCATGGAGAATTTCCAAAACCTATATGTAATGCGCCGTGGGTTTCGGCGGTAATTGAGTCAGACGGTAATGTTCTTCCCTGTTTCTTCCATAAGCCGTACGGAAATATCTATGAAAACTCGTTTGCCGGGATCATCAATTCAGCGAAAGCTGTGGATTTCAGAAAATCGTTGAACATGGAACGTGATGCAATCTGCAAAAAATGCGTTTGTTCGCTTAAGCTTGGTTTAACGCAAATGAACTAACGGGTCGGATACGATACAGGAAGTCCCTTTCATCGAAGAGAACTGCTTTTTCTTTCAGCAACTGGAATTCATATCCAAAATATTTCGCGAGATAAAAAATGCGTTGAAGATCACATCCAAGCGTCAGCACCATTACTACGTTCGTTTCTTCATGAACGTATTTTTTTAAAGAGGAGAATAATTTCTTAAAATAATCAAAGTCTTCTCCACAGTACCATGCAAGTTCTTTTTCATTTGCGGGTGACCCTTGATAGTATGGAGGGTTAATGATGATCCAATCAAAAGGTGTGACTGGAATGTTGCTGAACACATCGGACAAAATTATTTCAACATCAACTTCATTAGCGCGACAATTAATCTCCGTATTTTTTGTTGCCAGAGAACTTAGATCAGAAGCCGTAGCTTTGGCGCCTGCCAGCGCAGCAGCGATTGAAAGAAATCCTGATCCACACCCCAATTCCAGGAAGGACTTGTTTTTCAGATCATGTTCCTTAAGGTAGTTGTAAAGAAATGCAGTACTTGAAAATAATCCGGGATGAAAAACCCCCGAGATCACGGTAATTTGAATGTTGTCTTTTTGATAGGAACGGTCTCTTCGCAAATACCAATTCGTTAATGGAATCAAAACCTTACCGGCAATGCTTTTAATTCTTTTTCTCATCTTACTCCATCAGAAAGCCCTCAATTTCCGGCTGCCGGTACCTCCACAATCGTTGCAATGCCTTAAGCTCATAGGGAAATCGGAACATATTATTTCGATACCGGAATTGAGAAAGCCATTTCATTGTCTTGCGTTTTAAAGGCGAAAGGCGAAAATCCGAGACCGTGGGGTACTGGGCATGCAATACAGTTTCAAAGCCCAATATTTTGTCGACCATTTCTGGTGTAAGCCATGGCGTGAGCGGATTTTTTCTCAGGTCAAAATTTTGCCAGGCGGGATCGAGCCAGTCTTCGAGTTTTTCCGGAAAACTAAATCCTGTGGCCTTCACTTTTTCATAGAGTTCTGATCCCTCAGTGGGCACCGGACTATACACGTAAATGATAATTTCTGTGTCCGGATTAATTTCTTTGATGGATTTTATATAAGCGATATCACGGTCGATTTGATCGATCACCTTTTCGGGGGTCTCGGCAGGGAAGCCAAGCACAAAAGAGTACTCAGGTATTATTCCAAACTTCTTCATCCGTGCGGCAAATTTTTTCATTTGGGCTGTTGTCTGGGTACCTCCCTTATCCATTTTTTTCAGCAACTCGTCGTTACTGGTTTCAGCGCCGAAGAAAATCATTTTACACCCCGCCTCCTGCATTAGCGAAAGGGATTCATCAGAATATTTATCAATCGTGTCTATTCGCCCTTCACCCCACCATGAGATCTTTTCATCTTTTATGAGTTTTGAAAACTCGACAATTCGTTTTTCACTTACAAAAAAATTATTGTCGTGAAATTCAACCGAATCAATGCCGTGTGTTCCAATCAGGTATTTCAGATCACTGTAGATCAGATGGGCGGACTTACCCTTCCATCTTGCATTGTAAATGGGCACGACCGCGCAGAAAGAACAAGTAAACGGGCAGCCCATGCTTGAGTGGTAAGACGTCGTTCTCTTCCCAAGAAATGTTTTTCCAAAGTATTGCTTCAACGGATAAAACCGATTGAGGTATTCATATGGAAGTGCTGGTAGTTTGTCCTGATCGAGCAAGGGTGCCTGGCTTGTCTTAATTATTTCTTCACCCTTTTTATAAATCAAATTCTGTATACTTTCTACGGATTTCTCATGCTTTTCAATTGCTTCCACTAGCAACGGAAACGCTTCATCGCCAGGCCCATTAATGATATAGTCGACACAACCTGAGTTGATAACAGATTTGAACTGATTAGCGGCAAAGTACCCGCCCCAGATTATTCTGACGTGGGGATACAATTCCCTGATTTCTTTTGAGTACGGAATGGCTTGTTGCAGCTGTGGTCCCGGCATTGCAGTACAACCAAAAATATTATATCCATTGTCCAGGTATTTCCTGATTGCCAGCCATGGATCTTTCTCCATATTGCCATCAACAAATGCATATTCATATTTTCCATCTATCGAGGCTCCAACTTGCAGTATGGAGTTTGGGATCCGATGCTTGTGACGAGCACTCCGGGGGTTGAACAAAATGATTTTGCTTGCCGACATTCTTAAAGGTAGTACAATAATACCTGCGAATCCGTTGCCAGTTGTTCAATTATTAAAATTTGTTTTTTCCTTTTAGATTGAATGGCCTGAATGACAATTAGAGATGAACTTAAGAAAGTGATTACGGGACTCACCATCCCCCAGGAATACCTTTGTCTTGCACTTGAAGATTTTACGGATCCTTTAAAGATTTCTGTTTCACCAGATAAAGGATCAACGGTTTTTGCGGACGTGACGTCAAATCACCTTTTTCTCGGATATAAACCCGTGGTAATCGGCATCTATAATCCCGATGAGACCACCTCAATCGCTCTAAGCGGGCTCTCTACAGTTGTCCTTAACTTTCATTATAGGACGAACAGAATAGCAAGCCTGTCGCTGACCCTGGTCGACACCAGACTTCTTGACGGCAAGAAAATATTCCTTTACAAGGCTGTGCAGGGAGATCATGAATTCCTGAATACTTTTCATCGGTTCATAAACCACTATCGCCTTAAATTTCGTAAGCAGGAATTGGGGAATGTGGATCTTCCCGGTAATCTTATCGATCAAGTCAGAATCGCCTATGCTGTTCCGAGAATTATAGGATTGATTACATTAAGTGACGGGTCTAAAATGAATATGTTTCCAACTGATTTACACGGGCCCGTCAACGACCGATTTTACATTGGCTCTTTGCGAATTGGAGGAAAGGCTAATGAACAGGTAGAAGTTTTGAGAAAAGTGGTGCTTGCACAGATGTCACTTAGCACCTATAAGGAAGTTTATCGGTTGGGCAAGAATCATATGCGGGACCTGGCAGGTCGTGGTCAGTTCACGTTGCATGATCAAAATTCTGACGCGTTTGATTTTCCGCTACCGGCGGGCGTACTGCGTTATTGGGAACTTTCACTAATGGATAGCTGTGATATTGGTATCCATCGCGTTCATATGTACAGGATAATTAATTTCAAACGTCTCGTCGAGAATGGAAAAACATTGGCACATATTCATCAGTACTACGCCCAATGGAGACAGGATCGAAAAATTCCAACCCAGTTGCTATTACGTTGATGAGGGTGGTTCATTTATCTTATGTATCCAATCCAAAGTTTAAGGATCCGCAATTATGGTTAAATCGTATTGATTTTTTCACTGGGATACTGGAGTCCTCCTGTACCTATGGTCCAGTCGATAGTGTTCACTGCATCGGATACTCGGGGGTTTTGGTTCACCATGATGTAGCCTATCATTTCTTCAAGAAGACGCGAATGCAACTCTTGTTTCCATACACGCTACACGCCTACATTAAAAACCTGTCGCCTGATGTTATCATTGTTCATAGTTTAAATTTTCCACAGAATATTTTGTTGCTGCGATGGCAATTGGGCAGTAAGGTCAGGATTGTCGTTCAGCATCATGCAGAGAAACCGTTGCGATATGTTAAACGTCTTTTTCAACGGGCGGCGGACAGATTTATTTATGCTTATCTTTTTACTGCGCAGAACATCGGTATGGACTGGTTTGATCAAGGATTGATTTGTGACCGTTCCAAAATTAAAGAAGTGATGGAGACTTCTACGAGTCTTTATCCGATTGAAAGAGAAAAGGCCAGGGTTGTTACGAACGTTGAAGGCAATCCCGTGTATCTTTGGGTGGGCAGATTAAATAACAATAAAGATCCCCTCACGGTTGTTCAGGCTTTCATTCGGTTTAGTAAAAATCATCCGGGAGCAAAACTTTACATGATTTATCAGACGGAAGAACTACTGCCCGACATTGTTGCCATCCTGAGAGAAGATAACGAAGGAGACAGCTCTGTTCATCTAATCGGTAAGGTAGAACACGATAAGGTGATTCATTGGTTTAGCAGCGCTGATTTTTATATTTCTGCCTCTCATTATGAGGGAGGCGGTGTAGCCCTTACCGAGGCCATGGCTTGTGGATGTATACCTATAGTCTCTAGCATACCGTCATTTAATGCAATGACGGGAGCAGGGCAGTGTGGTTTAACTTTTCAACCTGGCAATGTGAATGAACTATATGAGTCGTTCTTAAAAAGCACGAAGATAAATGTTAAGCAGGAAAAAGAAATGACGTTGACTTTTTTCAAAAATAGACTTTCCTTTAAGGCCATTGCAAGAATTATTTATTCCTATTTGGGATAGGAATAGAGGTTCATGATTTTTATAGCGCTGTCCGGCATCAGGTGAACATCTTGTGAAGAAAAATCGGTTTCATTTTTCAATATGGCGAGACATCGATGCTCCATTTCCTTTTGATTCTTACAAACATGCCAATGCTTTATTTCCCTCTCTTCCGGAAAAGTAAAGCTGACCACATGACAGCCTGCGTAGAGGGCTTCCAGTGATACTGTGCTGTAGCCTTCGTAGCTGGATGGATGGAGCAGGATCCTGGATGCTTGCATGAGCGTCAGGATATCTTTGTGGGGCAGCTCGCCTTTGAATTCAATATTTTCATGAACATTCAGTTCCCTTGCAAGACGATGAAGATACATCTCTTCCACTCCTTTTCCGCATAGGGCTACCTTGAGTCCGGGTATAACAGCTTTGAGTTTTGAAATGATTTCGATAAAAACATCATATTGCTTCAGCCTGACCAATGATCCTACCCCGAGGATATCAATTGTTTTCGGTTGAATTGTTTGTCGATAAAGGCTGGGATCAACTCCATTGGGTACGACGTGTGCGGGTTTGATACCATGGTTTTTATCGAATTCGTGTTGGAGAAACGCTGAGAGAGCAATTAGCTTTGCCGGCTCAGGTTTAATCCAGCGAACCCATTTATTTTTCTTTCTGGCATCCTGGCCTAAAATCCATATGAAATGAGGGAGGAGAAATTTTTTGCAAAAATATTTTCCGATAAGAGCTGTTTCCAAACACCAAAAGCTGAGTACTCCAACGAGTGAATTATCCTTATGAAGGGTTTTTAAAGCTCGGTATGCCTTGATCCAGACCAGCGGACGTGCGATCGACTTATAGATTTTGCTATTGAAAGGGATCACTCGATTGCCATTCCATAAATATTCTTCATGGGTGTAAGGGTACTGGATGGCAATGACGATGATCTTTAATGCTGGAAATTCCCTGTTAAGGCAACGAACAAAGATTTGTTGAGATGGTAATGTAATACTATCTGAATCATTCTTTGGAAAGCCAGGAGTTATGATGACAAGTGTTTTCAGAATCTGATTTGCTTTACAGGTTGCTGTTGAGACTTTGGAAGAGCGATTGTAATAGTCTTACCCAACCCTTCCAATGTAGTGGTTTAATTGCAATATAAGCCCGAAATAATTTTGCCGCCTCCCGTGGTTCATTCCTCAAAAGAATAAGGCCTGCTTTATAATATAACTTACTTGCTGTTAACTGGAATGTTTTCTTCGTGATGTGTTTTTTCTCAAATAACTTATGCAAAGTCTCAATTGATTCAAAATACCCAGGTATCACATTATTCGAAGAGGTGTTCTCCGAGTGCTTTCTGATGCGAACTAATCGTTCTCCAATAAACGATCCCTTAAAATTTAAACACAATTGAATGAAAAATTCCGTATCAGCACCAAATGCTTGGTGTTCATTCAACCTGCTGGCTGCTGCAAGGGCAGTTTTCTTAAACACCAACGTCGACGGGTAGAAAGTAAAATGGTGTTCTTCAAGATATCGTTCCAACAAGTCCTCAGCGATTAATGATGGATAATTTCCGACAGGATGAGCCGCGGGGCCAAAAAACTCAATATGTGTAATGATAAATGTTGTTAATGGTGATGTTTTAAAAAGTTTTACCTGGATTTGCAGTTTCTCCGGATGCCACATGTCGTCAGAATCAAGGAAGGCGATGTATTCACCACTTGCATGTGATATGCCTTGATTTCGAACCAAGCCGAGCAAGCCCGAATGATTGATTTTATGGTATTGAATTCGTGTATCAGAAAATTTTTCAATTGTTGATTTTGTCTCGTCGGTTGAACCATCGTCAACAATGATGAGCTCCCAATTGTCATAAGTCTGATTGATCACACTGTTAATGGTCTCACCAATCAAGTGTCCTCTATTGTAAGCAGGAATGATGACACTTACCAACGGCATTTCCATCACGCGTGCAATTTTGTCTCATGACGATCAATTTCTTCAAACACACTATTCTTTAGGCGATATACCACATCGAATTTTTTTAATAAGTCAGGATGATGGGTGATCATAATAATCGTTTTGTTCTGGTCGGACACTTTCAATAAGGTATTGATCACTTCCTTTTCAGTTTGGGGGTCCAGTTGGTTGGTCACCTCATCCAACAACAATATTTCTGATTGATGATAAAGGGCTCGGGCAATGGCGATTCGCTGCCGTTGACCACCAGAAATTTTTGCGCCCTTTTCGCCGATGCTCGTTTGGATACCGTTTTCTAAAGTTGATACCCAATCAGCAAGATCCATTTCGTAAATTATTCTTTTCACTTTACCGACGTCAACAGCCTCGGATGAAACACCAAAAGCGATGTTCTCCAGGATTGTTCCATCCAGGATGTAGGGATTTTGGGGTACATACCCAAGCAGATGTCTCCAATTTAAATCGTCCTTGGTATTCAGTTTTTTCCCGTCTACCAGTATGCTTCCCTCGTTTTCTTTCAGGAATCGAAGCAATAGCAATAGAAATGATGTCTTGCCCGTGCCTGACTTTCCAGTGAGGGCTACCTTCTGTCCTCTTGGAATGATGAGGTTGATCGAGTCTAAAATAGTCTTCTGACCCGGGTATCCGAAAGAGATATTTTGAATTCTTATTTCTTTGACAAAGGAAAGGTCGTGAGCAGCTAAGGTGAAGTCGCCGGGAGTTCTTTCCTTAAGAATTCTCATGAACTCCTTGACGCTGTATTCATGCACTTTAATTTGTTGGATACTCGCCAGTATTCTGTTGATTGAAGGAACCAATCGAAAGCTGGCGCCCGCATAAAGACTTAGAAGCATTAGTGAATCCTGCTGACTATGTTTTGTTAATAGCGTATAACCTATGATGGTACATACTACCCCCGCTGCCGCAACTTCAATGAGGCGCGGTATGCTCGCATTGAGTGTGTGATCAAGTGCCAGTATCTCAAACAGTCGTTTACTGGCTTTTTCAAGTTTATCCTTGAAAGATGCTTCCTTAACATAAGATCGGATATCAGGCAATCCTTCCGTGATCTGAATCGTGTGTTTAAGAATCGACGGATATGAGTCGCGAAATGACGAGGCAATGTGTTTAATTTTTTTTCTCCTCAATTGATAGATTATAAATACCGGAACCAGCAGAACCAGGAGAAGTGCAAAGGCCTGAATATTATAAAGCGCAACGAGAAGTAATAAAAAAGCGAAAAGAAGTGTTTCTGAAAGTAATGTGCCCGTTGGAATGATAATGTTGTTAGCAAAAACGAGCGGCATGTTTGATATGAGATTCACCTCATTGGAGAGATCTGCATGCGTGAATTCCTGGTAAGGCAGGTTTAAAAATCTGTTCGTGGCCAGGCTCGCCATGTCCCTTCCGATCCGGTAAGCATATTGCGCCTTTTTTAGAATGATCCACGAATTAACAATGACTTTTAAAACAATAAAGGCAAAAACAAATAAAGTGAAAATTGCCGCAAACAAGGTTAATTCAGGAGAACCGAAAAAAAAGTAAACGCGTTGGAAAATAGCTTTGGTCTGTAGTGTTGTCGGATCAATCAATAGAAATATCAGGGGAAGAAAAAATGCAAGACTGAAAAAATCGAGAACAGAACTTGCGACCAGTAATAACACGATTCCAATTCCCTTTTTACGCAATGAGGGATGAATCAATCGGTAGGCGTTCCTCAGAAAGTCAATTTTCATTTCTCATGGGATCTATGCCATTAATTTAAGCCATGGGAATGGGGAGTCCTTTATGAAGACTTGTTTAAGCTTTTCCCATCCGGATTCCGGATCATAAAGAACATCATAATCAGATCCGGAAAGGCTATCCCAGGTATGATGGTGATAATACGAATTCATACGTTCCTGATTCGCCCTGCTAAAGTAGTTCATGGATCGTTCTTTGGCACTTCGTACCGTGCGCTCTGAGTAAACGGGACTATCCAGAATATGAATCTCGCCAAACGGTTTCAACAAACCCTTTATTTTATTAAAGAGATTCTCGAGCTTGGGGAAATACTGAATGACACTTGCCAGGATAATGACATCGGCAATCGGCTGATCAAAATCTTGCGATAAAATATCTGCATGTGCAAAGGTTATCATATCATTCGAAAATATTTTCGAGG
>DASUGQ010000466.1:0-3127 GCA_036273935.1 Cyclobacteriaceae bacterium | reverse complement strand
GAAGTTATCGGCATATTCAACGATATCGGAATACTCGTAAATATCAATAGGGTTCCAGTCAAATTCCCAGGCGCCCCAATCGGCGCACATCTTCCCACCGGAGATGCTGAATTTTTCGCTGATGTCAAACCGAAGGTACGCCAGGTCGACAGATCGGCTTAAGTTATCGACTGACTCAGACGTTTGTGCCCTTGTATAGCGATCACGAAAACGGAAGTACACTTTATCGGTAACCTGTCCGCGGAACTCTAACCGGAACTGTTCATTCCTGAAACGCGACTGCGTATATTCGCCATCCACAAATTCATTGCGAAAGGCGAAGTTCATGTTGGCAATCACGCTCATATTTTTAAGCAGTCCCTGCTTCTCTTCCGGAATCAGCGTCTTGTATTGCGTGGTATCACCCACCTGCCGTTCTTGTTTCTGAGCCCGCGTCAATAAAGGCAGCAGCAAAAACAATAGAAGCCATTTTATGCTCGTGAGTGTTTTCATAACCTTATCATTTATAACGTCAGTTAAATTTGCCATTGCTATTTCTGTCCGGTTAAAGCCGCCGGATCCATTAGCTTCTTGATCTGGTCCTCAGTCAGCAGCTTCTTTTCTCGTATAAGTTCAAGAATCCCCTTGCCGCTTTGAAGAGCTTCTTTTGCAAGTTCTGTTGTTTTTTCATATCCGAGAACAGGATTGAGCGCCGTTACAATCCCCACCGTAGTCTCTAAATAATGTTTTAAAACGGCCTCATTAACGGTAATACCATCTATACAATTTTTACGGAACAATGGCATCGACTTATAGAAAAGCGCTTGTGATTCCATGATTGCAGTAGCAACCACAGGTTCATAGGCATTTAATTGTAAGAGGCCGTCCCGTGATGCAATGGTGACCGTAGCATCGTTGCCCATCACTTTGTAGCACACCTGGTTCATCAGCTCGGGCATTACAGGATTTACTTTCCCCGGCATGATGGACGAACCTGGTTGAAGTGCGGGTAAATTGATCTCAAAAATTCCATTGCGCGGACCGGTTGCCAAGAAGATTAAATCGCTGCTGATTTTAGAAAGGGTGACAGCAAGGTTCTTATATGCCGAAGAAAACATTACAAATGCCTGCATGCTGCTCGTAGCGGCAATCAGATCTTTCGGACCAACGATAGGCTTACCGGTAATTTTTGCAAGTTGGGCTACACATTTTTCGGCATACCCGGGACTTGCAGTCAAACCAGTGCCGATGGCTGTAGCTCCCATGTTCACTTCATATAGATACTCCTCACTTTTACGGAGCGCTTCAATGGCAGCATCAATCTGGCTGCCAAAAGCGTGAAATTCCTGTCCCACTGTCATAGGCACAGCGTCCTGGCCTTCCGTGCGGCCCATCTTCACTATACTTTTGAACTCTTCTCCCTTTTTGTGAAAAGCCTGCGCCAGCAACTCCGCTTCTTTTACCACTTTGTCATTGTGTAATATCAAGGCGATGTGAATGGTGGTAGGATATACATCGTTTGTTGACTGACCCATGTTTAAATCGTCATGGGGTTCAATAAATTGATATTCTCCTTTTTTATGACCGCTCATTTCAAGGGCAATATTTGCCAACACTTCATTGGCATTCATATTGGCAGAAGTTCCGGCACCGCCCTGGTATAAGTCTGTTAGAAATTGATCATGATATTTTCCATCGATCACCGCCTGGCAGGCTTTTTCAATGGCGTCCATTCTTTCCTTTTTCATTCGGCCGACTTCCGTGTTGGCGCGAGCGGCAGCCAGTTTTACAATGGCGTAGGCTTTTACATAGTCAGGATAAAAAATTGTTATTACTCCGCTGATCTGGAAATTCTCCAGCGCCCGAAGGGTTTGGACCCCGTAATAGGCGTCTGCAGGAATTTGCTTTTCGCCTAACAAGTCCTTTTCGGTGCGGGTTTTTTGTTGTGCCTGCGTGTAGGGAATGCTGAAGAGCATCAGCAACACAAGCAGGTGAATATGTTTTAACTTTTTCATGTCGTTTGATATTTAGTTTGAACAATAAACCAGTGTGCAATCTTACGCCCAGACAATGAACCTGGGCGCAGTTGTATTCAGCACATCGATTCAATAATTAATAAGTGAAGAAAATTTCCTGAAGTTGCTTTTTGTCTTTAGTCCTCGTAAGGGCAAGCATTAATAATATCCTTGCTTTCTGAGGAGTAAGGTCATCCGAAACTATCGTGCCCAGTTCGTCATCGTTGATTTCATCATGAAGTACAACCCGACCGGATGGAGCACGACTTGCACGGCAAACAATGATACCAGCAGCCACTGCTCTCTTCACAGCCTCCATGTAGGCTTTGTTGAAGTTGCCATTTCCCACACCAGCAATAACGATCCCAGCGACTTTCTTGCTGATCAAAAAATCTATCTGATCAGCTGGTGCATCTGCATACATGTAAACAATATCCACCCTTGGCAGTTTCGTATCGGCCGTCAACACAATGGGTTTGGGAGGATTTACCTCACGAACAGAAGAAGAATAATATTCCACTCTGCCATCATAGGCCTGACCAACCGCACCTGTATTGGGCGAATCAAAAGCATTTGTTTTTGTTGTACTCATTTTCATCACTTCGCGCGCATCGTAAATGCCTTCATTGAAGCTAACCAATACGCCCCTCCCTTTGGTGGCGGGATTAATCGCTACGGTAATGGCGTCATACAAATTCTTTGGACCATCAGCACTGATGGCTGTTGCCGGACGCATAGAACCTGTCAGTACAACCGGTTTGTCAGAAGGAATAACCAGATCGAGAAAGTAAGCAGTTTCTTCCTGGGTGTCCGTACCGTGTGTTATGACGATTGCATCTGCCTCGTTCTTTGCAAAAATTTCATTGGCACGAATGGCCAGCTTTTTCCAAATGTCAATGGTCATATCCTGGCTGCCAACGGATGCAATTTGCTCACCGCTGATATTGGCAATCTTCTTCACGGTAGGAATGGTACCAATCAAATCGTCGATGGGAATTTTCCCGGCTGTATAACCGGCCCGGTCTGCAGCGGCTCCTGCTCCGGCAATTGTTCCTCCTGTTGCCAGGATTATTACCCTTGGTAATTTATCCTGAGCCTGAATTTGTATCGTCAGAATCAGGAATGCTAAAATT
>DASUGQ010000465.1:0-12875 GCA_036273935.1 Cyclobacteriaceae bacterium | reverse complement strand
CCTTTAAAAGTCAACAACCTTAATTCATCATTACATGAAGAGAAAATTGCGCATGGGTATGGTCGGAGGAGGCCTTACTTCATTCATTGGTCCCGTTCATCGGAAAGCGGCAGGGATAGACGGTCAGATCGAATTGGTATGCGGAGCGTTCAGCGTCATCCCGGGCGAATCAAAAGAGACCGGAGCTTCGTTATACCTGGATCCCAATCGGGTATATGAAACCTATGAAGAAATGTTTGAGCGTGAGAAAGACGTCCCGGCCGACAAGCGCATGGATTTTGTTTCCGTTGTAACACCCAATCATGTTCACTTCGGACCGTCAAAGATGGCGCTTGAACATGGGTATCATGTTCTTGTTGAGAAACCTATAGCGTTCTCATTGGAAGAGGCCAAGACACTTAAGAAAATTGTGGATAAGACGGGATTACTTCTTGGGCTCACCCACACCTACACCGGTTACCCGATGGTGAAGGAAGCACGGCAGATGGTATCAAGCGGTAAGTTGGGAAAGATTAGAAAGGTGTATGTGGAATATCCGCAGGGATGGTTATCCACCATGCTTGAAAAGACCGGTAACTTACAGGCATCCTGGCGTACCGATCCAAAACAGTCAGGCGCTGGAGGGGCGATCGGCGACATTGGTACACACGCGGCTAATCTGGCTGAATACATTACTGGTGCTGAGATCACAGAGATTTGTGCTTTGCTAAATATTTATGTTCCTGGCAGAAAGATCGATGACGATAGCTCCATGCTCCTGAAGTTTGATAACGGCGCAACCGGAGTATTACTCGCGACACAGATCGCAGCAGGCGAAGAAAACAATCTCAACATTCGAGTCTACGGAGAAAAGGGTGGATTGGAATGGAGGCAGGAAGAGCCCAATACGCTGGTAGTGAAATGGCTTGACCGACCGAAAGAAGTAATGCGGGCAGGATGGGGCTATATATCTGATCAGGCAAAAGCCTATATCCGCACCCCGGCCGGCCATCCTGAAGGATACCTGGAAGCATTCGCTAACATCTACCGATCATTCACCAAAGCTGTGCGCGACTATAAGCCGGGAAAGAAAATCAATCCCGCGAAGTATGACTTTCCTGATGTCGAAGACGGCGTGCGCGGAATGAACTTTGTCAAAACCGTTATTAAGTCCGCTAATTCTACTCGCAAGTGGACTAAACTTTAGCCTTATCCAGCCCGGCTCTCAAAGGAGAGCGGGTGATGATTGAATTAAATGGGTGCTGATATTTATTTTGAAAAAAGTTAACTGATAACCAATAACTATTAAACCAATAACTAAACCATGAAGACCATTAAAGGTCCGGCAATATTTCTCGCCCAGTTCATGGGCGATGAAGCCCCCTTCGATAATCTCAAAACCATCTGTCAATGGGTTGCTTCCCTTGGATACACGGGAGTCCAACTACCGGCCTGGGACGGTCGTTGTATAGATTTAAAGAAGGCGGCAGAAAGTAAAGACTATTGTGATGAACTTCGTGAGACCGTTGAATCCTGCGGATTGCAAATTACGGAACTTTCGACGCACCTACAGGGCCAGTTGGTTGCTGTTCACCCTGCCTACGATGAATTGTTTGACGGGTTTGCACCAAAGTCAGTTCGCAAAAATCCAAAAGAACGTACAGCCTGGGCGGTTGATCAACTGAAGAGCGCCGCAAAGGCGAGCAAAAATCTTGGACTGAACGCCCACGCCACTTTCTCCGGAGCACTGATGTGGCACACGGTTTACCCATGGCCACAGCGCCCTGTCGGTCTGATTGAGGATGGATTTAAAGAACTGGCTAAGCGCTGGATGCCCATCCTGAATGCTTTTGACAAAGCGGGTGTTGACGTATGCTATGAAATTCACCCCGGTGAAGATCTTCATGACGGTATTACGTTCGAGCGATTTAGAGAAGCCACAGGCAACCACCCAAGGGCAAATATCCTTTACGATCCCAGCCACTTTGTATTACAGCATCTCGATTATCTGCAGTACATCGACTTCTACCATGAATTCATTAAAATGTTCCATGTTAAAGATGCCGAACTGAATCCGACAGGAAAAAGCGGTGTTTATGGTGGCTACCAGGATTGGATTGATCGCCCTGGGCGTTTTCGTTCCCTGGGTGATGGGCAGGTCGACTTCAAGACGATCTTTACCAAACTTGCACAGTATAATTATGACGGCTGGGCTGTGCTTGAATGGGAATGCTGTATCAAACACCCTGAGCAGGGTGCAAGAGAAGGTGCTCCTTTCATCAGCGACCATATCATCCGGGTAACCGACAAAACCTTTGATGACTTTGCGTCGGCAGGGAAAGATCAGCGGTTAAACAAGCGAGTATTGGGATTAATCTAAAATCATCGGTCCTATTAAAAAATCAACTTAACTACATATGAAACGATTATTATTTCTTGCAGGCATTGTCACGTTGACCATGATCATGGCTTCCTGCGGCGGAGGTTCAAAGAAAGAAGAAGCCAAAGAGGAGGGGGATGCCTATGATGATTACGAAATTGCAGAAAATAAAGGACCATCTTCAGAGGAGCAGATCGCGGAGGGAAAAACACTGGTAGAATCAAATGATTGTAAAACCTGCCATCATCCCACTAATAAAATAATTGGACCTTCACACACTGATGTGGCAAAAAAATATGAGTTCAATGAAGCCAACGTCAAGCTGTTGGCGGATAAGATTATCAAGGGTGGCAGCGGTGTGTGGGGAGAAATTCCGATGAGCCCGCATGCCAATGTTTCGCAAACAGATGCTGAGAAAATGGCCCGTTATGTTCTTTCTCTCGATGGAGAAAAGGAACATTGATTAATATTAATTGAGAAACAGATGAATGGTTTTTATCGACTATAACCATTCATAATTCCAAAAAAATAAATGTACGGAAATGAAACGAAGAGAATTTATTCAGGCTTCAGCGCTGGCAACGGCGGGAATGCTTTCCATCCCATCGATGGTTAACGCGGCGGCGAGTAAGAAGATCGGTATTCAGTTGTATACACTGAAAGATGTCATCGGCAATGATCCGAAAGGGATTTTAAAACAGCTGGCGTCATTTGGTTATAAAGAGTTGGAAACATACGGTTACAAAGAAGGAAAACTGTACGGATTGTCAAATGCGGAGTTTGGCCAGACGGTTAAAGATCTGGGAATGAAAGTAATCAGTGGCCACTACGGTATTGATATTATTCAAAGTGATTTGGATCGCGCGATTGCTGACGCCAAAGCACTGGGCCAGGAATATATCGTTGTGCCCTGGCTAGGTGAGTCCTATCGTACACTTGACGGAATAAAAGGGGTTTGTGAAACCATAAACAAGGCAGGCGAAACGTGTAAAAAGAGTGGTATTCGTATGGGTTATCATAATCATGATTTTGAGTTTAAGGAAATCGACGGCAAGGTACTTTATGATGTGATGCTTGATGAACTCGATCCCAAACTGGTATCCATGGAACTCGACCTTTACTGGGTAATCTTTGCCGGTTATGACCCGTTGAAATACTTCGCCAAATACCCGGGACGTTTTGAACAATGGCATGTGAAGGACCGCGACAAGGAAGTACCCAACAGGAACACAGAAGTGGGAAGCGGGTCAATTGACTTCCGTCCAATTTTTGCTAAGGCAAAACAATCGGGTATGAAACACTTCTATGTAGAGCAGGAATTTTTTGCCCGTCCGTCGATTGAGAGCGCAAGAATCTGCATCGACAATCTCAAGAAGATACTTTAAGATTAGTTTTGGAATAGTTGAATGGATTCAGAAAATCCATTCAACTATTGAATGATAAAACGATAAAAGGATGCGTATTCTCAGTTTTGCGCTCACGCTGATGTTCATTGCATTTGCGTTTGTTCAAGTCAATGATCCCGATCCCATCATTTGGATATTGATTTATGGCGCAATGGCTGTTGTATGCCTTCTGGCTGCCTTCAATATTTTTTACCGGAAGGTCATGATAGGCCTTCTCATATTTTATGTGGCCTATTCCATCTATTATTTTCCCGGAGTAAGAGAATGGCTTCAGCACGACAACAAAGCTCTCCTGTTTGACAACCTTGCTAAAATGCAGTTCTTATACATTGAAGAAGCCCGGGAATTTCTTGGCCTTATGATTAACGTTGCCGTTCTTGTTTTTTACCTCATCAGGAGCAGGAGTAAGTGAATGTTGGGGTCGCCCGACCCATCGCCGTTTTTCTTTTCATCTTTCATACAATCGTTTTAAAAAGAATTGCAGTTTTCATTGTCATTTCTTTAACTTGAATGTAAGTATTATATATACTTTAGTGACTTATAATTAGCAGTTCCTTATGATGAGAATCCTACCTTTCCTTTTTGTCTCTTGCATTTTTTTGCTTGTCTGTTGTTCATCTCCGAAAGAAAAAATCCCTCCACCGTCTATTCAAGGTACATCAGCCTCCAGGGTTATTATTTATCAGTTGCTGCCGAGACTTTTTGGAAACAAAACTGCGACGAACAAGACCTACGGTACGTTGGAGGAAAATGGTGTTGGGAAGTTCAATGACATCACAGAGGATGCCTTATTGGCACTGAAAGAGTTGGGAATTACACACGTTTGGTATACCGGGGTTATCGAGCACGCAACCTTGTCAGACAATACGAAATATAAAATTCCCCTTGACGATGCCGACATCGTGCAAGGACGCGCCGGATCGCCCTATGCGATAAAAGATTATTATGATGTTGATCCGGATCTTGCGGTTGATGTGCCTGGACGTATAAAGGAATTTGATGCATTGGTAGACAGAACGCATGCACAGGGACTCAAGGTCATTATTGACTTTGTGCCCAATCATGTTTATCGGGCATACCGGTCAGATGCAAAACCTTCGGGTGTGAAGGATTTTGGTGCGGATGATGACAAGACAAAAGCCTTTAGCGCCTCTAATAATTTTTATTATCTGCCGGGACAATCTTTTCAGGTCCCTATAGGGTACGTTCCACTGGGACCGAATAATTCTTTTCCTACCAAGGATGGAAAGTTTGATGAGACGCCGGCAAAAGTAACGGGTAACAATCAATTTACCCCCAGCCCTAAAGTTAGTGACTGGTTTGAGACCGCGAAACTGAACTATGGCATCGACATTCAGGGAGGCAATAAAAGTTATTTTGACCCTGTGCCTGACACTTGGTTAAAGATGAAAGACATTCTGATCTATTGGGCTGACAAGCAGGTCGACGGCTTTAGATGTGATATGGCAGAAATGGTCCCTACGGAATTCTGGCACTGGGTTATCCCCCAAATAAAAGAGGTCAACCCGAACATAATTTTCATCGCTGAAATATACAACACGAGTCTGTATCGGGATTACCTTGAAAAAGCGCAGTTCGATTATCTCTATGACAAGGCTTTATTATACGATACACTCCGGCGAATCATGAAAGGTGAAGTGAGTACCGAAGAAATTTCCAGGGTACAAGAAAAACTTTCTGGAATCAATGACAAGATGCTCCACTTCATGGAGAACCATGATGAGCAGCGACTGGCCTCCCGCTTTTTCGGAGGAGATATGTGGCAGGGCCTGCCAGCGATGATGATCAGCGCTACCATTGATAATGGACCCCTGATGATTTATTCGGGACAGGAGGTCGGTGAACCTGGTGTAGGCGTCGAGGGTTTCTCTTCAGACGACGGCCGCACAACGATATATGATTATTGGGGCGTGCCGGAGCATCAAAAATGGATGAATGATGGCAAGTTCGATGGCGGGAAATTGTCACTCGAACAGAAGCAGCTGCGAATGTTTTATGCTGATTTGCTGAGCCTGGCCGGGAATAATACTGCCATTACGGAGGGAGGCTATTACGATATCACTTCATTTAATATTCAAGCCGGAAATATGAGCAGGGAGATGCATATCTTTCTGAGAGCCGATGGCGACGAACGCCTGCTTATTATCACCGGCTTTAACAAGGAAGGCCAAACCATACGTGTGCAGATTCCTGAAGATGTTGCGAAAAAAGTTGGTTTAGTGAAAGGCAACATCTACATCGCCCGTGACCTAATGTGGCGCGAACTTGAGGTAGGGCTCGATGACAACTGGAGCTTTGAATTGCGGATGAAACCCTACACCAACCTGATCTTCAAAATAAAATAACACTTGACATCACGAATTTCGACCGATACTGAAACAACACGAGTTAAAAAAGTGGAACCGAAAATGACAGGAACATTGCGGGTAGTAATTGAAAACGTTCAACCGGATGTCGAGTGGGGCAAATACCCTGCGAAGCGAACAATTGGTGAATATGTAAATGTTACGGCAGATATTTTTTCTGATGGACACGATCATATTCGTGCGCGTTTACATTACAAACACGAGTCGTCGTCGGAGTGGCAGGCCACGGAGATGTTTCATGGCATTAACGATCAGTGGTCTGCTTCCTTTCAGGTAGATCGAAAAGGCTACTACCTGTTCACCCTAAGTGCCTGGGTTGATCATTTTGAAACATGGCACGATGGATTCAAGAAGAAAGCAGCCGTCAAGTCGGATGTCAGACTTGAATTGCTGGAAGGCGCAGCGTTTCTGCGCAAAGTATCAGGCGGCACCGAAAGGAAGCTCCTTCACCTCGCGGAACAACTTGAGGATACCAATGCGTATGTGAAAGCGATTGACATTGTACTCAGCAACGAATTCGAACAAATTGTTTCAGATCATCCACTGGTTGAGCATGAAGTAAAGTTTGATCGGGAATTGAAGGTCATCGTCGAACACAGGAAGGCCAATTTCAGTTCGTGGTACGAATTATTTCCACGTTCGGCTGCGCTCGACGGCGAAAGGCACGGCACATTCCGTGATGTCATCAAACTTTTGCCGCGCGTTGCGTCAATGGGGTTTGATGTACTTTATCTTCCACCCATTCATCCTATCGGAACCGTCAATCGAAAAGGAAAAAATAATAGTGTGCGCGCCGAAGCTGGAGAGCCGGGGTCACCATGGGCTATTGGGAGTGTGGAAGGCGGACATAAATCCATTCACCTTGAACTTGGGCCACTCGAAGATTATAAAAAGTTGATCGGAGAGGCTAAGAAGATAGGTATCGACATCGCTCTCGACCTGGCGTTTCAATGCGCGCCCGATCATCCTTATGTAAAGGAGCATCCCGAATGGTTCAAGACCCGCCCTGACGGATCGATTCAATATGCTGAGAATCCACCGAAGAAATACCAGGATATTTATCCATTTAATTTTGAGTGCGATGACTGGAAAGGCTTGTGGCATGAGTTGAAGTCGGTCATTTTCTATTGGATCGACAATGGAGTAAAAATCTTCCGTGTCGATAATCCGCATACAAAGCCCATTCGCTTTTGGCAATGGGTCATTGCGGAAGTGAACAAACATTACGATGACATCATCTTTTTGTCGGAGGCGTTCACAAAACCAAAGGTGATGGCATCACTGGCCAAGATCGGGTTTACACAATCCTATACCTATTTTACCTGGCGTGTTGGCAAATATGAAATCGTCGAGTATATGAATGAGTTGGTGAACGGATCATCACGAAATTATTTTCGGCCCAATTTCTGGCCCAATACGCCCGACATTCTTCCCTATCATCTTCAGCACCAAGGTGAGAATATCTTCATTATCAGACTGGCATTAGCCGCTACGCTGTCATCGAACTATGGCGTGTACGGACCTCCCTATGAATTTTGCGAGAATCTTCCGGTGGAGGGGAGGGAGGAGTACTGGAATTCCGAGAAGTATGAAATAAGGAAGTATGACTGGAAGCGGACCAATCGGATGACGGACATCATAACCTTGTTGAACAAAGCCAGAAAAGAACATAAGTCGCTTCAATCAACCTGGAATGTTCGATTCCTGGCAATCGAAAACACAAACCTGCTGGCTTATTTAAAAGCTACAGAAGATTTAAGTGACATCATGCTGATTGTAGTGAACCTGGATCAACATTCAAAGCAATCGGGATATGTGCAGTTACCCAGGGAGACTTTGAAATTAGGTGATCAGATCAATGTTAAGTTATTTGACCTGGTTACGTATGAGGATTACACGTGGACGCAGGAGTGGAACTATGTTGAACTGGATCCCTACGTGTTGCCATTTCATTTGTTTAAGTTAACCGTTCACGAATCCAATTTGTAGATATGAGTTCAGGGAGAGCCGACAAATCGACGTGGTTTAAGGACGCCATCATTTACGAGCTGTCCGTGCGTTCATTTTATGACAGCAACGGTGACGGCATCGGTGATTTCCCCGGGCTCATTGAAAAACTTGACTACCTGGAAGACATTGGCATCAACACGATCTGGCTTTTGCCGTTTTATCCTTCGCCCATGCGTGACGATGGTTATGATGTATCGGAATATTGCGATGTCCATCCTGACTATGGCACACTCACAGATTTCAAATCCTTTTTAAAGGAGGCGCACCGTAGAGATTTACGCGTCATCACCGAACTGATCCTCAGTCACACCTCCGATCAGCACCCATGGTTTAAAAAAGCCAGGAAGTCCAGGGCGAACTCAAGAGCCCGGGACTTTTATGTGTGGAGCAATACCGACACCAAATATGCGGAAGCTCGGGTCATGGTGAACGAAGAGGAATCCAATAACTGGACCTGGGATTCCGAAGCGGAGGCTTACTATTGGCATCGCTATGGTCGCTACCTGCCTGAGTTGAATTATGAAAACCCGGAAGTTCAGATTGAAATTTTGAAGGTCGCCGACTTCTGGTTAAAGGCTGGCGTTGATGGTTTCAGACTCCCATCTGCGCCATTCCTTTATGAAGAGGAGGGAACAAGTTGTGAGAATCTGCCGCAAACACACGCATTCATCAAGAAGCTCAGGAGTCACATTGACAAGAACTACGAAAATAAAATCCTGATCGCTGAAGCAAACCTGTGGCCTGAAGATGCAGCCAGCTATTTTGGTAACGGAGATGAAAGTCATATGAGCTTTCATTATCCCCTGATGCCTCGGCTGTTTCTCGCCCTTCGAACGGAAGACAATTATCCAATCGAAGATATCATCGATCAGACGCCTGCCATACCAGGGAACACACAGTGGACTTTGTTCCTTCGAAATCATGATGAATTAGGATTGGAGATGGTCACCGAAGAAGAGAAAGATTATCTCTTCAAGGCGTATGCGATCGATCCAAATACAAAGTTCAATGTGGGGATCAATCGCAGGTTGGCGCCGCTGCTTAACAACGACCGAAGAAAAATCGAACTGCTTTACGCTATCTTGTTTTCATTGCCCGGATCGCCTGTGCTCTACTATGGCGATGAGATCGGTATGGGTGATAACGTATATCTTGGCGGCCGTTCCGGTGTGCGGACGCCAATGCAATGGAACCTTAACATCAATGCCGGTTTCTCCACCGCGAATCCTCAAAAGCTTTACCTTCCTGTTATCAATGACCCGGTCTATCGGCATGAAACTGTGAATGTCAAGGCGCAGGAAGAGAATCCGTCATCACTGATCTGGTGGATGAAGCATATCATTTCCATGAGGAAACGGCTAAGCGCCTTCGGGAGAGGGGATATTAAATTTATCGATAGCAATAATTCAAAGATACTCTCCTTTGCCAGATCGTATGAGAAACAACGCATCATTGTCGTCGCTAATCTGTCACAGTTTTCGCAGGCTGCAACTTTAGACCTGTCTGATTTCAAGGACTGTGATATAACAGAGGCATTTAGTCAGAACCGTTTTAAGAACATTGAAGGTGGGGAGTATTATATAACGATCGGGCCGTATGGTTATTTCTGGTTCCAGGTAGACATTGCTGAGAAAAAGGGTAAGGTGGAAGCCAGCGGTGAGCTGCCCGTTTTTGAATCGGACATTTCGTGGGAACGGGTCTTCAATAATTACGATGAAGTCCGGGATCTCGAGCGAAAGATTCTTCCAACGTTCATGAAAAAATGCCGTTGGTTTGGCGGGAAGGCGAAGAACATGAACAAGGTAAATTTTCATAAAGTCCTTCCCTTGAAAGTTGGAGATGACGTTCACTATCTCACGATTGTTGAAACGCACTATGCCCATCAACTTCCTGAGTTGTATTTTATTCCCATGACTTTTTTAAAAGCCGACCGCATTGTAGAATACACCATGCAGAGTGTGATTTGTCGCGCTGAGGTACAGGACGATTCCGGTTTTATTATTGACAGCAGCTATGACAAAGACTTCCGCGACTATCTCTTTGCAAGTATGGACAAAGGGATTGAGCTTAAGATTGATGGAGGCGTGTTGCAATTCAAATCGAGCATGTTTTCAAAACTCAACATGCCGAAACAGATTGATTCGAAGTTGCTCAAGTCTGATCAAAGCAATACGGCGATAGTATACAATGATCAGTACTTTTTGAAGTTCTACCGGAAAATAGAGGGAGAGATTAATCCCGACCTGGAGATCATTCGTTTTCTTTCCGAGAATACAAATTTCAGAAACAGCCCGAAGTATGCCGGCAGTATTGAATTCCTTGATGATAACAGCACATTTGTCTTTGGTTTGATGCAGGAAAAGGTGGAGCACCAGGGAGACGCCTGGATCATGACGGTTGACTCGATCGGACGTTTTTACGAGCGCGTCCTCACGAGTCCACGTCGGGAGGACATTCCAAAGTTGGTGAACAAACCCATGCTTAAGTTTGAGGAAGCACCGGAGTTGATCCAGGAATTGATTGGCCGGGGCTTTTATGAGAGGATTGTCAGGTTGGGACAGCGTACCGCAGAAATGCACATCGCATTGGCATCGGATGATTCAAATCCCGCTTTTGCTCCCGAAAGTTTTAATGCAAATTATCAGCGTTCCATGTATTCAGCGTTGCGTAAACTGGTTCGTGAGCGCTTTAGCTTGTTGGAGGCTGCCATGCCAAAATTGTCAAAAGATGCACAGGGCCTTGGTAAGAAAGTACTGGGGCTTGAAGACGATATCCTCGAATGTTTCAGCGAGATTTATAAGATAAAAATCAACGCCGTTAAAACGCGAATACATGGTGACTACCATCTTGGTCAGGTACTTTTTACGGGTAAGGATTTTATCATCATCGATTTTGAAGGAGAGCCGGGTTTTTCGTTTAGCGAACGACGGCTGAAAAAAAATCCCCTTAAAGATGTTGCCGGAATGATGCGATCCATTCATTATGCTGCATTCGGAAAAATTTTATTGAATGAAAATTACCGCGACCAGGACAAAGAAGTGCTGGAAAGTTGGGCTGAACAATGGCAACACTACATTGCCCGCTTTTATTTTGACGCTTATTTGGAGCGGCTTGGGCAACGCGAGTTTTCATATGAAAGTGATGTGCTTATTCGTACCTTCCTGCTTGAGAAAGCGGTATATGAGTTGGGGTACGAGTTAAATGGAAGACCCGATTGGGTGATCGTCCCTTTAAGGGGCATTGAATACCACATGAGGAGATATGCGCAAGAACGCAAGAAGGGAGTCAGTTAACTGACTACACAGATGACATTGAACAGCAGATTTGCGGTTGAGTTGTAATTGATGTAAAGTCACCAATGTAAACTATCATCCGTGACCTGTGAACCAGACTACAGATATGAAAAAGAAGAAATCCGATACGAAACAAAAGACCGTCGACCAACACTTCACCCTATTGACCGATTTCGACATTCATCTTTTCAAATCCGGAAAACATTATAAACTCTATGAAAAATTAGGCGCCCATCTGGTGACAGTCGATGGCGAAGAAGGGACATTCTTTGCGGTTTGGGCACCTAATGCACGATCAGTTTCTGTAGTTGGAAACTTCAATCATTGGCAAAGCGACAAAAACAAGCTTTTTCCCCGTTGGGATGAGTCTGGAATTTGGGAAGGTTTTTTTGCCGGCGTAGGAAAGGGAGAGGCTTATAAATACGCGATCCACTCTAATACCGGGGAGTATCTGGAAAAGGCCGACCCGTTTGCCTTTTATTGCGAGCCCCCGCCACGAACTGCTTCAATTGTCTGGGAACCGCATTATGAATGGAAAGACGAAAAGTGGTTGGAGAAACGGAAAGCTGAAACGGGTAAACCAAAACCGTATTCAGTGTACGAGGTTCACATGGGTTCATGGCGGAAGAAACCTGATGACAATAATCATTCATTGAATTATCCTGATCTCGCCATTGAACTGGTAAAGTACGTCAAGGAGATGGGGTTCACACATGTTGAATTTCTTCCCGTGATGGAGCATCCGTTCTATGGATCCTGGGGATATCAACTTACAGGCTACTATGCTCCGACAAGTCGTTACGGCAGCCCTGAAGATTTCATGTATCTCGTCGACTCCTTTCATAAGGCGGGAATAGGTGTCATCCTTGATTGGGTGCCTTCTCATTTTCCCGGAGATGTTCATGGTCTCTATAAATTTGATGGCACTTTTCTCTATGAACATGCCGATCCGCGAAAGGGATTTCATCCTGATTGGAAGAGTTACATTTTTAATTATGGGCGGAACGAGGTTCGGGCTTTTCTCATCAGCAATGCACTATTCTGGTTGGAACGCTATCACATTGACGGATTACGCGTTGATGCGGTCGCTTCCATGCTTTATCTCGATTATTCACGCAAGGCAGGTGAATGGATCCCCAATGAATTTGGTGGGAATGAAAATCTGGATGCCATTTCTTTTTTGAAGGAAATGAATGAAGTAGCGTACGGAAGTTTTCCTGATATCATTACCATTGCCGAAGAGTCAACCTCCTGGCCCGGCGTTTCACGACCTACCTATCTTGGTGGACTCGGCTTTGGACAGAAGTGGATGATGGGTTGGATGCATGACACATTGGATTACTTCAAAAAAGAATCAGTACACCGCAAGTACCATCAGAATGAAATCACGTTCAGCCTGATGTACGCATTCACGGAAAAT
>DASUGQ010000464.1:0-6415 GCA_036273935.1 Cyclobacteriaceae bacterium | reverse complement strand
CTTGTCGTGCGATGGCCTTCCCATTTAAGGCATCGCGCTTTTCGGCTAACAACTCAAATCGGGTCGACTTCGGACCACCTGGAAACTCCCCGTACACATTTTGACTGAATAACCTTAGCACCTCTGGAGCCCTCTCAACGGTCCATTGCTTTGATGATGTAACAGATTTACCGTTTGTGAATTTAAGCAGATCAGGCAAAGTATAAGAACCCACTTTTGACTCATCATAGTTGGGCACAAATTCTTGTGATCTGGTTTCTTGAAAAAGGTTCATTATTATTATTAATGTCAAACCGAACCTTGTGAGAAATTGCGATGACTTTACCATGATATGCTTTTCATGAAAGTCGCGCTGAGACTGTAAAGGTATGAACATACTTGGAACAGGTTAGTCGATTAAAGGTAAAGTTCAATCGAATGTACCAAAAAACGGTCAATGAAAAACTGCCAGATCACATCTTTTGAATGGTCCTGTTTCTAAAGGAGGCAATCAAAATGCCGGTTAAAAAAATCGAAAGCGTACCGATCACGATGATCATGTTCAAATGAAATGGATTTCTCAGGGCTTCATATTTTTCAGGAAACATCCCGGATAAAGTCATCCAAAGAATCACCAGTACGCCAATGACAGTAGCCAGTTTTGCCTCTATGTTACCGGCGCTTTTGCTGATCATACCCAGCAAAAACAATCCCAGCATTCCTCCTGAGAAAATCCCGGCAAGTTGCCACCACAGGTCAAGAATACTCTTGACGCCGATCATTGCGATCCCGGTAATGATCGCAAGAACGCCCATCGAGGCTGTCGAAAAATACAGGACGACCATTTCTTTTTTGGGTGTGATGTCCTTATCAATATAGCGCTGATAAATGTCCTTCAAAAAAACCGTAGCGCTGCTGTTCATTCCGCTGCTGATGGTACTCATCGCTGCCGATAATATTGCGGCGATGATCAATCCCAGGAGACCATGCGGCACTTTCGTGACCATAAAGTGCGGTAGCACTTTGTCACCGTAGTCAGCGGGTGTTAATGACGCAACCTGAACACCTTTCTCCAACGCCACCTGATTTTTAACGACCTCAATCAACTCAGGATGTTGCTGAAAATAAGCGTAAAGCGCTGTACCAATGAAAAAGAAAACCAATGACACAGGTAAGTACCAGTACACACACAACCAAATGCTATTAGCTGCCTCTTTCTCTGTCTTTGCTGTATGATACCGCTGAACATAATTCTGATCAATACCAAAATTATTCAGGTTGATAAAAAATCCATAGAGAAATACAACCCAGAACGTCGACGTTGCGAAATCGGTAAGGCTAAAACTTCCCAGGCTAAATTTGTTGTCGGTCGTGCCTATTGAAATGATGTCACCGACACCATTTCGCATTTCGTCCACAACAAGCCACAACACTGCCGCCGCGCCAATGGTTTTGATAACAGCTTGAGCAACTTCCGTCCAGATTACAGCCTCCATTCCACCGAGCATCGTATAGATGATAATACACACGCCACTTACCATCATAATGGTCCGCATGTCGATGCCGGTGAGCGCTTCCAACGTTAAGGCTATCCCAAAGAAGATCGATCCCATCCGCGCGAGCTGCGTAAGAACGAAACACAACATGGTGTAGGTTCGCGCCCAGGGGCCAAACCGATGTTCAAGATGTGTGTATGCACTGATCTCCCCTGTTTTGCGATAGAACGGAACGAAATACTTTGACGCAACCCAGGCAGCGAGCGGCATTGACAAGCTGAAGACAAATGAATTCCAGTTGCTCCCAAATGATTTTCCCGGAACACCCAGAAAAGTATTGCTGCTTAAGAACGTGGCGTAAAAGCTGAGACCCAACGCCCATCCCGGAATATGACCCGATGCTTTTGTGAATTGATCTGTATTGGTATTCTTCCTTGAAAAATATACTCCGATGCCGATCATCCCTAATAAATAGAGAACGATAATCACAATATCGACAACTGGCAATTCATTCATGGAATTAAGAGATTGGTCATTTCTAAAAAACTAAGCTGCAGTTTTGGCTGAAAAAAGTTCGGTCCATTTTTTAACGGTTGAATTGTTTACCAGTGGCCGTGCCCATAGGCCAATGCTTAAAATATACCCCAACGTCATTAATATGACTAACATGGCAAGGCGCAGCCCAACCACTTCAGCGACACCTCCGATGATCAAAGGCACTACTGCTCCACCGACAATACCCGTGCACAAAATTCCCGAGAATGTTCCGTGATGTGATGGAAGTGAATTCATCCCCAGTGAAAAAACCACCGACCACATAATGGACAGGAAAAAACCGCATGCGGGGAACGCCCACAACGCCACGCCCGCGCTCCCAAACAATGCCAGCAACAACACAGTCAGCGCACCAGTGGCAAAGACGACCAGCAGCTTACGGCTGTCAAAAAGCTTCAGGAGTAATAATCCAAGGAAACACCCTATGGTAATCAATCCCCAGAAATAGGAGATTGCTTCAGCGCCTTGCGTGGCAGGATCGATTCCATGATAAAGTTGAAGAAACTTGGACGTCCAGTTGGCGATGCCTTGTTCCGTTCCAACGTAAGCAAATATCCCGATGAAATAAAGAATGACCGTTCTGTTCCGAAGGAGTTCCTGCAATACCGTTCCCGTCTCCATTTTTTCATCCGCCTTCAGGTCCACTTTTGGAAACTTCACAAACAAGATCATTACAATCATGAGTAAACAAGTGACAGCAAACACCCAATACAAAGAAATCCATTTTAGTTCCGGCGTCACCAGCCGATTGAAGATCAAAATCAATTTATTGTTTGAATCTGTATGAATATTACTTACCAGTGCGCTATACAGCAGTGGACTTAAGAATGACGCCGCCCCGAAAAAGAAATTCGCCAGCACAGAATTAAATGCAAAGTGTTGATCTCCTCCGGCCTGTCGAAGTAACGGATTGATCACTACCTGCAGCATGGCCATTCCAATACCAATTGAAAAAAGTGAAATTAGCGCAACAAGAAACGTGGGAACAATGGCAAACAGCAACGCTGCGATGAAAGCCAACAGAAATCCCATGAGGATCACCGCTTTCTCTGAATACTTTTCGATGAGTATACCTGCAGGTATTGACATAACACCATAGGCGACAAAAAAAGAAAAAGGAAGAAATCCTGCCAGGCCGATGCTGAGATGAAAGCTGTTTATAATATCAGGAACCAATGGCCCCAATATGTTCGTCAGAAAAGAAATGACCGCGAATATCAAAAAAATAAGAAGGACAATAAAAGTATTTTGCTTCATATCCGACGAGTTGAAATGCCTGGTATGAAAAAGGAAGAATGTTTGTTGATTCGTTCTCTCATGCGATAAGATTACGGTTTGAATGTGTATGGAAGCGGGTATTTAACGATTTATAAACCTCAAATTGCGAAATAGCCTGATCAATCGCTTCCCTTTCCCTTTTTAAAAACTTTTGGCGTGACACCCATTACCTCCTTAAACACCTTCGAAAAATGATATTGATCAAAAAAACCCAGGTTGTAGGCAACGCTTTTGATTGTCTGATTCTGATTTTGCAGCCATTGACATGCCCGTTGAATCTTCATTGATGTAAATAATTGCATCGGTGTTTGAGAAGTTCTCTTCTTGAATACAGCACAATAGTGCGAAACTGACAATCCAGCCACGTTGGCCAACTCTTCCAAAGTAATGACCTTCCCGATATTTTCCCGCATATATTCTATCGTATGAATAGCCCGGTCTTTTTTTCCATGCTTCCTGGCAGCGAGGACTCTTAGTTTAAATGAGCAGACGAAAGAATAAAAGCGACTGTTGACATATACGAGGTTTTCGATATTCTCCATCAGATCAAGATGATGTAAAATATCATTGAACTGGGCGACACGCCCCACGAGGGGTTTAGCGTTTTTTGGAGCATAGTCTTTCCCCATGAGAAAGCGTGACACCTTCGCAGCTTGTGTTCCGGCAAAAAAAGCCCAATAAATTGTCCATGGGTTTTCTGCCGATACCTCGATAGCTCCAATTGATTTCACGGGCAGAACAAAAAAGTCGTTTTCCCCAACCTTATGTTTATGCTTTTTGTACCGGTACCACCCCACGCCAAAAACCACATAGACGAGGATAAATTCATCGGACGCGCGGATTTTGGAAACCGGGTAAAAGAGCGTCCTCTCCTCATAACCAATTTCAATAAGAAAGAAATTACTGCACAGTGGATGCTGGCGAATCCGTTTGTAGATGTGTTCCGGAATAGTTGAATAGCGATGAATTGCTCCGACCTGCGACATGATGAAAATAATTCCTTACCACACTTTTTACCTTACACAAATGATTTTCAAGGTAAAAATTCTCCCCAAACAAAACCAGAATTTTATACATCTTTTCAGTAAACCAATCCATTGATAAGACCTGAAAGTACCCACACCTTTGACACAGGCAAAAGCAACATCAATTGTTGCAACGATGGTCATGAGAAATAGTGATGTAGAGATTCTTTGCGCATCCTTTACCCCCATGTTTCCGGATGGCACCGTCAATTGGAATCGTATTCCGGATTTATTTAATCACATCGTTGATGCGCGTGCAAACGGTGTCTTCCTTAATGGAACAACCGGCGAGTGCATGTCTTTAAGCCTGCTGGAAAGACTTCAGCTGGTAGAACGGTGGATGAATGTCCGAAAGGAAAGCGGCGCAAATGACTGCAAAATATTTGTTCATGTGGGCAGTTCCAATTTGTTGGAGGCTGCACAGATGGCCGAACATGCGCAGGCACAGGGCGTCGATGGGTTCGCCATGGTTCCCACATTTTACTTTCGCCCCAAGACCCTTCAGGAATTGATTGATCAATGTGAGTACATTGCCGCTGCAGCACCTCAAATTCCTTTCTATTTTTACAATATTCCCTCTCTCACAGGAGTGAATTTTCCCATGATCAGCTTCCTCGAACTTGCCGTTCGACGGATTCCAAACTTCGGCGGAATCAAAAACAGTTTCACAGACCTGGTTGATTATCAACATTGCCTGCATTTTGCAAAAGGTAAATATGCTCTTTACTGGGGGACCGACGAAGCGTTTATGATGCTTCACACCGGTGGCAATCGTCACTATGTGGGAAGCACCTACAACTATATGAATTCGCTTTACCTGAAGATGATCGAAGCCGTCGGCAGAGGCGACATCGAAACCGTACTCCAACTAGAGGAAGAGGCTGACGCTATTTATAAGATCATTCTTTCATACAACAACATTATCTCGGGCAAAGAAATCATGCGATTCATCGGAGTGGATTGCGGCCCTGTGCGGCGTCCGTTAAAATCACTCACTCAGGCGGATAGCGAAGTATTGTACGAGAAATTGAAAGCAACAACGCTTTTCAGGTATACCACAGAAAAGAATTTGACGACCGATATTCTTTAAGAGAATTATACATTTATCAACGTCGAAGCAGACCGAACCTAAACGTTAAACATAATGATCAAGATTATTTTACTTAGCGATTTTGAGGAAGAATACGGAAAAGACCTCCTCCGCGGAATCACACGCTACTCCAAAGATCATGGTCCGTGGACATTCTGCAGAATGCCGACATCATACCGTGAAAAACTTGGCATGAAAGGGATATTGAAATGGGCGAAGGAATGGGAAGCCGATGGAATAATCGGGCTATTCCATGATGATGATGAGGCTAGGATTTTTACGCAGGAAAACATTCCGATCATCGCACAGGATTTTAAAGAAAGACTCCACACAGTCCCGAACATTACGAGTTCTTATTGTGATACCGGGATGCTTGGCGCTGAATACTTTCTTAAGAAAGGTTTTACAAACTTCGCGTTTTACGGTTTCAACAACATCGTCTGGTCGCGCGAGCGGGCCATGGGATTCGAACAACGTATACAGGAATCAGGATACGACGTACATTATTTCGAACACAAGGATGCAAGATCGCAGGATCTTTGGTACTATAAACCATCAGAGCTCAGTCAATGGCTGAAGTCACTGCCTAAGCCCATCGCGCTAATGACTTGCGACGACAACCAGGGACACCATGTTACTGAGGCTGCTCGTCATGCTGGTATCCGTATTCCGGATGAAGTTGCCGTGTTGGGAGTTGACAACGACGAGATGATCTGCGAACTCTCTGATCCTCCGCTATCAAGCATTGACCTGGATACGGAGAAAGGCGGCTATGAGGCAGCGCGTTTAATGGAGCGCATGGTTGAGGCCAAAGATTGTTCATCGTGGTATGATATTGTCGTTCATTCAACGCAGGTCGTTACCCGCCACTCTACCGATATATTTGCAAGTAAGGATGCATACATTGTAACAGCGTTGAAGTTCATTCATCAGAACCTGGATAAAAATTTAAAAGTTGATCAGATTCTGAGAGAAGTTCCTCTTTCAAGGCG
>DASUGQ010000463.1:0-9374 GCA_036273935.1 Cyclobacteriaceae bacterium | reverse complement strand
GGAGTTCAGGGAGACGGGAATGCCAAACGAAATTTTTGAGCGATCAATTGATTATGGCAATAAGGTAGCGGCTCATATTATGGATTGGGCTTCAAAAGATAACTACAAACAGAGCCGCTCATTTCCAAAATATACTATTCTCGATGATCCCTCCACCTGGAAACCTACGCCTCCTGCCTATATGGATGCGATTGAGCCTTACTGGAATGAAATTAGAACTTTCGTAATTGATTCTCCAGCCCAATTTACGCCAGCGCCGCCACTACCTTTCTCTAAAGAAAAGGACACAGATTTTTATAAAGAGGCTGCCGAGGTGTATGAAATAGGAAAGGGTTTAACGGATGAGCAAAAGGAAATTGCCAGGTTCTGGGATTGCAATCCATTTATGATGAATGTCAAGGGGCATGTCATGTTTGCCACTAAAAAAATTTCACCGGGAGGACATTGGATGAACATAACGAATCAGGTTTGCCTCAAAGGTAAAAAAACATTTGAGGAGTCCGCCGAAGCTTATGCAAGGGTATCGATCGCCCTGGCTGACGGATTTATAAGTTGTTGGGATGAGAAATACCGAAGCCGACTGATTCGACCGGAGACTTACATCAATCAATACATCGATGAGAACTGGACGCCGCTTTTACAGACGCCTCCGTTCCCTGAATATACCAGTGGGCACAGCGTTATATCAAACGCGGCAGCGGTGACGCTTACTTCTTTGTTCGGTGATAATTTTGCCTTTACGGATTCGACGGAAATTGAGTTTGGAATGCCACCCCGTAGTTTTAAGTCATTTCTGGATGCTTCATCAGAAGCAGCGGTTAGCCGGCTTTACGGTGGAATCCATTACCGTCGTGCATGTGACGTTGGAATTGACGAAGGCAGGGCTCTTGGAAAATTTATTGTAGAACGGATAAGAACCCGTGCCGAAACCGTGGCAAAAAAATAAAATGACATCTCTTAAGTTGAAAACACTGGCTTTTGCGTCTGTTGTCGGATAGTTTGCCAGCAAAGTTTTCATTAGCTTCAAAACCAGTCTTTATTGCTTAATTACTTAAACCTGCAAGTATGTCTCCTTATCTCGCCGAGTTTCTGGGTACATTTTTATTGATTGTTATCGGTGACGGTGTCGTAGCCAGTGTCGTTCTAAAAGGTACAAAATCAGAGAACGCTGGATGGTTGACAATTGTTATTGGCTGGGGAATCGCAGTAACACTTGCCATTTACCTGGCAGGTCAAGCCAGCGGAGCGCACATTAATCCCGCTGTTTCAATTGCTCTTGCATTCGGGGGGAGTTTTGACTGGGCGATGGTTCCCGGTTATTGTCTCGCTCAGGTTTCAGGAGCCATGGCTGGTTCAATAGTTGTGTGGCTTCACTATTTACCGCACTGGCGCAAGACGGAAAATGAGTCGGCAAAGTTATCTGTCTTTTGTACTACACCGGCCATACGATCGAAGGGCAGCAACCTGATCAGCGAAATCATCGCTACCTTTGTACTGATCTTTGGCTTACTGTTTATTGGAGCGAATAAATTTACGGATGGATTAAATCCGGTCGTCGTTGGTTTACTGATCGTAGCCATTGGGTTAGGTCTCGGAGGCACTACTGGTTTTGCCATCAATCCGGCCCGTGATCTCGGGCCGCGCCTTGCACATTTCTTTTTACCTATTCCGGGTAAGGGTACATCCGACTGGTCTTACGCGTGGATTCCTGTTGTCGGCCCGATTGTGGGCGGTTTGTTAGGTGCCTGGTTCTATGCCATCCTGTAATCCTGCTACACCAGTTCCATGCGGGAGATTATTGCAAAGTCAGTGCTCAATAAGAAGAAGGTCCGCGATTCCTGGTTTCTTGACGAGTATACATTAAATCCGTACGAGGGTTGCAGTTTTAATTGTCTGTATTGCTACATCCGTGGAAGCAAGTACGGGGAGAATATGACAGAAGCGCTCTCGGTAAAGGCCAATGTGCTCGAGGTGTTAGATCGACAGTTGGCATTTCGTGCCAGGAAAAATCAATATGGAATTATTGCTTTAGCATCGGCAACTGATCCCTATATGCATGTGGAAGAGAGGCAAAGGAAGACCGAGGGATGCTTGCAGTTGATTCTAAAACATCGCTTTCCCGTACTCATCATTACCAAGTCCGTGATGGTACTCAGAGATATTGGGTTGTTAAAGGAAATTGATAAGAATGCAATACTTCCAGATGACTTGAGGTCTTCTTTGGTTCACGGCGCCATTGTATCATTTTCATTTTCGACACTCGATGACAAGGTAGCATCGTTACTGGAGCCGGGTGCGCCGCCCCCCTCGCATCGGCTGCAAACGATGAAGCGATGTAAGAATGCAGGATTAATGGTTGGAGTGAATTGCGTTCCCACACTGCCATATTTGTCGGATACCGAAGATAGGCTTGAAGAGATGGTTATTGCCGCTAAAGAGAACGGGGCAGACTACATTCTAATTGGTGGACTCACCTTATTTGGGGATAAGCGGGCTGACAGCAAAACCTTATACTACAAATTCCTTACGCAGAAATATCCTCAACTTGTTCCTTCTTATGAAAAACTCTATCGACATTTCTTCATGCCGTCGAAAGCCTATCTGAAAACTCTTGATGAAAGGGCGGACCGCTTGTGTGTCAAACACGGCATACGCAGAGGACTTCTCCGGACATGATCGTCTCGATATCGGTCACCACGCTGTTAACTCAACGTTATTTTATTCCATCCTTCTGACTTGAGAACGATTCCGGGATCGTTTTTACCCGTCACTTAAACAATCGATCTTTTTCGGTATCCTTTTTGATATTTTATTTGCCATTGAATTAACACATAACGTTGGGTTACGTTTGGTTAATTGATTGGTTAACACCGATGATCAGAGACGCTGGTCATCGGTTTTCTTTGATTCCCGAACGAATCGAGAGCCTGGTGATATAAATTCTTGAAAAGAAACAAAGCCGGGTGAATCACTCCACATCATGGCCTCGCAAAGGATACTTTTCAGCGGAGCTTTCACTTCTTACAACTTCCATGGTCCTCTTCTTTACCATTCTTCCATTGACAAACAGCGCATAAGTATACCTTCCCGGATCAAGATCCTTTCCGATACGAATTTGCCCGATCCCTGGATAAAGGTCTTCATAAAGGTGAATACGCTTTCCTGTTTCGTCATACATGGCGATGGAAACATAATTGACATCTCTTGCTCGATAGCCGATTGTAGCTGTTTCCCCAACAATGACGGGATTTGGAAAATTTTGAGCCAAGGCAAGCTTACCCCAGATCGAGTTGCCTGCGTCCTCTTTTTGAGCCAGGGTCCTGGCGACATTTAAAAAAAGCAATACTAGTATAAGTCCAATGGTCTTCATCTCGTTTTAATAAAAAAACAACATTATAGCAGAAGGATGACTCGGAAAAAAATATGAGATGAGTAAGGACATTTAACCGATGTGACCGGCATCCTGATCTATTATTCCTTGAACAAGACGTGAGTCGAGGATTACGCGCTTCAATTTTCAGAGCACCATAATGGAGAATCTGGTATATGAAATGTGCTGTTTGATATAATTAATTATTCCATGATTAATCGTTTACGGAAAATTACATGGGCATCATTAGCCAGGCGAGCCATATGAAAACAAGGAATCAAAGACTAATTTGCCGGAGAGAATTTGTTAAAGAATCCGGCGTAGCCATCACGTGCGGAATGCTTCTTCAACTTCTTGAAAGTTGTGGAGATAATTCATCATCGACATCTCCGGATGGGTTCAATATTGATCTTACTGACCCAACTTCTTCTGCCCTGACTACGGTGGGAGGAGCAATTGTGAAGAATGGAATTGTCGTTATACGAACCTCTGCTGATGTATATGTTGCGCTCTCCAACCGGTGCACGCATCAAGCATGCACAGTCGATTATAAAAGCAGTAACCAACAGTTGGTTTGTCCCTGTCATGGCTCGAGATTCGACAACAATGGAGATGTTGTTCAGGGTCCTGCAGCGAAGGCTCTTTCGCGGTATGCTGTTTCTGTCTCCGGGAATATCCTTGCCGTCAACACAAACACACTTATCTAAAAAAATCTTCCTTAATTTTCTTGCGTGAATTCTTAATTCCAGCGAGTTATTTCAAAACTGGCCGCGAGTAAATCGTATCTTTATTAACTGCTTTACAGGATGGCACAAGACAGTTAAGCAGGATATAGTTAGATATTTGATTTGTCCCTCTGCTTATTAAAATTTCAAGACTTCGCGATTCTATATGCACCAATTTTTCAGGATTTCCGCCTCGGTTTGTTTTCCATTTCTTTTCACGACCGTGTGTGTTCATGCACAGAAAGTTGATCCCGATATTCCTGGAAAGACATGGAAGCCTTCCCGGATTTCAGTTCCTGGTGAATCGTCTGACAAATATGGCATTTGCCTTTTCAGGAATTGCCAGAAGGCGCCAGCGGCGAATTCGTGTGGAATGGAGGGCCACATTTTAAAAAGCAGAACAAGTAATCTTTAGTTTTAATAACTTAAAATAATTCACCTGATATGTTAAAATTTAAACATTGTCTGACCGTGCTCTTCCTTGTAATAGGAAGTTCAATTTATGCACAGGTAAAAGTTCAAAATCCAAAGACTGAAAATCTTGTTGACCCGATTGGAATTGATGTTGTCAAGCCCAGATTTTCATGGGAGGTCGTATCAGAAAAGAGAAATGTAATGCAGACCGCTTACGAGATCAGGGTGGGTGAGAGCCGCTCATCTTTGTCCAAAGGGAACGACCTTATCTGGAGCAGTGGAAAGGTTGCTACTGATGAATCAATTCATGTTCCTTATGGGGGACCATCATTGGAATCAAATAAGGTTTACCACTGGCAGGTTAGAGTTTGGGATAATAAGGGTAAGCCATCGCCGTGGAGTACTCCCGCAGTTTGGCAAACGGCGTTTCTTAAATCTTCCGACTGGAAAGCAAGCTGGATTCAACCGGGTTACAAAGAAGACACGGTCATGCGGGCTAGTCCCTTGTTCCGTAAACAATTTTCCGTCTCGAAAAAAATTCTGGCCGCTACTGCATACGTGACTTCTCATGGAGTATATGAAGCCCATATAAACGGAAGACGTGTGGGTGATGCCTATTTGACACCCGGATGGACAAGTTATAATAAGCGTCTTCAATATCAGGTTTATGATATTACAAATTATTTGCAGCCTGGGAACAACCTGGTTGGTGCTGTATTGGGAAGTGGATGGTATCGGGGCTACATTGGATTTTCGGGGCAAAAAAATTTCTACGGAAAGGACATTTCTCTATTACTGCAAATTGAAATTACGTACACAGACGGAACGCATGAAACCGTTGTCACGGATGGATCATGGAAATCATCGACAGGGTCAATACAAAGTTCAGAAATTTACGATGGGGAAATAATTGATGCACGACTGGAGAAAAAAGGATGGGACGTTCCTGGATATGATGATTCAAACTGGAGCGATGTTGTCATAGCCGATATGCCGAAAGATCATTTACTCGCTACCTGTAATGAACTCATCAGGAAGCATGAAACGTTTGTACCCAAGTCAATTTTCACCACACCTAAAGGTGAGAAGGTGCTTGATTTCGGTCAGAATCTTGTGGGTTGGGTAATCATTAAAGTGAGCGGAAAGGCAGGTGACAAGATCACCATCGCCCATGCCGAGGTGCTGGACAAAAAGGGAAACTTTTACACAGACAATTTAAGAGAAGCGAAAGCGGAGGACGTTTATACACTGAGCGGAAATGGAGTGGAGGTTTTGGAGCCTCATTTTACTTTCCACGGGTTCCGTTACATTAATGTAGAAGGCTATCCGGGTGAGCTCAAGGCAGAAAATTTTGCAGCGGTAGCGCTGTATTCTGATATGAAGCCTACAGGAACTTTCACCTCTTCCAACAGACTCATCAATCAACTTCAGCACAATATTCAATGGGGGCAAAAGGGCAACTTCCTGGACGTACCTACTGATTGTCCACAGCGTGATGAACGTTTAGGTTGGACAGGGGATGCACAGGCTTTTTCAAGGACGGCTTCGTTTAACATGGGCGTCAATAATTTCTTCCGTAAATGGCTGAGAGATCTGGAGGCGGACCAGATAAATGGAAATGTTCCGTTTGTAATTCCCAATGTCCTGGGTCCCCAGGCGGCGGGGTCGGCGGGATGGGCAGATGCGGCAACAATTATTCCCTGGAATATGTATTTGGCGTACGGCGATAGGGATCTCCTGGCTGATCAATATGAAAGCATGAAAGCGTGGGTTGGATTTATGGAACGAAGTAGCACGGATAATTTATGGAATAAGGGATTTCATTTTGGCGACTGGTTGTTTTATCGCCCTTTTGATGATAATGATGGCCGATCCGCTGTCACCGATAAATATCTTATTGCTCAATGTTTCTTTGCTCACTCAACACAGTTGGTTATCAATGCGGCGAAGGTGTTGGGAAAGAATGATGATGTGTCGCGGTACTCGGCATTACTGAGGAAAGTTAAGGATGCTTTTGTTAAAGAGTATGTGACTTCAAGTGGCCGCCTTGTCTCAAGCACCCAAACCGCCTATGTGCTTGCGTTAAACTTTGACATGTTGCCGGACGAATGGAGAGTCAGAACAGCTGATCGTTTAGTGGAAAATATCAAATCCTACAACAATCACCTAACCACCGGTTTTTTGGGTACACCGTATTTGTGTCATGTGTTAAGCCGCTTTGGTCACACGGATGTTGCCTATCAACTTCTTATGCAGGAAAGTTATCCATCGTGGTTGTATCCTGTAAAAATGGGAGCAACAACAATTTGGGAAAGATGGGATGGAATAAAACCGGACAGCACATTTCAGACTCCTGGGATGAATTCCTACAACCATTATGCCTATGGTGCTATTGGCGATTGGATGTATCGCGTAGTCGCCGGTATTGACACCTATGAAGATGGGGTTGGATACAAACACATAAGTTTTAAGCCACATCCAGGAGGTGGCTTCACTTCCGTGGATGCAGACCTCCAAACCTACTATGGAAAGGTAAGCTCACATTGGCAGGCGAGTGAAGGTAAATTTTACTTTGATGTGTCCGTTCCCCCCAATACTACGGCTAGAGTATTTGTACCGGCCGCTACATTAAATGACGTTATAGAAAGTGGAAAGGTATTGTCATCGGCGAACGACATAAAAGTCGTGGGCTCGGAAAACGGATACGTGGTCGTGGACGTTGGTTCCGGAAACTATAAGTTCATGGTCAACAATTATTCGAATAATCCATGATTTGGATTTGCCGATTGCGAAATAAAAAAGGGTCTTACAATGAGACCCTTTTCATTTCTAATATAATAGAATCTTCTTACTGCTTGGTAAACGTAAAAGACCAGTCTCCATTTACTTCTGCAACTCTTCCTCCCGCAAACCCAGCTCCCTGGTAATTGAAGTCCATTGAAAGCTGAGTGTCATTTGAAGTCAGACTATAGTTTATCAATTGATTGTCGTCCAGCCTTCTGATTATTTTATTAGGTACGCTTTCAAATCTCCAGGTTCCATTGGCAGGCCATGGGCTGGGATTAGGACGTGTGCCGGTAAAGCTAAAACTGTAGACTGGATTGGTGGTGCTATTGCTGTACGTTCCGGAAATGGTTAACACTAAATTGGCGAAATCAGAAGTACGGTCAGTGCCGTCCAAATCAACGGCTGTCATCGTCCATGTTGCTGACAGCTTACCCAACTCAACTTCTTCAGCCGACTTTTCACTGCCTCCACCACTGTCGCAATTCATTAAAACTGTTGTTGCACTGGCCACAACGATAAGCGAGAGAATTCTAGCTAATACTTTCATTTTTATAGGATTAATTGTCACAATTTGCTACTAAAAAATCAAAAATCAAATTTTCAGCGGATGCGGGGAGTCTGGCGTTTGAAAATCAGGTGTTTATTCATGGGATATTTGATTGGTAACCTGCGTTACTTTGATTCAACCATTTCAATCTGGTTGCCTGTCACCCTTATAGGTCATTATATCTATCTTAATAGCATCTTGCGGATATTCGGATGATTGGTTGGAAGCAATGACGACAAGGCAATCTTTCGGTAGCCCCTTGAGGTGTTGAAGGTACCATTCAAAGGCCTTACTGTCCAGGTTGGTTCCGGGTTCATCAAGAAATACTGCACGAGATTCGGTGAAGAATGCCAGCGCAAGTTTGAGACGTTGCTTCATTCCACTCGAAAAATTGCTGATCTGTTTGTCGCGTGCGTCGTGAAGGTACATCGCTTGCATAATCTCTTCAAGGGAGGAGTCTGCCCTTGTTCTCTTCATCTTAAAATGAAATCGAAGCTGTTCTGTCAATGTAAATTCATCGATAAGATCCATGTAAGGCGTCGCGATCGTGAGGTGCCTGAATACCGAATCAATCTCCAGCTGTTGTTGATCATTACTGTAACTGATAGTACCAGCAGTTGGCGGCATCTGTCCCCAAAGTATTTGCAGCAGGGTTGATTTTCCCGAACCGTTTGGTCCCGTTACTGCGTATGTCTTTCCGCTTTCAAAGTGGAAGGAAAAGTTCCGGAAGATCCACTCCCGGTTAAAACGCTTGCTTAGATTTTCAACAGTTATGGAAAACAATAATAAAAATGTTGATTGGTTGTATGACTGAATGAACTTTTCTACATGCAAATCAGTCCGTAGCTGATCACATTAATCACCTTTCCCATATCCCTTCATAATGCCGCGCTCTGAACTGCGAATAAAGTTTAGAATGTATTCACGTTCGTCAGTTTTCGCAATGAGGGATTCTACTTCTTCGACAGCTTTACTATTATTGAGTCCCCTGAGGAATATGTAGCGATAGATCTCCTGAATCTCACTTATTTTTTCTGATGAATATCCCCTGCGGCGAAGTCCAACTGAATTAATGCCTGCATAGGCGAGAGGTTCCCGCGCTGCTTTTACATAGGGAGGAACATCTTTGCGAACCAATGATCCGCCTGAAATCATCACGTGGGCGCCAATCTTAACGAATTGGTGTAATGCACTGGCTCCTCCAATAATCGCCCAGTCGTCCACTTCAACATGTCCTCCTAACTGTACAGTGTTGACGAGTATGCAATGATTTCCAATGATGCAGTCATGAGCCACGTGGACGTAGGCCATCAACAGACAGTTTTTACCAATTACTGTTTTGAATTTGTCCGAAGTTCCGCAGCTAATCGTCACGCATTCACGGATGACGCTATTATCACCAATGAAAGTCTCCGTTTTTTCACCGGCATATTTGAGATCCTGAGGAATTGATGATACAGATGCCCCTGGATATATTTTTACATTCTTACCAATACGGGCTCCGTTCCAGATGACTGCTCCGGGTCCGATC